>NZ_CP104578.1:8217967-8543434 GCF_036826855.1 Streptomyces sp. SJL17-4 | reverse complement strand
GCAGGAACCAGCCCGGTGATTCCGTTCGAGGGGCCGGCACCTCTGGCTGAGGTGCCGGCCCCTGCGGCAGATTGGGCCCCGTTCCATTGGCCTCCTCCCGGTGCGAGGAGAGGTCCAGCAGCGCCATGGCGAGGTCGGCGACTTCGGGCGCCGGACGGGTCTTCGCCGCCGCTTCGATCAAACGGGCTGCGACGTCCGGTCTTCCGCCGGCCCGCAGGCTGGTGACCAGCTCTGCAACTTCCGCCGGTGGTCGTGTGGCAGCCGCCTTGATGATGAGATCGGCAGGGTCCGGGGCCTGATCAGTAGTTGGCCCGGTGGTCGCGAGCCCCGCGGCCGCGTCACGCCAAGGCCCTGGGGGTGCGCCACACGCGTGGGCGATCTCTGCCACAACGTCCGGCCGGGGTGGCCGGTCCTGCTGAAGAACGTCGAACACCGTGCTCTCGGGCACCCCGACCCGCTCGGCAACGCCCCTGACCGACAAGCCCGCTGCCTTCAGGAGGTGCCGGAGACCGGTTTGAAGCTCCTTCAGTCGGCGATGGTGCGCGAGGTCGCCCCGAGAGATGCCGATCCTGTGGGAGACACGCAGCAGGTAGCGGGGAAGACGTCCGCCAGGCGTCGGATCGAGGCTTCTGGGTAGCGGTGTGTTCATGCCGTGCCCGAGTTAGCGGGAGTCGTGGTCGTCGAACGCGGTGTTGCGGCGTCAGCCGGTAGGCGGTCGGCGGGCGGAGGCCGTGGGGACGGCAGGGATCTCGCCGCCCCGCCGTCGCCACCGGCCGGCACGGCTCTGATCGGGTGGATTACGGGTGTAGATCCGGCGCGCCGCAGGTGCCGCTGCATCCGAAGAAACGATCGGGCTCTGGTAAGACAGGCGCGCTCCCATACGACCGAAAGGTGCTCGCCCATGCCTCCCACACCCCGCAACGCGCCAGAGCCAGGGACGCCGCAGCGGCCGGAACCCCGCCGTCGGCGCGGTCTGGCGGCGCTACTCACCGGCATCCTGATGGCCGCCGCCCTGCCCCTGGTCGCCGGGGCCCCGCAGGCCCGGGCCGACGTGGCCATCACCGAATACCCCGTCCCCACCCCCAGCACCCCGGTCGGCATCACCACCGGCCCCGACGGCAACCTGTGGTTCACCGAGGCCGTCGGCAACAAGATCGGCCGGATGAGCCCGACGGGCACCCTCATCGCCGAGTACCCCCTCCCCGGCGAGTTCAGTACCCCCCACGACATCACCACCGGCCCGGACGGGAACGTCTGGTTCACCATGCAGCACTTCGACTCCCGGGTCGGGAAGATCGACATGGCCGGCACGGTCACCGAGTACCCGCTCCCCGACCAGTTCGACGAGCCCACCGGGATCACCGCAGGCCCGGACGGGGCCATGTGGTTCACCGAGCAGAACGCCCACCGGATCGGCCGCATCACCACCGACGGCGCCCTCACCGAGTACCCACTGCCTGCCGGCTCCGGCCAGCCGTCCTACATCACCTCCGGGCCGGACGGGAACCTGTGGTTCACCGAAATCGGCGCCAACCTCATCGGCCGCATGACCACGTCCGGCGTCGTCACCGAGTTCCCGGTCCCCGGTGGCGGCGGCCCGACCGACATCACCACGGGCCCCGACGGGAACCTCTGGTTCACCGTGTTCGGCGGCAACCGGATCGGCCGGATCACCCCATCCGGCGTGATGACCCAGTACGACCTACCGTCGAGCGGCTTCGCGCCCCAGCCCCAGGACATCACCGCCGGGCCGGACGACAGCCTGTGGTTCACCGAACGCAACAGCGGGCAGATCGGTCGCATCAGCACATCCGGCGTCATCGCCGAGTTCCCCCTGCCCTCCTCGGAGCGCGGCCCCTGGGGCATCACCAAGGGCCCGGACGACGACATCTGGTTCGCCGAGACCTCCAGCTTC
Organism: Streptomyces sp. SJL17-4; assembly: GCF_036826855.1. Taxonomy (NCBI): domain Bacteria; kingdom Bacillati; phylum Actinomycetota; class Actinomycetes; order Kitasatosporales; family Streptomycetaceae; genus Streptomyces; species Streptomyces sp. SJL17-4. The sequence goes on along the minus strand of NZ_CP104578.1, from coordinate 8,541,519 downwards.
ATCGGGCACATCCACCTGACCGACGCCGATCTGGCCGTCGCGAAGTCCGACGCAGGTTCCGACCCCGTCGTGGAGGGCCAGAACGTGACGTACACGCTCACCGCGACGAACAACGGCCCGCAGACAGCCGAGGGGGTCGTCCTCCAGGACACCCTCCCGGCCGGACTGCAGTTCGTCTCGGCGTCCCCCGGGTGCAGCACGGCCGGCACCACCCCGGACGTCGTCACGTGTGGCATCGGCACCCTCACCGCCGGTGCGAGCGCCGCGCGGACCATCACCGCGAAGGCCACGACCGAGGACATCGCCGTCGACACGGCGGGCGTGGCCGGCGCGGTATCCGATCCGACCCCGGCCAACGACACCGCGACGGAGACCACCACCGTCGACGCGGTCACCTGCTTCGGCGAACAGCCCACCATCATCGGCACCCCCGGCAACGACCGGATCAACGGCACGCCCGCACGCGACGTCATCCTCGCCCACGGCGGCAACGACACCATCAACAGCGGCGCCGGCGACGACCTCGTATGCGGCGGTCCCGGGGCGGACTCGGCCACCGGCGGCCCCGGCAACGACCTCGTCGCGGGCGGCGTCGGCGACGACACCCTCAACGGCTCCGCGGGCGACGACACCGTGACCGGCGGCCCCGGCAACGACTCCCTCTTCGGCGACGTCGGCAACGACAACCTCGACGGCGGCCCGGGAACGAACACCAACAACGGCGGCACCGGCACCGACGTCTGCACCAACCCCAGCACGGGCCCCGGCTGCCCATGACCCCGACGGGGTGCTCCCGACACCGGGCCCCGGACCGGGAGCACCCCGCCCCCGGCCTCAGCCGTCGAGCAGCCGCCGATCGGCTCCGACAACGCCTTCGGCCAGGAAGTCCCCCTCAGCCTCCGGTCCGATTCTGAGCATCGGAGTTGTCCAAACGGGCCGGGTAACGCGCTCAGTCACAGCCGGTTGGGCACGGAGTCGGCTGCTCGTCGAGCAGGGGGCGCGAGATCGCCGCGCGCTACAACTGCCTATGGAATATGTCGCCATCCGGCTGCGGGGCTCTGCGGCTGTTCTGCATCGTGATCCTGTGAGTCCCGCGGGGAGGGTCCTCCGCGGAAGCCGAGACGAGGGGAACGCGATGGGCTGGGATCGGGACGGGTGGCAGCGGGACGGGTTCGAGTCGCACGAAGGCGTGGTCGGGGTGCTGCTGGCCGACGGCAGTGAGCCGGGGCCGGTCTGCTTCGACCTGAGCAGCGGCAGCTTCTTCCACGAGTCGATCGGCTGGTGGCATTACGACGGGACGATGCGGCGGCCCACGGCGACGTCGATGCGGGGCCGGTGCGCGTGCGGCTGGCGCGGCGAGAAGACCTACCCGATCGACTGGGAGAAGGTCCACGAGGACGACGACCCGGACGTCTACGACACGTCCGGCCCGTACGGGGACTGGGCGCTCCACATGGACGACGTGGCCGACCGAGCTTCGAAGCTGCCGGAGGACCTGGCGGGCCTGCTGGCCCAGGTGCGCGAGCGTCTGGACCGGCTCCTGGATGGACGAGTACGTGACGGTGATCAAGGTCGCCGACGAACTGGAGGAGCTCATCGCCGGGGTTAGGCCCGGCCGCCGCCAGGCTCCTCACGCGCGAACAAGAGGAGTCCATGCCCGAGATCGCCGAGGCGCTCGGCATGACCGAGAAGGCGGCCCGCGTCCGCCTCACGCACTACGAGCACCTCGACCACTGACCTTGCCGACCAGGCGGCGAACAGACGAAGGGCCCCTCCCGTAAACGTGCCGAGCGGGGGCGGCCATCCGGCATCACCCGCTCGTGCTCGCCCCGTCGACTCGGCAGAAGGCAGGCGGGGCCGGCCGGAGTTGAACCGGCGTCCTCGCGAATTTGGAGACCGCGCGCGTCGACCTCTGCGCTACAGCCCCGCCTGATCCACCGGCGGGGCCTGTCCGCACGGCGGCCTACGGTGGGGGTGTGCATAAGCAGTCCTCCCCCGATCCCACCCCGTACCGGTGATGGTGGTCTTGCCGGACGGCCAGGAGGTCCGGGCCCGGCTCTACTCGTGGCACCAGACGCCCACCGGGTGGCAGGGCGACGTGGGGGCTGCCCTCGTACCGCAACTGGCAGGACGGGACCGTCGAATCGGCGGAGTACCGGGTGTGGCTTGACGCGCCGCAGCAGGTGCGCGCGATCCCCGGCGACTACGGCTCGGTGCCGGCGGTCCGCCTCCCGCGCCCGTCGCTCGTCGCGGAGATCCTGGGCGAGCGGCGACCCTCTGGATGGGTCCTGCAGAGCCTAGAGCGCGGGCAGGGCATCGCGCACGCACCCGACTGCGTCGAGGCGCCTCAAGGGGCCACAGCGCTCTCCCTGGAGAGAACGTTGACCCTGGCCGAGCAGCCGAGCGTCCGGCTGTGTTCGCTGTGCGGAGCCTCAGCAGAGCTCTCGCCCTTGCTGCTCGGCTTCGAGAACGGCTTCGACTCCTGAGCCCAAGGCCCTGTTCCCCTACTTCATCAGCCGCTGCCGTACGTCACCTTGATGACGTACGGCAGCGAGCACCAGGAACACGCGGGCGAACCAACGGCCCTGGGTGTTCCTCTAAGCCGCTGTTACAGGTGCCACAGGGGGCAGAGCGGCAATGGCCGAGGCCATCTGGGCGGCCAACCTAGACGTGTCGAGCTGCTCCGTGGCCGCCAAGGCCGCCACGGCCGGCGTTATCCCGGCGGCCAACCTAGACGTGTCCAGTTGCTCCACCGCCGCCATGACCGGAGCCATCCCGGCCGCCAACGCTTCGAACCGCACCTCGGTCGAGATCCTCCGGATGGCGTCGATCACCCACGTGAGACCCCGGACGTCGATCGGGCTCGAACTACGTCCCATAGCGCGGCGCCAAGCCTTGACCCACTCGCCATGCTCCCGCTCGGGCACACGACAGCCTCGCAGGACCGCGACCAACTGCTGCTCATCGACCGGCAGCATCTGCCGGCGGAGGATCCGGGAGACGCTGCTGAGCGGAAGCAGGTAGGCACCGCCGGCACTCTTCTGCATCTCCCGGTACGTCGGGGCCGCAGCATTCCGGTGGAGAGCCTCGAAAGCATCGGAGAGCGCGTCGGCCGTATTGACCGTGGTTGCGAGGACCCTGATGGGTCCGCCGAGCTCATCTCGTCGTGCTTGAAACCGGAGGCTCTTGGCCGTCCGAACAGTGCGGGGTGCGCTTCCGCAGGCCGCCAGGAAGGAATCGACGACCGTCTCCGCCGGGACCACCTTGCCGGAGGCCGCCCGCTTGAGTGTCGCGGCCGACACCCCCGTCAGCGTGGCCAGCTCGTCGTAGGTCCGCCCCGCCTTCTCCGCACGCAGGAGTTCGGCGAGTCGGCCGCGGGTGGACACCTCGTAGTTGATGGGGTTCTCGGTTCGTCCCATGTCCGCCGCCTACTGAGGGTTGTTCATGGCGGACGAGAGCAGGGCGGCAAAACGCCGCCGACCTCCCGCCACCGCAGCGGCGGTGACGACACCGATGGCGGCGCAGCACAGGAGGAGCTGGGCGATCGCTACCAGCGCCATCCGGAACCAGTCGCTGTAGCGGTGCGGGTCCCATTCCCGTACCGGGAAGCGGAGCTCGGAGGCGGTGAACTCCTCCAGAGAGCAGCCCACCGGGGCGCTCGGCGTCCACGCGGCCCTCGAACCAGCCCAGCGTGCGCATCAGCGCCGCCTCGGTGTCGGACTCTGCGTAGCTGAACTCCGAGAACAGCTACTCCGCGGCGTCCTCGGCCCGGATGCTCGTGGGCCTGCACCGCCTCGTCCACGGCCTGGTGCACGTAGGCGCGGGCACGGGTCTCGTCGTACTCCTTGACCTCAATGCCCGAGCCGGGGACTAGCTTGCCCGCCTAGTAGAGGGGTCGATCCGCTTCTTGTTCGGGCCGGTCCGGAAGAAGTCGAGCGCGTCCTCGACGCGGGTGAAAGACCAGCAGCCCAGCCCCGCCTGCTGCTCGCCGGCGCCTTCGTCCTCTACATCGCCTCCGCGCACCCGGCCGCCCGTGAACCGCTGCTCCTGGCCGTCGGGGTCGTGACCCTGCTTTCAAGTGCATCGGCCTACGCGAAGCACTCCTCGGCACCGCCGGACCCCGCGGCCGCCCGCAACTCGGGCAGGCGCGCCGCGAGTTCGGGGTCGGGCAGTCGGGCGGGGTCGGCGCGAATCGCCGCGATCTCCTCGAGCTGCTCGAGCTGCTCGAGCTGCTCGAGCTGCTCGACGAACATCTTGGGCAGGTCGCCGTACTGATCATTCTCGTCCTCGGTGTCACCGGTGAGACGCAGCCATCACTCGGCCTCGTCCAGCCGCCACTGCATAATGCCGATCAGACCGAGGTAGAAGCGGGCGTAGTCGTGACCATCGGGTGCTGCGGCCGCCGTCTCGAACCAATGCTCGGCCGTGCGCTGGTCACCGCGCTCGAAGGCCTAGACACCCAGGACATAGGCCGCGCCCGAGTAGCCGAGCTCGTGCGCCCGTACGGCCAGGGCGCGTGCCTCCTCGATCCGGTCGCTGTCGCGGGCTACCAGGTTGGCCTGCTCGACCGGGGCCTGGTGCGAGCCGACCGCCGCGGCTCGCGCGTAGAGCGCCTCCGCCGCGCGGATCGTGCTCGGGTAGTACGTGAACATGCCCGCGTACTCCGGGTCCCGCAACGGACTCAGCGCCTCGAACGCGGCCTCGGCGTCCCCGTCAGCCTCCGCCCGCGCGAGCCGCTCCTCCCAGAGCTCAAGGTCGTCGACGATGTTCTCCGCCTGTCATGGAAGTAGACGTCCTTGAGTGCCTCGGCGGCCACCGCCTGGAGCTCGCGTTCGCCAGCTCCTCGCTCGCGGGTGATGAATGAGTCGCCCGCCGCCAAGGGCCCCGGTGATGTTCGGGTGCTCTCGGCGGCGGGCGGTGGTCAACTGGCGTCGCCACGTCGGCGTTTCCACCAGCCCGTCTGTTCCTGCTTCTGGGCGGGAACCTCGACGCAGGTCTCGGCATCGCCCTCGGCCAGGTCGCGGTTGAGAAGGGCGACGGCGAGGGCGGCGACGTCTTCGACCCCTTTAGTTGGTGAGGGCCGAGAATTCACACTCCGCGAACTCCGGTGTGAAATCCGCTTCGCTGATTTCACAAAAGCGGCAGCAGTCGGATGGAAGCGACGCTTGAGTGAAGCTCAATCTGGAATCAGGTAACATATACGACTGTCCGTCACTTCTTATGCTGCAAACCCTACGGCGGATACGTATTCGTACTGTCCCCATTGGGATCCGAGGTCCACGATGGCGTCCACCCATGCGTTGTCCAGGGCGCCCGTGTCCTTTGCGGCCCAGGCCCGGATGATGGCATCCCACTGACGGATGTTGAGGCTGCGGTACTCCAGTACCCGCTGGAAGCGCCCGTCGACTTGGGACTGGTTGAACGGGTGAATCTCCACCCGGGTCCCTCCCCTATTGTTCAGCCGGCGCAGCAGGAAACGGGCCACGTTCTGGCGGCGTAACGTGCGGTAGGCGGTCTCGATCTGCTCCAGGCTGGCGCGGGAGGGGCGGCGTTTGCCGGTGAGCCATGCCTTGATGGTGCGGTCGGTGACGGTGAGGCCTGCTGCGCGGGCGGCCTGGCGGGCGCGGTTTGACCTGGTCAGGTAGTTGAGGCGTGCCAGGAGACCGCGGCGTGCGGTGATGGGGGTGGTGATGTAGCCGGCGAGGCTGTCGAGCTGCCGTGCGACTGCTTCGCTGCCTTTGATGCCTTGGGCCCCGTAATGGCCGAAATCGTATGTCCTTTCCGGCATTTAATGGGGGCCTTCCGTTTGCTGGTTTTTATTTCCTGCCCTGAGGGTAGCGCAACCCTGTTGATTTTGCCATCGTTTGGGGAGTTCAGTTGGGGTGATGTCGAGCGTGTTCTTTGGTTGATATTTCGGTTGAGGCGGAGGTGTTCGAGCGGAGTTTGTTTGTTGCCGAGGTCGAACTCGTGCTGTCGTAGGGGCTGACGGCCTCTCGCCCGTGCGGTATCACCCGTGCATGCGGTATCCCCAAGGGGGCGAACTGCCCCCGAACGACAGCAGCTCCGTGAGGATTTGCGACTCAAAGCCGCTGAGCGGTTCGCCCGGGGCAAGGTGAATTAGGTGATCTCCAAGGGCCTGCTGGTCAATTTCCGCTCGGTGCAGCGATGGCGGCGGATGTGGAGCGAGGGAGATCCGCGGGCTCTGCGGCCCCAGGGACCGGCGTCACTGCGGTTGGGGAGGGCTGCTGAGGGTCCGTCATGGGCCCGGATTTTCGCACAATGCAACTCTCAGAAGGGGTTCATCTCCTCTCTTGTGTGAGAACGGTTCTGAGAACGAATCCGGGTTCGGCGGGGTCCGGCGGCCCGTAATTGATCTTGCTCGCACAAGGGACTGTCTATGAGAGTTCGGGCCCTGTCGCTTCGGCAACTGACGTGCTCGGTGTTCAGCGAGGTGGCGTTACCAGGCCGATCTCATAGGCGGTGATGCCGAGTTGGACTCGGTCGCGGGCTTCGAGTTTGGTGAGTAGCCGCGCTCGTGTGCCAGGTGTCTTTGATCTTGACTTCCGTGACGCCTCGGCCTTCAGGGAAGACGCGTCGCCAGTCGCCGATGACGTGGAGTTCGTCGGTGCCCATCACGCGGATCGGGGTGATGCCCTCGTCGCGGGCTTTGAGGGCTTTGAGCCAGAGGTTGGAGAAGGCCTGGGAGCGGATGATGTGCATCCAGTCCGGTCGGTACAGCTCCCTGTTGTAGTTCGACTCCCCCATCGTCGACACGAACTTCGAGTACATCGCTTTCACGTACTCCAGGGTGATGTCGTCGCCTTGGGCGATCGCGGTGTCGCGGGCGTCCTTGAGGGCGATGCGGAACCTTTCCAGGAGGTTTTCCGTGGCACCCGAGGTGTAGGACTCGTGGATTCGGGGGGGCTCGCACAGGCCGTAGCGGGGGCTGGAGAGGCGGAGCAGGAGGCGGAGGGTGGGTTCCGTGACCCAGAGGGGGCCGGGTTCGTCTCGTTGGCCCAGGGGGTTGGGGAGGACCGTCTCGTGTTCCCAGGTGGGCGGGGTGATGAGGTGGACGCCCGCGCGGCGGCGGTCGTGGGTGGGGCCGGTGGAGTGTTCGAGCTGGCCGAGCGGGAGGTGGGTTTTGAGGGCGGAGAGGTATGCGCCGTTGATGTCGAGTGCGGTGACGTGGTGCAGGCCGGCCGGGAGCTCGGGGCGGGTCCACTTCGGGCGTGCTTCCCAGATCTGGTCCGAGCCGCGGGAGGTCTGCTTCTTGAGGATGTCCGGGATCCAGGGGTGGGCGATCACGTCGTAGCGGGCTCCCTTGCGTGTTTCGTCCAAGAGCCGCATGGCGTCGGGGATCGCGCGCTTGAGGAGTGCGGCGGAGGCCGCGTGTGTGTCGCCCTGGTGTTCGGTGAGGGCGGCGTGGACCGCTTGGTGGATCAGGTCGGTGGGGTCGCCGGTGGGGTGTTGGGGGGCTCGGCGGGTTGGCTTGTGGGCCGGTTTGTGGGCCGAGGTGGGGAGCTGGGGGGCGGGCGTGGTGGGGTGGCAGTGGGTGGGGTCCAGGTGTTGTGCGTAGCCCGCTACCCGGGTGGGGGCCGCGTGTCCGCACAGAACGCACGGTTCGGGGGTGGTGAGGTGTTCGACGTCGTCGGCGTCGGCGGAGATGGTGAGGGTGAGGGGCGTCGGTTCTGCGGGGGTGGGTTCGACGGTGGGGAGTTTGGCTGCCAGGCCCTTCAGGAGGTAGGCGTATTTCTCCCTTGTCTCCCCCGCGGGTTCGCGGCCGTTCTCCCATGCGGCCAGCGTGCTGGGGCTGACGCCCAGGACGCGCGCCATTTCCGCCTTCGACAGGTGTGCCAGCTCGCGCAGCTCTCGGCGCCGCTCCGGTGTCGGAAGGGGGGCTTGGGGGCGGAGTGTCGCCAGGAGGGAGTCGATCGCCTCGAAGTCGCTCACCGGTGCGCTCCCGGTGCGCCGGTGTGTCGGGTGCGGGAGAGTGCTTCGCAGGCCCGGGTGGGGCCGGCGAGGAGGTCCAGTGCCGGCAGGCCGTAGTGGTCGGCCAGGATGTCGGCGTCGTGCAGGCTCCAGGGGGTCGCGCCGCTCTGGCGGCGGGAGACCTGGGCCTGGGTCAGTCCGAGAACGGAGGCGAGGACGCGTTGTGGTTCGCCCGTCGCGCGCATGAGTGCGGCAACCGTCTGCCGCAGTGACTCTTCCAGTCCGGTCTCCATGTCGTCACCCTATGCAACGTGATGCGCTGTGCGCATCAGGGGTGGGGGGTGTGACGCCAGTAGCCGGAGGCGGAGATCCGGTCGCGGGGAACACCGCGGTCGTGCAGGAGATGGCCGCGTATCTCCCGTACCGCGTGGGCCTCGCCGTGGACGAAGGCGTGCAGGCCCGCTGTGGGCAGGTGGAGGTGGCGGACGGCGTCGGTGAGGAGTGCGCCCGCGCGGTGGGCGCCTCGGTGGAGCCAGATGATGTCGGCTCTCTCGGGGGCGTCAATGAGCTGCTCCTCGTGGGCGCTGTCCACTTCGAGCAGGACTGTGGCTCCCACGCCTTGTGGCAGGTGTTCCGCGGCGGCGGCGACGGCGGACAGGGAGGTGTCGTCTCCCACGAGGAGATGGTGGGCCGCGCCGGCGCCGGGGCGGTAGGTTCCGCGGGGCTGGAGGTAGAAGACCGTGTCGCCGGGCCGGACCCGGCGGACCCAGCCGGTGGCCGGGCCGCCCCGGTCGTGCAGGGCGAAGTCGAGAGTGATCTCGGCGGTGCGCGGGTTCTTGTGGCGGATCGTGTAGGAACGCATGCGGGGCCAGGACTCGCCGGGCAGTGTCGCTTTGACGTGATCGAGGTCGAAAGGCTCGGGATAGGTGACGCGCTCCGGGGCGAGGAGCAGGCGGACGTACGCGTCGGTGTCGGCGTACGGGCCGGTGCGGACGTCCTCAGGGGTGTCGGTGCGCAGGACCACGCGTCGCCTGCGGGGGGTCAGCTGCCGCACCTGGGCCACGCGGGCGGACCGCACCGGCGCGAGCGGTGGTGACGCGGATCGTGGGGGTGGGGAAGGCATGGGGTTCTCCGGTGTCAGCGGGTCAGGATCGTGCTCGGCATGCGCAGTGCCCGGGTGAGGCGTGGCGCGGCGTCGGCAGTCACCAGCAGTTCGACCAGGCCCGTGACCTGGCCGGGGGCATGATCGATGAAGACGTCCTCGATGTTGACGCCCGCTGCTCCGACGTCGGTGAAGACGCGTGCCAGCTCGCCCGGCTGGTCTCCGATGAGGACGGAGACGGTGACGTAGCTTCCCTGGGGGGCGTCGCGTTTGTGCGGGATGCGGCTGTGGCCGGCGCAGCCGCGGGTGAGGAGGGCGGTGAGGGCCTCGGCGGCTTCTGCATCGGCGGCCTTGTTGCTGTCGGTGAGGCCTCGGAGCGCGATGATCGTGCGGTCGAGGTCATCGGCCAGGTCGTCCAGGATGTCGGCGACTGTGCCTGCGTTGGCGGACAGGATGTCGAGCCATAGCGCGGGGTCGCCGGCGGCGATGCGTGTCACGTCACGCAGTCCCTGGCCCGCCATGCTCACTTCGCGGTCGGCGGCGTGCTCCAGGCGGGCCGCCATCAGGCTGGCGACCATGTGTGGGGCGTGGGAGACGAGGGCGACGGCCCGGTCGTGCCCGTCCGGGTCCATGATGAGCGGTACTCCGCCGCACAGGTCCACCAGGGCGCGTACGGTGTCCCAGGTGTTCTGGGAGGTGTCGGTGGTGGGCACCAGGGCCCACACCCTGCCTTCGAAGAGGTCCGGGCGTGCCGCGAGCGGGCCGGAGCGTTCGCCGCCCGCCATGGGGTGGCCGCCGAGGTAGGTCCGGGTGTCGCAGCCCAGGCGTTCGATCGCTTGGAAGGCTTGTGCCTTCACGCTGCCGACATCGGTGTATGCCCTGGCCAGGCCTCGTAGCTGGGCGTCCTTCAGTGTGGGGGCGATGTCGGCGGGCGGCACGGCCAGGACGGCGAGGTCGACCGGCCCGGGGGGCTGGGTGGCGAGCCCGGCGCCGAGGGCCGCGGCGGTCAGGGCCGCCATCGGTTCCCGGTCGGTGAGATAGACCGTGGCGCCTCCGGCCGACAGGGACTGGGCGATCGACGTGCCGATCAGTCCCGCGCCGATCACAGCGACGGTGCGCAGCATCCTGGTGCCTCATCCTCATCTGCTCGGTGAAACGCCGGAGCGGGCCGTTGGTCAGGCGCTCTCGGTGTCGGTCTGGGTCTCGGAACGGGTCTTCAGGTCGTGCGCGAAGAGTTCCCAGATCTCTGCGTAGCCTTGGACCAGCTCCGACATCTGGACCTTGCAGTGCGCCGGGACGCTCTCGACGATGCGCTGCCGGTCGCGGGCCACCAGGGCGGCTGCCTCGAGCATCCGTAGCGTGTGCCGGCCCGCCTCGTTGAACCGCAGGGACGGGTCGCGGCGCAGGGTGTCGAACAGGGTGCCCAGTTCGGCTGCCGAGCGGGTCTTGGCGGGGCGTGAGGTCGTGGGAGGGCGGTGCTCGGCCAGGTGGGCCGGCGGGGCGGCCTTGAGGTGGCCGCGCTGGCGGGCCGGGACCGGGTCCTCGCCGCGCATGACCCTGCCGCGTACGTCGGCAACGGTCGCGGGTGAGATGCCTGCTTGTCGGGCGATCGTGCGCAAGGAGGCGGTGGGGTTCTCCTTGATGAGGCGGCTCGCGAGTTCCCTGCCGTAGGTGGAGTCGACCGGGCGGGCACGTCCGTCGAGTCCGATCCGGCGGGCGCCGTTGAGGAAGGTCCCGGAGGAGTTGCGGCGGATTTCGGCGATCTTCCGGGCGGACAGGCCCGCGACGGCCGCCACCGCGCGGTCGGACCACTCGGGGTGGGAGGCGAAGATCCTCTCCGCCGCTCCGACGCGGTCCTCGAGGCACAGGGGGCGTCCGTGGGAGACGTTGAGGGCGATCGCGAGGAGGTCGGCGTCGGTGGAGTCGCCGTCGAAGTAGCGGACGTGGATGAGGTCCTGTCCGCGGGAGCGGGCTGCCGTGAGGCGGTGCAGGCCGTCGACGACGCGCATCGTGGGGCGGTGCACGAGGATCGGGGGGAGCTCGGACTCCGTGTCGGCGAGTGTGCGGGCGTACTCCTGGTCGACGCCGTCGGCCCGCGGCGACGAGGAGACGTACAGCTCCTGGATGCGGACGAGTTCGACGGGGGCTTCGTTCAGGCCTTTGTCACGCAGTGCGAGCAAGTAGTCGGAACTGCTGCGCGTTGGCGGCCTTTCGATCGGTTCGGCAGTCACTGCGACGACTCCTGAGAAAGTGAACTGGCATGGCGGGGCGGCGGTGGGGTGTGGCGGGCGCCGTGGGGGCGCGGTCGACGGGCGCGGCGTCGGCGTCAGCGGCGTGGCTGCCGGGGTCCGGAGGCGCGGCCGCGGGTGCAGCACCGTCGGTACGGTGGCGGGGCGGGCTCGGGCGGGCCTGGTGGGGTCCGTGAGCTCGGTCGCGGGGCCTTGGGGTGAGGTGCGCGCCGTGGGCATGGTGGCGGGGCCGGACTCGGGCGGCGCGGTGGGGCGCGGTGATCGATCGGGGCGGTGGGGCGCGGTGATCGGTCGGGGCGGTGGGGCCAGCGGTGTGGTGGCGCTGGGGCGGGGCGGTGCGGTGCGGGGGTGTTTTTGCTGTCTACTGCCAGCCCGAGTCGTCGCCGTTGGTCGTGACGCCCGGGTTGGGGGTGGGGTTCTGCCAGCCGGAGTCGTCGGTGCCGGCGGGGGTGGGCGTCTGCCAGCCGGAGTCGCCCTCGCCCGTCGTGCCGAGGTCGGCGGGGGTCGGGCCCTGCCAGCCGGAGTCGTCCCCGGCGGCGGCCGGGATCTCCTGCGCCACCAGGCTCGTCGGCGTGGTGTCGGAGGCCCAGGCGGTCTGGACGCCCAGGGCAAGGGTTCCGGCGGCGGCGGTGAGGAGAAGCTGACGGATCATCGGTTTTCCTGTTCTGCTCAGGTCTGGCGGCGACAGGAACGAGTCTTGTCCGCGCCCCTCAGGAGCAGAAGAGCAACCGGGGTGGGCAAAGCGGCCTTGGCGCATTCAGTCCAAAGTCCGCGTGGAAGGAAGCCCTTGTTCCCTTTCCTCCCGGGCGGTGACGGCCGGGTCACACGTCGTGGTCAGGGCGCATCAGAGGCAGTTCTGCCGGCATCAACTCCCATGCGTTCAAGGCGGGTTCGCGTGCTACCGCGCGGTGCCAGGCGTCCACGGCGAGCCATTCCGCCGCTGCCGGGTCCCGTGCGTGGACGTAGACGCCGATCACCGGGCCGGACTCGGCCCTGGGGTGGAGGCTGACGTGTTCGACACGGCCGACGCTCCAGGCGGTGGTGGGGTCGGCGGGTCCGGTGGTGGAGTCGCCCGCGGTCGCGGTGGGATCGGCGGCAGCCATGAGGGCGGCGACGCTTTCAGGAAGGAGGTCACCCAAAGGGTGGGGCCGAAGCCGGACATGCACAAGAAACACAACTCAGCCCTCAGCAGACGGCGTGGGCGACAAGCCGTCCACGTAAGGCGGGGTCCAGATGGCCGGCGGCCCCTGTTCCGGCGGAAGTCGGTCGGCGCTCCGGGCGCGGAAATTCCGTCCGCCGGACACTCCCCGGTCGGGATAGTCTTGCGAAAAGCCGTCTCGAACGCCTGTCCTCGACCGGGAAGTCAGCGGTCGGGGCTCGCACCGCTCGGGACCTCGACGGAGAGGGGACGCTCGCGTGCTGTTGTCGGATCTCGGGCTCGAAGCCGCCGCCGAGGTGGTCTACCGGGGCATGCTCACGCACCCGGACGCCTCTCTGGCCGAACTCGGCGAACGACTCAACTTGCCGGCGGGTGAAATCCAGCACGCTCTGGACGAACTCAGCGAGCTCGCCCTGGTGAGGGCCTCCTCGAGCAACCCTTGCCAGGTCTACGCCGTCAGCCCGCAGCTCGGCATGGAAATCCTCCTCTCCCGTCAGCAGGCCGAACTGGCCGCCCTGCAGCAACGGGTCGAAGCTTCCCGCTCCGCCGCCGCGCGTCTCATCGCCGAGTTCACGCACGGGCAGTCCTCCCATCCGGATGAATCGGTGCAGTACCTCCGGGGTGTCGATTCCATTCGAGACTATCTCGCCGCCCTGAATAATCAGGTCGAAGAGGAATTTCTCACTTTCGCCCCCGGCGGCGCCCAGACAGAAGCCAACATGCGGGCATCGCGACCGCTCAACAAGCGGCTGCTGGAACGCGGAATCAACATGCGCACGGTATACCTGGACAGCATTCGGCGCGACCAGGACAGCGTTGAACACGCAGAATGGCTGACAAAGCACGGCGCGTACGTGCGTACCGCGCCGTCGCTGCCGAACAGGATGATCATCTGTGACCGTCGCGTCGCGATCATCGCCAACGACAGCGACGACACCGGCATCGGGGCCATCGCCATCACCCTGCCGGGGCTGATCTCCTCCCTGTGCGCGCTCTTCGAGAACGAATGGCGCAACGCCCAGCCGTTCGGCGAACCCACCAGGCACCAGCCCGGCGAACTCACGCCCCAGCAGATCACCGCGCTGCAGCTCCTGGCCAAGGGCGCCACCGACGAATCCATCGCCAAGAAGCTCGGTGTCTCGCCCCGCACCGCCCGCCGCCTGGCCACCGGCCTCCTCACGCACCTCAACGCCCGCAGCCGCTTCCAGGCCGGTGTCCACGCCGTCCAGGACGGATATCTCCCCCCGCAGCCCCAGTGACCGGCGCGGCGTGACGAGCGGCGGTGGCGCGTCACCGCGCGCGGACGCGGACACGTGCGTGTTTCCCGGTGCCCGCAGTACGTTGACGCCCTGACGTTGTGACGCACCCCGCACACGAGCAGCCCCCTCCCCTTTCGCCGCGGTACCGGCCGCCGGCCAGGTGTGTGCCGCCCTGGGCGGATGCGTCGCATTCCCCTGACGCTCCTTGGAGGGACACCCATGCCTGAGTACGGGAAAGGCACTTCGGCCGGCACCGCCGTGGCGGAGCTCGGGCGGGCCGACGTGGACGACGCCCTGGTCCGGCTGGCCGGAAAGGTCCTGCGCACTCCGGTCATCCGTTCCGAGCAGCTCGACGCCGCGTGCGGTGCGCGGCTGTGGCTCAAAGCCGAGAACCTTCAGCACGGCGGCTCGTTCAAGGTGCGCGGCGCGCTGTTGGCCGTCGAGCACCTGGCCGCGGCGGGCAGCCGGGGTGTCGTCGCGCAGAGCACCGGCAACCACGCCATCGCCGTCGCCCTGGCCGCGCGGGCCCATGCGCTGCCCGCCCTCATCGTCCTGCCCGACGACGCTCCTGGCACCAAGGTCCGCCGTATCCGGGAAGCCGGTGCCCACGTCACCTTCGCCGGGACGGCACTGGCCGAACGGATCGCTGTCGTCGCCGAGCTGCGGGAGCGGCACGGGTACGACGTCGTCGACCCCTACAACGACCCGCGGGTGGTCGCAGGTCAGGGAACCGCGACCGCCGAGCTGCTGTCGCAGACCGCCGCGCAAGGGGTGCGGCTGGACAGCGTCGTGGTCCCCGTGGGAGGGGGCAGCGCACTCGCGGGGGCCTGCCTCGCCGCCGGACACGGCACGCGGGTCATGGGTGCGGAACCCGAGAACGTCCCGGCGTTCACCGCGGCGCAGCGCGCCGGCGGACCCGTGACCGTGCCCGCCCGGCACACCGTCGCCGACGGACTGCGCCCCGACCGCATCGGCGACCTTCCCTACGCCCTGGCGCGGCCGGACAGCACCCGCGTCCTGACCGTCGGTGAAAGCGCCATCACCGACGCCCTGCAGACCGCGCTGTGGCTGACCCGGCTCCTCGTCGAACCCGCCGCCGCGACCGCTCTGGCGGCAGCACTCGTCCACGCCCGCGAAGCCGGCGCCGGGACCGACATCGGGGTGCTCCTCACCGGCGGGAACGTGGAGCCCGCCCTCGTCACGCGGCTTCTCGCGCACACGGCTCCCGCCGGGCGGCGCCCCGCCAGGGGCACAGATGCCGGAGCTCTTTCCGCCTGACACGGCGGGCCTGCCCGTGCGGTGGGTGCGGGCGCGCCTCGGCCCGGAGCGCGATTGTCGCGTTCCGGGCCGAGGGCGTGGAGCGTGGTGCGGGGTTACTTGCCCGCCATGGCCTCGATCAGGCTCTTGGGACGCATGTCGGTCCAGGACTTCTCTATGTAGGCGAGGCAGTCCTCGCGGCCGGCCACGCCGTAGACCGAGGTCCAGCCGTCCGGTACGTCGACGAAGACGGGCCAAAGGGAGTGCTGCCCCTCCTCGTTCACCAGCACCTGATACTGGGCATCGGGGTCTTCGAACGGGTTCGTCACCACATTTTCCTCTCTCGGGCGAGCAATTCTGATCACGCCGGCCACCGATCCGGGGAAACAAGAAGAGAATTTCCGAGCATGCGTGATCGAGTATTCCCCTGTCGCAGATCAGTGCGGTCCGCGGCGATCCACTATGGCCCGGCGGAAGGCGCGGCAACAACAGCGGTCGAGTTGTGCGCGGTGATACATCGGAAAGGGTGTTCCGCCACGCGCCGGGGGGCGTCCAACCGTTTCCGTGCGGCGGTTGGACGCGCCCCTGTGCTCCTTGAGCGAATGGCGGATTGCGGGTAAACAGGAGAGCTCTGGTCATCCGAGCCCTCCCGTCAGGCGGAGCGCTTGCCGTTCATATCGGTCACCCCCTCCGCGAACTGCGTCTGGTACAGCGCCGCGTACGCCCCGCCCTTGGCCAACAGCTCCTCGTGCGTGCCGCGTTCACGGATCCGGCCGGCGTCGACGACCAGGATCTGGTCCGCCTCACGGATCGTGGACAACCGGTGCGCGATCACCAGGGAGGTCCGGCCGGCCAGCGCCGTCTTCAGGGCCCTTTGGATCGCCGCCTCCGACTCGGAGTCGAGATGCGCGGTCGCCTCGTCGAGGACCACGATCGGAGGCGACTTCAGCAGCAGGCGGGCCAGTGCGATCCGCTGCCGTTCACCGCCGGAGAGGCGGTATCCGCGGTCACCGACCACCGTGTCCAGGCCGTTGGGCAGCCGTGCGATGGAGTCCCAGATCAGGGCGGCTTCGCACGCCTCGACCAGTTCCTCCTCGGTGGCTTCGGGGCGGGCGTAGAGGAGGTTCGCGCGGATCGTGTCGTGGAACATGTGGGTCTCCTGGCTCACCACACCCACCGTCTCGCTCAGCGACTGCAGCGTAACGTCCCGGACGTCGTGACCCCCCACCCGGACCGATCCCGTCGTCGCCTCGTACAGCCGGGGGACGAGCTGGGTGATCGTGGTCTTACCGGCACCGGATGGGCCGACCAGGGCCGTCAGCTTTCCCGCCGGGGCGGTGAAGCTGAGCTCCTTGAGGATCCACGCGCTGTCCCCCCGGTCCTTGTCCTGGAGCGCGATCGGCTCCAGGGAGGCCAGGGAGACCTCCTCGGCGCTCGGGTAGCGGAACGACACGTGATCGAACTCGATCTCCGCGCCGATGTGCCGGGCGTCGGCCGACACACCGCTGCCGGGCAGGACGTGCGCGTCCGGCTTCTGGTCGACCAGCGGCTTCAGGTCCAGGACCTCGAAGATGCGGTCGAAGCTGACGAGCACCGTGAGGACCTGGATCTGGAGGTTCGACAGCTGGTTGATCGGTCCGTACATCCGGAACAGCAGCGTCACCATCGCCACCAGGGTGCCGATCTGCAGCGCGCCGCTGATCACGAGGTTGCCGCCGAACCCGTACACGATCGCTGTCGTGAGCGAGGTCAGCACCGTGACCACGATGAAGAACATCCGGCCGTGGACCACGTTGAGCGCGGTGATGTCGCGCACCCGCCCGGCCTTCTCCTCGAAGAGCGCCGCCTCGGACTCCGGCCGCCCGTACAGCTTCGCGAGTTCCGCGCCCGATACGTTGAAGCGCTCGTTCATCATCGAGCCCATCTCGCCGTCGAGCGTCATCCTCTCCCGCGTGATCTTCTGCAGCTTCCGCCCGATGATGCGGGCCGGGAAGAGGAACGCCGGCACCATCGCCAGCGCGACCAGTGTGATCTCCCACGACAGGTAGATCATCGTGCTGATGACGATGACCAGCGTCAGCAGTCCCGACACCGCCTGCGTCAGCAGCGACGTGATCGCCTGCCGTGTGCCCACGATGTCGGTGTTCAGCCGGCTGACCAACGCGCCCGTCTGCACCCGCGAGAAGAACGCGAGCGGCTGACGCTGCACGTGCTCGAAGACTTCCGTCCGCAGGTCGTAGACCAGGCCCTCGCCGATCTTGCCCGAGCAGCGCGCCTCGACGTACAGGACGAACGACTCCAGCAGGGCGAGCAGCACGATGCCGAACGCCAGCATCAGGACGACTCCGAACCGCTGGGGAAGGATCCCGTCGTCGATCATCAGCTTGAGCATGAGAGGACTCGCGGCGGTGATCGCGCCGCACGTCACACTCGCGAGAATCAGGACCGCGAGCTGGCCGCGGTAGCGGACCAGGTACGGGAGGATACGCCGCAACGTACCCGGGTCTATCTTCTGGCGGGTCTTTTCCTTCCCGCCAAAAGCGTTTCCGGAATTGAGATTCGGGCCACCTATGAGAGCCATAGAGGACACTCCTTGCCTGTGGGTGAAAGAGACCTTTCAGTCCGGTGGTCGTTCGGTCGGGTGGGTGCGCGCCGCAGAACGCGGCGGAGGCGGCCGGGGCGGGCCACGTGAGGTGGTGGTGCGAGGTTCTCCACCGGCACCGGCCCGCCACGAGGCGTTGAGGCCACGCCGGGCGCGGGGAGCGGCGGTGGGGACCTTCCGCGCCGCCGGCCGCCACCGCCGCCTGCCGGGCGGGGGTGCGTTTCGGCTGTTCGGGGCCGCCGCTGATGTCGGAGATCTGCTCGTAGTCCGGCTCGAAGGCCAGGAGAATTCCTGTGGCCGTCATGATCGGCATGTCGGGGTCATCACTTTCTGCCGCCAAGGGCCCTGCGTTTCGCCCTTGTCGAGGTCGGCCGCCCGGATTCGAGCGGCCTCGGGCACGGCCGACCGTCAGCCGTTGTCGCCCGCGTCGCGCGCGGTGTCGTGGATCAGCTCCTGGGCGTAGAAGCCCTTCAGGCGCGAGAGGAAACCGCGCCGGCCCGCACGGGCCGCGGACACCGGGCGCGGGCCCGGGTCGAGGGCGTCGAGCATCGCCTGGCGCCGCAGCTCGGCGACCGCGATGACGTCGACCCCCGGGTTGTCCAGGGGAAGAGCGCGGGCGGCCGGGTGCACGGGGGTGGTGGGCGCGGCGGGGGCGGACGCCTGCGGCGTCCCGGTGCCGTCGGGGGCCGTCCGGGTCCGGGAACCGTCCATGGGCTCGGGAGCGGACACGGCCGAGGCGGGATTCACGATAGACATGGATTCGGATCTCTTTCTGGTGTGATGTCCGGCTGATACGGGGCATTGCTGGGCATTGCGACTTTTTGCTGGTTATTTCGTCCGGTCGTGGATACGCCTGTTCCCGGGGCCCTGGTCAGAGCCCCCGTGTCAGGGCCCCCGGTGGGGCCCTGACACGTCACGGGCGGGAGGCCAGCCAGGCCGAGACCGTCTTCCAGATCTCCGCCAGCGTCTCGGGCCTGGCCATCTCGTAGTGCGTGCAGTCGACCTGGCCCTGCGTGATCTCGCCCGTGATGTAGGGCGTCCAGCGCTCGGCGGGCATCTCGCCGGGCGGCATGCTCTGTTCGGCCACGATCAGCAGGGCGTCCCCGTCGAACCGGCCGTGTTCGTGCCCGGTCCGGATCGTGCGGTGGTTCTGCAGGATGCGGGCGAAGGTCCGGTACTCCTCCTCCGTCGCCGCGCCCAGAGCGCCGCCGGCCTCCCTGCGGACGACCTCGATGAGCCGGTCGACCTTCGCTTCGAGGTCGACCTCGGTCTCCTCCACGGCGTCGACGGCCTCGCCGTCCTCGCCGCGGCTCCACGGGTACTGGTCGAGGATCACCAGGGCCGAGATCTCCTGGCCCGCCGCCCGCAGCTGCACGGCCATCTCGTGGGCGACCGCGCCGCCGTAGGACCAGCCGAGCAGCCGGTAGGGCCCGCTCGGCCGCACGGAGCGGATCTGCTCGACGTAGTCCGCCGCCATCTCCGTGATGGACCGCGCCGGCTCGCTCGTGCCGTCCAGGCCGCGTGCCTGCAGCCCGTACAGCGGGATGTCGGCCTCGACGTGGCGCGCCATCGGCATGTAGCACCAGCTCAGGCCGCCGGCGGGGTGGACGAAGAAGAACGGGGGCTGCTCGCCCTGTTCCCTGATCGGCAGCAGCACACCGAGCGCGTCGCGGATCGAGGACAGGCTCATCCCCTTCATCAGCCCCGCCACGCTCGGCGCGGCGAACAGGTCACGCACGGCGATCGACACACCGCGTTCGCGCAGCGCCTCGACCAGCCGCACCGCGAGCAGCGAGTGGCCGCCGAGGGCGAAGAAGTCGTCGTCGACACCGACCTCGGGAAGCCCGAGGACCTCGGCGAACGCCTCGCACATGCCGTCCTCGAAGGAGGTCACCGCCCAGTTCGCGGTCTCCTCCCCCGCCGTCGCCTCGGGCACCGGCAGGGCCTTGCGGTCCAGCTTGCCGTTCGGCATCAGCGGCAGCCGGCCGATGGCCACCACCGCGGACGGCACCATGTAGCCGGGCAGCCGGTCCTGCGCGAGCGCCCGGACCTCGCGGCCCAGCCTCTCGGCCGCCTCGCCGTCCTCCTCGCCGTCCGGCGCGGCGGCGGCGTTCGGGACCACGTACGCCACCAGGCGCTGGTCCCCCGGGGTGTCCTCACGGACCAGGGCGACGGCCTGGCCCACCGCCGGGTGCGAGGCCAGCAGCGCCTCGATCTCCCCGAGTTCGATGCGGAACCCGCGGATCTTCACCTGGTCGTCGGCCCGGCCCACGTACCGCAGGTCCCCTTCGGGGGTCCAGCGCACCACGTCACCCGTGCGGTACAGCCGCTCGCCGGCGCCGCCGAACGGGCTCGCGACGAACCGGCCCGCGGTCAGGCCCGGACGGCCCAGGTAGCCCCGGGCGACGCTGTGACCGCCGATGTACAGCTCGCCCGCCACACCCGGCGGCACGGGGACGAGCCCCGCGTCGAGCACGTACACCTGGGTGTTGCCGATGGGGCCGCCGATCGAGGTGGCGTCGGCGTCCCGCCCGGACAGCTCCTTCGCGGTCGACCAGACGGTCGTCTCGGTCGGGCCGTAGAGGTTGGTCAGGGTCGGTGTCCTGTCCAGGATCGTGCGTGCCAGGTCCGCCGGGAGCGCCTCCGCGCCGATCATGGCCCGCACGCCGGTCCAGTCGACCGGGTCGTCCGCGTCCGCGATCAGCCCGCGCCACAGACTCGGCGTCGCGTGCACGACGGTCGCGCCGGTCGTACGGATCAGGGAACGCAGCGCCCACGGGTCGAGGACCTGCTCCTGCGAGGCCAGCACCATCCGCGCGCCGTTGAGGAGCGGCAGGTAGAACTCGAAGCCCGCCATGTCGCAGCCGTGCGTACTGACCGCGAGGAGCCGGTCGTCCGCGGCGAGCGCGAACCGGTCCTGCATCGCGCCGAGGAAGTTCACGATCGCCCGGTGCTCGACCAGAACGCCCTTCGGGCGGCCCGTCGAACCCGAGGTGTAGATGACCCACATCGGGTGTGCGGGGCGCAGTGCCGCCGTACGGTCGTCGTCGGCGAGCGGCCCGTCCGCCAGGCCCGCGAGCCGGCCGGCGGCCTCGGGGCCGTCCAGCACGATCACGGGGACGCGCGGCCGGTGTTCCGGGGCGGCCGGACGGGCGTCCAGGTCCCCGGAGGTCAGCACGCACACGGCGCGGGAGTCGTCGATGACGTACGCGATGCGGTCGGCCGGGTAGGCCGGGTCGATCGGCAGGTACGCCGCTCCCGACTTGATCACGCCCAGCAGAGCCACCACCAGGTCGACGGTGCGCTCGAAGACCGCCGCCACGACCGTCTCCGGGCCGATGCCCCGGCCCGCCAGAAGACGCGCGAGCCGGTTGGCGCGGGCGTCGAGCTCCGCGTACGTCAGCTCCTCGTCGCCGTGGACCAGGGCGATCGCGTCCGGGGTACGGGCCACCTGCGTCTCGAACAGTTCGACGACGGTCGCGTCCGGCACCTCGGCGCCGGTCGCGTTCCAGTCGACGAGCATCCGCGTCCGCTCGGCCTCGTCCAGGACTTCCACCTCGCCGAGACGGATCCCGGGGTCGGCCGCCAGCGCCGCCAGGACCCTGCCCAGTCGCTCCGTGATCCGCAGGACCGACTCCGGGTCGAACAGATCGGCGGCGGCGACGAGCGAGCCGCGCATACCGGCCGGCGCGCCATCGGCGTCGTAGAGCTCGGCGACGCTCACGTCGAGGTCGAACTTCACGACCGCGTCGGTGGTCGCACCGCCGTCGGTGGAGCCGTCCGCGGTGGGGGCCGGGGAGGCGGTGGGGGACCCGCGGCGGGCGTCGACGCCTTCCAGGTCGAGAATCGCGCGCTCGTTGTTCTGCAGGAGCAGCATCACCTGGAACAGCGGGTGGCGGGCCATGGAACGGGCCGGGGCCAGCTCCTCCACCAGCCGCTCGAACGGCACGTCCGGGTGCGCGAACGCGCCCAGACCGGCCTCCCGCACCCGTCCCAGTACCTCACGGAGCGTCGGGTCCCCCGACAGGTCGGTGCGCAGGACGAACGTGTTCACGAAGTAGCCGACCAGGTCGTCCAGGGCCTCGTCCGTACGGCCGGCGATCGCCGAACCGATCGGGACGTCCGTGCCCGCGCCGATCCGGGACAGCAGCACGGACAGAGCACCGTGCAGCACCATGAACATCGTGACGCCCTCGGCCCGCGCCAGCGCGGCGAGACCGGCGTGGACGTCCGCCGAGATCTCCAGCGGCACCCGGTGGCCCCGGTGCGAGGCGACCGGCGGCCGCGTCCGGTCGAACGGCAGCTCCAGCTCCTCCGGCACCCCCTCCAGCGTCTCCCGCCAGTAGGCGACCTGCTGCGAGATCAGGCTCTGCGGGTCCTGGCTGTCGCCGAGGACCTCGCGCTGCCACAGCGCGAAGTCGGCGTACTGGACCGGCAACGGCTGCCACTGCGGGGCGCGCCCGCTGCGGCGCGCCTCGTACGCCGTCGCCACGTCGCGGGCCAGAGGCGCCCACGACCAGCCGTCACCCGCGATGTGGTGGACCACGACGACGAGGACGTGCTCCTCGGGGCCCGCCCTGAACAGCCAGGCACGGACCGGAACCTCGGACGACAGGTCGAAGGTGTACGCCTTCGCGCCGGCGACGGCGCCGGGCAGGTCCTCCGGGGTGACGTCGGAGACGGTCAGTTCCCAGTCGAGGTCGTCGACGGCGACGATCCGCTGGTACGGCTCGCCGTCCGCGACCTCGAAGACCGTGCGCAGCACCTCGTGACGCGCGAGCACGTCCCGGAAGGCCGCGCCCATCCCCCCGGCGTCCACCGCCCCGGCGAGCCGGGTGGCCACCGGGATGTTGTACGTCGGGCTCGGCCCGTCCATCTGGTTGATGATCCACAGGCGGCGCTGCCCGTACGAGAGCGGAAGCCGCTCGGGGCGCTCCCTCGCGGTCAGTGCGGCGCGTGCGGTACGGGCGCCGGTCAGGCGCTCGGCGAGACCCGCGACGGTCGGGGCCTCGAACAGCGCCCGGATCTCGACCTCGACGCCGAGGACGGAACGGATGCGGCTGACGAGGCGGACGGCGAGGAGGGAGTGGCCGCCGAGCTCGAAGAAGTCGTCGTCGACACCGACTTCGGGAAGTCCGAGGACTTCCGCGAAGGCCAGGCAGAGGATCTCCTCCTGGAGGGTCGCCGCCCGTCGACCGCCCGAAGCGAGCGACGAGGAGTAGTCCGGTGCGGGCAGGGCCTTGCGGTCGAGCTTGCCGTTGCCGGTCAGCGGCAGTGCGTCCAGGACGACGACCGCCGACGGGACCATGTGCTCCGGCAGCCGCTGCGCCGCGAACTCCTTGAGCGCAGGGGCGAGTTGGATCTTCTCCTGCGGCTCCAGGTCGTCGGCGACGACGTAGGCGACGAGCCTGCGGTCACCGGCGTTGTCCTCACGGGCGACGACGGCCGCCTGGTCGACCAGCGGGTGGCCCGTCAGGGCACCCTGGACCTCGCCGGGTTCGATGCGGTAGCCGCGGATCTTGACCTGGTCGTCGGCGCGGCCGAGGAAGACGACCTGGCCGTCCGCCGTCCACTTCGCGCGGTCGCCCGTGCGGTACATGCGCTGACCGGTCTCGTACGGGTTGGCGACGAAACGCTCGGCGGTGAGGGCCTCCCGGCCGACGTATCCGCGCGCCAGGCCGGCGCCGGATACGTACAGCTCACCGGCGGCGCCCGGCACGACCAGGTTCAGGCGGTCGTCCAGGAGGTAGAAGCGGGTGTTGGCGATCGGTGTGCCGACCGGGACGGTTCCGTCGGCGATCGCCTCGGCGGTGAGCCGTGTGGTCGCGATGCCGATGGTGGTCTCGGTCGGGCCGTAGTGGTTGTGGACCGACCGCTCGCCCGCTGCGGCCGTGAGGAGTGCGGTGGCCAGGGCGGGCGGGGTGGACTCTCCGCCGAGGACGAGGGAGCGCCTCGGCAGGACGGGCTCGATGCCGGACGTGGTCAGGGCGGCCAGGTGCGAGGGGACGATCTTGAAGTGGTCGATCTCGTGCTCGGCGAGGTAGGCGGCGACCAGCTCCGGGTCGGTGACCGCGCCCTCCTCCAGGATGTGGAGTTCGCCGCCGGTGGTGAGGCTGGCGAAGACCACCGTGTTGCCGAGGTCTGTGGCCTGGGCCTGGAGGAGTGCGTACCGGGCGCCCTCGTCTCCGAAGCCGAGACGGTCGGGGACCGAGGCCGTGTAATTCGCCAGGCCACCGTGCGTGACCGCCACACCCTTGGGACGGCCGGTCGAACCCGAGGTGTAGATCACGTACGCCAGGGACTGCGAGTCGACAGAACGCTCGGGGCGGTCGGTCGGGGCGGCGGCGAGCTGCATCTCGACGAACGTGTCGTCGATCGCCACCAGACGCGAACGGCCCGCGGGCAGTTCGTCGAGGATCTCCTCCGTGGTCAGGGCCAGGGCCGCGCGGCTGTCGCGGAGCATGTACGCGATCCGGTCCGTCGGCTGCGCCGGATCGATGGGCAAATAGCCCGCGCCCGCCTTCCACACGCCGAGGATCGCCGCGATCACGTCCACACCACGCGGCAGGCACAGACCGACCACCGACTCCGGACCGATACCCTGACCGATCAGGTAATGCGCGATGCGGTTGGCCCGCGCGTCCAGTTCCGCGTACGAAACCGCCGTACCACCGGAGACGATCGCCTTCGCGTCGGGCACGCGGTCCGCCGACCGCTCGAACCGCTCGTGGACCAGAGCCGGTCGGCCGAAGGTCGCCGTGTCGTTCCACACGGTCAGGACCCGGTGCCGGGCCACCTCGTCGAGCACCGGGACGCCGCTGAGGCGGGTCTGCGGGCTGTCGCCGAGGAGGTCGAGTACGCGCACCCAGGCACCGGCGATCCGGTCGGCCCACTCCGGATCGAACAGGTCGGCGGCGACGGTGACCGAGCCGCGCAGCCCGGCCGGGGCGCCCTCGGCGTCGTACGTCTCGCCGACCATCACGTCCAGGTCGAACTTCGCCGCCCTGGTCCCGGTCGACATTCCGCCGGTCCAGACGACGGGCGTGGCCGAGGAGTCCAGGCCGGCGCTGACGGTGTTCTGCTTCGTCAGGACGACCTGGAAGAGCGGGTGGCGGGCCATGGAACGGGCCGGGGCCAGCTCCTCCACCAGCCGCTCGAACGGCACGTCCTGGTGGGCGAAGCCGGACAGGCCCGCCTCCCGCACCCGGGCCAGCAGCTCGGTGAAGGCGGGGTCGCCCGACAGGTCCGCGCGCAGCACCTGGGTGTTGACGAAGCAGCCGATCAGGTCGTCCAGGGCCTCGTCGCCACGGCCGGCGTGGGCCGAGCCGATCGGGATGTCCGTGCCCGCGCCCAGCTTGGAGAGCAGGATGGCCAGGGCCGCCTGCAGCACCATGAACACGGTCACGCCCTCGGAGCGGGCGAGCTCCGCCAGGCGTACGTGCACCTCGGCGGGAACGTCGAGGGGCACGCTGTGGCCCAGGTGGGAGGCGAGAGCCGGGCGGGAGCGGTCGAAAGGCAGCTCCAGCTCCTCGGGGGAGCCCGCCAGCGTCTCGCGCCAGTACGTGAGCTGCCGGGCGATGACGCTGTCCGGGTCGCTCTCGTCGCCGAGCAGCTCGCGCTGCCACAGCGCGTAGTCCGCGTACTGCACCGGCAGAGGCGTCCACTCCGGCGCCTGACCGGCGCTTCGTGCCGCGTAGGCGGCGGAGAAGTCCCGGGCCAGCGGCGCCCGCGACCAGCCGTCGCTGGCGATGTGGTGCACGAGGACGACGAGGACGCGCTCGCCCGCACCGGCCTCGAAGAGGGTGGCTCGGATCGGCACCTCGACGGAGAGGTCGAAGGCGTACCGCGCGGCCCCGGTGACCGCGTCCTCCAGATCGGCCCGGCCTACGTCGACGACGTCCAGCTCCCAGTCGAGCTCGTCGAGCGCGAGGACCCGCTGGTACGGCTGACCGTCCGCGACGCCGAAGACGGTCCGCAGGACCTCGTGGCGGCCGATCACGTCCCGCAGGGCCGCGTTCAGCACCTGGTGGTCGGCATCGCCCGACAGGCGCAGGGCGATCGGGCTGTTGTAGGTGGCGCTGGGGCCCTCCAGCTGGCTGATGAACCACAGGCGCTGCTGGGCGAAGGAGAGCGGCACCCCCTCCGGGCGGTTGCCGGCGGTCAGGGCGAGCCTGGCCTGTCCGGCGTCCGCCAGGCCGGCCGCGAGGCCGGCGACGCTCGGGGTGTCGAACAGGGCGCGGAGCGGGACCTCGACGCCGAGGACCGTACGGACCCGGCTGATCAGGCGGACAGCGAGGAGGGAGTGGCCGCCGAGGGCGAAGAAGTCGTCGTCGACACCGACTTCGGGCAGTCCGAGGACCTGGGCGAAGACACCGCACAGGAGCTCCTCGCGGAGCGTGGCCGGGCCACGGCCGGCGGTCCCCGTCGCGAACGCGGGAGCCGGGAGGGCCTTGCGGTCGAGCTTGCCGTTGACGTTCAGCGGCAGGGCGTCGAGGACCACGATCGCCGACGGGACCATGTAGGACGGCAGGCGGTCCCCGGCCAGAGCGGTCAGGATCCGCGGCAGTTCATCGGCCACCCCGTCCTCGGCCGGCACCACGTAGGCGACCAGGCGCTTGTCCCCCGGCACGTCCTCGCGGGCCACGACCACGGCCTGGGCGACCAGCGGGTGGCCGGCCAGGACGGCCTGGACCTCTCCGAGTTCGATGCGGAAGCCCCGGATCTTGACCTGCTCGTCGGCGCGGCCGAGGTACTCGATCTGACCGTCCGCGTTCCAGCGGACCACGTCACCGGTGCGGTAGAGACGACCGCCGTCGGACGAGAACGGGTCCGCGACGAAACGCTCGCCGGTCAGCTCGGGGCGGCCGAGGTAGCCGCGGGCCAGGCCCGCACCCGCGATGTACAGGTCACCAGCGACGCCCGCCGGGACCGGCGACAGGGTGCCGTCCAGGACGTACACGCGGGCGTTGGAGATCGGACGGCCGATCGGGACCGCGCCTTCGACGTTGTCGTCCGCGTACCAGGCGGTCGTGTAGACCGTCGCTTCGGTGGGGCCGTAGATGTTGGCGACCCGGGCGCCGGGGATGGCGGTGCGGATGCCGGCGACGGCGTCCGCGGTCAGTGCTTCGCCTGCCAGGACGACTGTGCGGGGGCGGGCGTGGATCTCGCCCGCGGCCACCATCTGCGTAAAGGCCGAGGGCACGCCGCTGACCAGGCTGACGTCACCCACAGGCGTGTCGATGTCCGCGTCGGCCAGGGCGAGGAGGTCGCCGACGATCTCGACGCTGCCCCCCGACACCAGCGGGCCGAAGAGCTCGAAGACCGAGACGTCGAAGTTGAAGGACGTGGAGACAAGGACCCGGCGGAAGTCCTCCCCGCCGAACTCCGCCGCCGCCCAGCCCATCAGGCCGGCCACGGAACGGTGCTCCACGACCACGCCCTTCGGGCGGCCCGTCGAACCCGAGGTGTAGATGACGTACGCCGGGTGCTCCGGACGGATACGCGTGCCCAGCGGGCCGGTCGCGATGGCGGTCAGGTCGAGCTCGTCGACGGCCACGACGGTCGCATCGGACTGCGGGACGACCGCTGTCGTGCTCGTCGAGGTCAGGACCGCCGTCGGCTTCGCGTCCGCGAGCATGTACGCGATCCGGTCCGACGGGTAAGCCGGGTCGATCGGCAGATACGCGCCCCCGGACTTCAGCACCGCGAGCAGCGCCACCACCGTGTCGATACCGCGCTCCAGGCAGACACCGACGAACGACTCCGGACCCACACCCTGGGCCACCAGGTGACGGGCCAGCCGGTTCGCGCGGGCGTCCAGATCCGCGTACGAGACCTCCGCACCACCCGAGACCACCGCCACCGCCTCCGGCGTCCGCGCGACCTGCGCCTCGAACAGCTCAGGCAGCGAACCGGCCGGCATCTCGACCGCCGTGTCGTTCCACTCGCCCACGACACGGTGGCGCTCGGTCTCGTCCAGGACCTGGACGGAGCGGAGCGGCACGTCCTCTTCGTGGTCGAGGGCCGATTCGAGCACGGTGACCAGGTTCTGCGCGGTCGTGCGCAGGAAGAGGCCCACGGTCTCCGGGTCGATCGGGGCGACCGCCTGGACGGCGAGCGAGATCCGGTCGCCGTTGTCGTCGACCGAGACCATCAGGGGGTAGTTGGTGCGCTCCTCGAAGAAGACCCTGCGCATGCCGTCGAGCCGCTCGTCGCGTACCTGGGACACCTCGGTCCCGGCGTCGGCCTCGGCCGCCCCGGCCTCCGTCGTGCCACCGCTGTTGTGTCGGTAGTTGAACAGGGCGGTGAACAACGGCACGTCGGCGGCCACCCCGCTGGCCCGCTGGGCCACCGTGAGCGGCGCGTGCTCGTGCTCGAGCAGCTCCGCGAGCTGGCCGCGCATGGCGGAGACTGCCGTCAGGACGCCGAGCGCGTCGGTGCGCACACGGACCGGGAGCGTGTTGAGGAACGGGCCGGGGACCCGGTCGGAGCCGGCGCCGGCGTTCATCCGGCCGAACAGGACGGTACCGAAGACGATGTCCTCGCGGCCGCTGACCGCGGCGAGGACGCGGGCCCACGCCAGGTGCAGGAGGGTGGCGGGGCTGGCGCCGAGGCGGCGGGAGACGGCGAGCAGCCGGGTGTGGAGGTCGTCGCCGAAGACGACCCGGGCGCGGGTCGTGCCCGTGCCGTCGCCGTGGACGTCGACCAGGCCGAAGGGGGCCGTGGTCTCGGTGACGTCGCCGAGGAGCTCGGCGAAGTACCGCTCGTGCTCGCCGGTGGTGACTCCCGTGCGGGCCTGGGCGACGAAGGTCCGGAAGGGCAGCGGTTCGGCGAGGGTGCTCCCTCGTCCGGTGAGGAACGCGTTGACCTCGGCGAGCATGACCTCCAGGGCGGTGTGGTCCTGCACCATGTGGTGGATCCGCACCAGGGCCAGCCACTGCTGCCCACCGGGCACGCGGGCCGCGTGGACGCGGATCAGCGGGGCGCGGTCCAGTTCCATCGAGTCGCCGCCGGCGGCCAGGAGCTGCGGCACCGGGTCGCCGGCCTCGGCGTCCAGCGTGGCGAGGTCGACGGGCAGGGTCGCCTGCCGCCGCACGACCTGGACGGGCTCGCGCAGGCCCTCCCACACGATCGAGGTGCGGTAGATGTCGTGCCGGTCGACCACCTGCTGCAGAGCGTCGGTGAACGCGTGGAGGCGGTCGCGGCTGTCGAACTCGACGACCGTCGGCATCACGTACGTGTCCTTGCCGCCCTCGGCAAGGAGGTGGTGGAAGAGCAGACCCTCCTGGAGCGGAGCCAGCGGGTAGACGTCCGCGATGTTCGCCGCGCCGCCGTCGACGGTGGCGACGATCCGCGCGATCTCGTCTGCGGTGAGGTCGACGAGCGGCAGCATGTCGGGGGTGATCGCGGTCGCGTCGGCCGGGATCAGGTTGGCCGGGACGGTGACCTGCTCGGCGCCCGTCGAGGCGGCGAGGCCGGCCGGGGTCGGGGCGTCGAAGAGGGCCCGGACGGAGACGGAGACTCCGCGCTTACGGAGCAGGGCGACCAGGCGGATCGCGAGGAGCGAGTGGCCGCCGAGCCGGAAGAAGTCGTCGTCCACGCCGACGCCGACGCCAGTTCCGGATCCTGCCGCGTCGAGGCCCAGGACCTCGGCGAAGGCCGCGCAGAGCATCTCCTCGCGGGCGTTGGACGGGCCACGTCCACTACCGGTGGCGTACTCGGGCGCGGGCAAGGCCTTGCGGTCGAGCTTGCCGTTCACGTTCAGCGGCAGCGCGTCGAGGACCACGATCGCCGACGGGACCATGTACGACGGCAGGTCGTTGGCTGCGAAGTCGGCGATACGGGTGGGGAGTTCGGCGGCGGTGGCAGTTGAGGGCGTGGTGTCATTCGGGACGACGTAGGCGACCAGGCGCTTGTCCCCGGGCACGTCCTCGCGGGCGATGACGGCTGCCTGGGCGACCTCGGGGTGCGCGGCGATCGCCGACTGGACCTCTCCGAGCTCGATGCGGAAGCCCCGGATCTTGACCTGCTCGTCCGCGCGACCGAGGTACTCGATCTGACCCTCCGCGTTCCAGCGGACCACGTCACCCGTGCGATAGAGACGACCGCCGTCGGACGAGAACGGGTCGGCCACGAAACGCTCACCCGTCAGCTCGGGACGACCCAGGTAACCGCGGGCCAGGCCCGCACCCGCGATGTACAGCTCACCCACCACACCGGCCGGGACCGGCGACAGGGTGCCGTCCAGGACGTACACGCGGGCATTGGAGATCGGGCGGCCGATCGGGACGATCCCGTCCACCTCGGCGTCCGCGTACCAGGCCGTGGAGTAGACCGTGGCCTCGGTCGGACCATAGATGTTGGCGACCCGGACGCCCGGGATCGCCGTACGGATGCCGGCGACAGCGTCCGCAGTGAGCGCCTCACCCGCCAGGACAACGGTCCTGGGGCGGGCGTGGATCTCGCCCGCAGCCACCATCTGGGCGAAGGCCGACGGAACACCGCTGACCAGACTGACGTCACCGACCGGCGCGTCCGCGTCGGCCAGGGCCAGAAGGTCGCGGACCACTTCCACCGTGCCGCCGGAGACCATCGGGCCGAAGAGCTCGAAGACCGAGACGTCGAAGTTGAAGGACGTGGAGACGAGAACGCGTCGGAAGTCCTCTCCGCCGAACTCCGCCGCCGCCCAGCCGAGGAGCCCCGCCACCGATCGGTGCTCGACCACGACGCCCTTCGGGCGGCCGGTGGAGCCGGAGGTGTAGATGACGTAGGCCGGGTGCTCCGGGCGGATACGCGTCCCCAGGGGGCCGGTCGGGAGGGCGGTCAGGTCCAGCTCGTCGATGGCCACGACGGTCGTCGTGTCCGACTGCGGGATCACGGATGCCATACCCGTCGAGGTCAGGACCACGGTCGGCTTCGCGTCGCCCAGCATGTACGCGATCCGGTCGGCCGGGTAAGCCGGGTCGATCGGGAGGTACGCGCCTCCGGACTTCAGCACCGCGAGCAGCGCCACCACCGTGTCGATGCCACGCTCCAGGCAGACACCGACGAACGACTCCGGACCCACACCCTGAGCCACCAGGTGACGGGCCAGCTGGTTCGCGCGGGCGTCCAGGGACGCGTACGAGACCTCCGCACCGCCCGAGACCACCGCCACCGCCTCCGGCGTCCGTACCACCTGCGCCTCGAACAGCTCAGGCAGCGAACCCGCCGGCATCTCGACCGCCGTGTCGTTCCACTCGGTGAGGACCTGGCGCAGGCCTGCCTCGTCCAGGACCTGGACGGAGCCGAGCGGCACGTCCTCGTCGTGGTCGAGGGCCGATTCGAGGGCCGTGACCAGGTTCTCCGCGGCCGTGCGGACGAACTCGCCGACCACACGGGGGTCGATCGGGGCGACCGCGTCGACGGCCAGCGTGAACAGGTCGCCGTTGTCGTTGACCGAGACCATCAGGGGGAAGTTGGTGCGCTCGCGGGTGAAGACCGCGCGCATGCCCTCCATGCCCTCGTGGCGGCGCTTGTCCGCGCGCTGCTCGGCGCTGCGGCCGGGGTTGTGGCGGAAGTTGAACAGGGCGGTGAACAGCGGCGTGTCGCCGGTGACGCCGCTGGCGCGCTGCGCCACGACGAGCGGGGCGTGCTCGTGCTCGAGGAGCTCGGCGAGCTGGCCGCGCATGGCGGCGACGGCCGCTCGGACGCCGGTGGCGTCGGTGCGGACGCGTACGGGCAGGGTGTTCATGTACGGGCCGGGGACCTGGTCGGCGCCCTCGCCCGCGTTCATGCGGCCGAAGAGGACGGTGCCGAAGACGACGTCTTCGCGGCCGCTGACGGCGGCGAGGACGCGGGACCAGGCGACGTGCATGACGGTCGCGGGGCTCGCGCCGAGCCGACGGGAGACTTCGCGGAGCCGTACCGTCAGCTCCGGATCGAACGGCACCACTTCGCGTATCGCTCCGGCGCCGTCACCACGGACGTCGGCGATGCCGAAGGGGGCGGTGGGCTCGGTGACGTCGCCGAGGAGGTCGGCGAAGTAGCGCTCGTGCTCGGCGCGCGCGACGGCGCCCCGGGTCTGGGCGACGAAGTTCCGGAACGGCATCGGGGCGGCCAGTTCCCGGCCCCGGCCGGCCAGGATCGCCTGGACCTCGTGGAACACGATCTCCAGCGCGGTGTGGTCACGGACGACGTGGTGCGCCCGCAGCAGACCGAGCCAGCGGCCGGTGCCCGGGACCTGCGCCGCGTGCATCCGCAACAGCGGGGCCTGCGTCAGGTCCATGCGCAGACCGCCGGCCGCGAGGAGTTGCTCCGTGGGGTCGCCGCCCTCGGGGTCGAGGACGACGTCGGTGACGGGCAGGGTGGCGTGGCGCCACACGACCTGGACCGGCTCGCGCAGGCCCTCCCAGACGATGGAGGTGCGGTAGATGTCGTGCCGGTCGACGACCTGCTGGAGGGCGTCCGCGAAGGCGTCGAGCCGGTCACGGGCGTCGAACTCGAGGACGGTCGGCATGACGTAGGCGTCGTCGCCGCCGTCGGCGAGGAGGTGGTGGAAGAGCAGACCCTCCTGGAGCGGGGCCAGCGGGTAGATGTCCGCGATGTTGGG
Source organism: Streptomyces sp. SJL17-4 (assembly GCF_036826855.1). Classification (NCBI taxonomy): domain Bacteria; kingdom Bacillati; phylum Actinomycetota; class Actinomycetes; order Kitasatosporales; family Streptomycetaceae; genus Streptomyces; species Streptomyces sp. SJL17-4. The sequence goes on along the minus strand of NZ_CP104578.1, from coordinate 8,509,372 downwards.
CGCTCCGCCGTCGACGGAGGAGACGATGGCGGCCAGTTCATCGGTGGTGAGGTCGACGAGCGGCAGCATGTCGGGGGTGATCGCGGTGATCGCGGTCGCGTCGGCCGGGATCAGGTTGGCCGGGACGGTCACCTGGACCGCGCCCGCCGAGGCGGCGAGGCCGGCCGGGGTCGGAGCCTGGAAGAACGAGCGGACCGAGACGGAGACACCGCGCTTCTGCAGGAGGGCGACGAGGCGGATGGCCAGCAGGGACTGGCCGCCGAGGACGAAGAAGTCCTCGTCCACGCCCACGCTTTCGAGACCGAGGACCTCGGCGAACGCGGCGCAGAGGATCTCCTCGCGGGCGTTCGAGGGACCACGGACCGCCGCGCTCGTGTCGTGCTCCGGAGCGGGCAGTGCCTTGCGGTCGAGCTTGCCGTTCGCGGTCAGCGGCAGCGCGTCCAGAACGACGACCGCCGACGGAACCATGTAATCAGGCAGGCGGTGAGCGGTGAACTCGGTGATGGGGACGGTCGGTTCGTCGGAGACGACGACGTACGCGACCAGGCGGCGGTCGCCGGGAATGTCCTCCCGTACGACCACGGCGGCCTGTGCGACCTGCGGGTGCGCGGCGACCGCTGCCTGGACCTCGCCCAGTTCGATGCGGAAGCCGCGGACCTTGACCTGGTCGTCGGTACGGCCCAGGAAGACCAACTGGCCGTCCGCCGTCCACTTCACCCGGTCGCCCGACCGGTACATCCGCTCGCCCGAGGCCGAGAAGGGGGAGGCGACGAACCGCTCCGCCGTCTGGACCGGACGATTCACGTAACCGCGCGCCAGACCCGTACCCGACACATACAGCTCACCGGCCACACCGACCGGAACCTCACGCAAGGACTCGTCGAGAACGAACACCCGGGCGTTCGGGACCGGCCTGCCGACCACGACGTCCGCGGACGTGGACAGGCGCGCGATCGAGGTGTCGACCGTCGCCTCCGTCGGGCCGTAGAAGTTGAAACCCTCCACACCCTCCAGAGCACGCAACCGCTCCCATAGTGCGGTCGGAGTGGCCTCGCCACCGACGCCGATACGGGAGGGGTGCTGGTCGGCGTCGAACAGGCCCTGGTCCATCAGGACCTGGAGATACGAGGGGGTGATCTCGGTGAAGTCGATACGGGAAGCGGTCATCCAGGCGACCAGACGACCCGCGTCCAGCCACGTGTCCGCGTCCACGACATGCAGCTCATGACCCGAGAACAGCGCCGAGAGCTGGTTCCACGACGCGTCGAAGGAAACCGACGTGGTCAGAGCGACCTTCAGCGGTGCGCCGTCCGTCGTCGCGAACACCGACCGGCCGTGGCTCTCGCACAGACCCACGACACCGCCATGGGTGACGACCACGCCCTTCGGACGGCCCGTCGAACCCGAGGTGTAGATGACGTACGCCGGGTGCTCCGGACGGACCGTCACATCCAGCGGCCCCTCCCCCGCACTCTCCAGCGCCGAGGTGACCTGCGGGTCGTCCAGGAGGACCACTGTCGCGTCCGAGACCGGCAGCACGCCCGCCGTCGCCGACGACGCCAGGACCACGACCGGCGACGCGTCCCCGACCATGTACGCGATCCGCTCCGCCGGATACCCAGGATCCAGCGGCAGATACGCGCCACCAGCCTTCAGCACGGCCAAGAGCGCGACGATCAGATCGGCGCCCCGCTCCAGGCACACACCGACCAGCGACTCCGTACCCACACCGTGAGCGGCGAGGTAACGGGCCAGGCGGCCGGCGCGACGGTCCAGCTCCCCATACGACAGGGACTCCCCCGCCGCCACCACAGCGACCGCGTCCGGCGTCCGCTCCACCTGCACCGCGAACAGCTCCGGCAGCGAACCCGCCACCACCTCCACAGCCGTGTCGTTCCACTCCGCCAGCCGCCGGCGATCGGACACGTCCAGGACCTCGACCTCACTCAGCCGCGACCCCGGAGCCAGCACCAGCATCTCCAGGGCCTTCGCCCAACGCGCCACCAGCCGTTCGGCCGTCTCCACGTCGAACAGGTCCGCCGACGCCACCACCGAACCACGCAGACCCGCCGGCGCACCCGCCCCGTCGAAGACCTCCGTGACAGAGGCGTCCAGGTCGAACTTCGCGGCGGACTCGCTGGTGGCCGGGCCGTTGTGGGTGACGGTTTCGGTCGGAGCCTGTGCGTCGCGGGCCTGGGCCGGGGCGTTGCCGGTGCCCGTGCCGGGCAGGTCGAGGACGGCCTCGCCGGTGTTCTGGACCTTCAGCATCACCTGGAAGAGCGGGTGCCGGGACAGGGAGCGGGCCGGGGCGAGTTCCTCGACGAGCTTCTCGAACGGCACCTCCTGGTGCTCGAAGGCCGCCCAGCCCGCCTTCCGTACCCGGGCGAGGAGTTCGGTGAAGGTCGGGTCGCCCGACACGTCCGTGCGCAGGACGAGGGAGTTGATGAAGAAGCCGACGAGGTCGTCGAGGGCGACGTCCGTACGGCCGGCGACCGTCGTGCCGATCGGGATGTCGGTGCCCGCGCCGAGGCGGGAGAGGACGGCCGCGAGGGCGGCCTGGAGCACCATGAAGGGGGTCACGCCCTCGGCCTTGGCGAGCTCGGCGAGGCGCGCGTGGACCGGGGCGGGCACGGTGAGCGGGACCTTGTGGCCGCGGTGCGAGGGAAGTGCGGGACGGGAGCGGTCGGTGGGGAGCTCCAGATCCTCCGGGATGTCGGCCAGCACGCCGCGCCAGTAGGCCATCTGCGTGGACAGCACGCTGTCCGGGTCGTTCTCGTCGCCGAGCATCTCGCGCTGCCAGAGCGTGTAGTCGGCGTACTGGACCGGCAGCGGCTCCCAGTCGGGGGCCTGGCCGGCGGCGCGGGCCGCGTAGGCGACGGAGAGGTCGCGGGCCAGCGGGCGCTTGGACCAGCCGTCGCTGGCGATGTGGTGCGTCACCAGGACGAGCACCTGCTCGCCGCCGCCGGTGGAGAACAGCGAGGCACGGATCGGTATCTCGGCGGACAGGTCGAAGGTGTGCCCGAGGACGGCGGCGATCGCGCCGTCGAGCTCGGCGGGGGCGACCTCGGCCACCGTCAGCGACCAGTCGAGGTCGGCCGGCTTCAGGATGTGCTGGTACGGCTCGCCGTCGGCGACCCGGTAGACCGTGCGCAGGACCTCGTGGCGGCCGATCACGTCCCGCAGGGCGGCGCCGAGCGCCGTCCCGTCGGTCTCGGCGGACAGGCGCAGCACGACCGGGATGTTGTACGTGGAACTCGGGCCCTCGGACTGGCTGAGGAACCACAACCGCCGCTGCGCGAAGGACAACGGGATCATCAGGACTCCTCCTGGTTACGCATGGGCCGCAACGCCGGCCGTGCTGTCTTCTGGTGGGCTAGTTGTTGTGCGAGTGCTGCCACGGTCGATGCCTCGAGGAGCACGCGGAGCGGGACCTCGACGCCGAGTTCGGCGCGGATCCTGCTGGTCAGGCGGACGGCGAGCAGGGAGTGGCCGCCGAGGGCGAAGAAGTCGTCGTCGACGCCGACTTCGGGGAGCCCCAGGAGTTCGGCGAAGGCCGCGCAGAGGATCTCCTCCTGGCGGTTGGCCGGCCCGCGTCCTGCCGAGGCTGAGTGCTCGGGGGCGGGGAGGTTCTTGCGGTCGAGCTTGCCGTTGGCGGTCAGCGGGAGCGCGTCGAGGACGACGACCGCGGACGGGACCATGTAGTCGGGAAGCCTGCTGCCGACGAACTGTCTTACGGGTTCCGCGAGTTGTTCGGGGACTTCGGGGTCGGTGGGGACGACGTAGGCGACGAGGCGGGTATCTCCCGGGGTGTCCTCCCGGGCGATGACCGCCGCCTGGGCAACCTCGCGATGCGCCGTGACGACGGCTTCGACCTCGCCCGGCTCGATACGGAAACCACGGACCTTGACCTGCTCGTCCGCACGGCCCAGGTACTCCAGGAGACCGTCCTTGGTCCAGCGGGCCATGTCACCCGTGCGGTACATCCGCTCGGCGGGCTCGAAGGGGTTGGCCACGAAACGCTCGGCCGTCAGGGCGGGGCGCTTGACGTAGCCGCGGGCGAGCTGGATGCCGGCGATGTAGAGCTCGCCGGCGACACCCGGGGCGACGGGGCGCATACGCCCGTCGAGGACATACAGGCGGGTGTTGGCGATCGGGCGACCGATCGGCACCGTGTCCCCGACACTCTGACCTGCCGAGATCTCGTACACGCAGCAGCCGACGACCGTCTCCGTCGGACCGTACTCGTTCACGATCACCGACTGCGGAGCCCGGGCCAGCCAGTCACGGACGACCGTGCCCGACAGGGCCTCGCCACCGACGACCCATGTACGGGACGCCTGCGCCGCCTGCTCGGTGGTGAGCATCTCCGAGAGGAGCGGGAGATGGGCCGGGACCGCCTTGACCAGACCGAACGTCTCCGACGCCTTCACCAGACTGGCGAGGCCCTCGGCGCCGCCCTGCTCGTCGGCCACGACCGCCGAGCCGGCGACCAGGGGCACCAGGACACTGGTCACCGTCAGGTCGAACGCGAGCGACGAGTGCAGCGGCGCACCACCGTCGGTGTTGTTCATGCCGTACGCGTCGACTGCCCAGGTCACGTAGTTCGCCAGGCCCTCGTGGGTGACGGCCACGCCCTTCGGGCGGCCCGTCGAACCCGACGTGTAGATCACATACGCGACCGACTCGGGCTGCACCTTGACTTGGGGTGTCTCTGCCGGAGCTGCTGATAGCTGCATGCTCATGAGCGGGCTGTCCAGGGCCACGAAACGGTTCCGGCCCGCCGGGAGATCATCGAGGATCTCCTCCGTCGTCAGCGTCAGGACCGCACCGCTGTCGGCCAGCATGAAACCGATCCGCTCCGCCGGATACTCCGGATCGATCGGCAGATAGGCCGCACCGGCACGCCACGACGCCAGGAACGCGACCACCGCGTCGACCCCACGCGGCAGGCAGACGCCGACCACCGACTCCGCACCGACGCCCTGACCGATCAGGTACTGCGCCAGACGATTCACCCGGACGTCCAGCTCCGCGAACGAAACCCCCGTCCCGTCGGCGACGACAGCCACCGCATCCGGAGTCCTCGCCACCTGCGCCGCGAACAGCTCCGGCACCAACACCGAACCCAGGTCCCTCGCAGTGTCGTTCCACTCCACCAGCACCCGACGACGCTCGTCGGAATCGAGGACGTCGAGGTCGCTGAGGCGGGTCTGGGGTTCGGTGACCAGGTGCCCGAGTGCACGGGTCAGTCGCGCGCTCAGGGACTCGGCCGTGTCCGGGTCGAAGAGGTCGGCCGCTGCGATCACCGAGCCCCGGACGCCCGTCGGGGTGCCGTGGCCGTCGAAGGTCTCGGAGAGCCGGACCTCCAGGTCGAACTTGGCGACCGTCTTCGCGACCGGGAATCCGCCGGCCTGTACGCCGGGGAGGTCGAGGACGGCGTCGGCGTTGTTCTGCAGGTCCAGCTGGACCTGGAACAACGGGTGCCGGGCCATCGAACGGCTCGGCGCCAGCTCCTCCACCAGCCGCTCGAACGGCACCTCCTGATGCGCCAGCGCCGAAAGACTGACCTCCCGCACCCGCCCCAGGACCTCACGGAACGTCGGATCACCCGACAGGTCCGTACGGATCACAAGGGTGTTGATGAAGAAGCCCACCAGGTCGTCCAGGGCCTCATCCGTACGGCCGGCGTTCGCCGAACCGATCGGGATGTCCGTACCCGCACCCAGCTTCGACAGCAGCATCGCGAGAGCGGACTGCAGAACCATGAAGGGAGTCACCCCCTCGGCTCGCGCCACCTCGACCAGACGCGCGTGGACCTCGGCCGGAATCTCCACCGGCACCCGATGCCCACGATGCGACGCCACCGCCGCACGCGAACGGTCGAATGGCAGCTCCAGCTCCTCCGGAGAACCCGCCAACGCGTCACGCCAGTAGATCATCTGACGAGCCATCACACTGTCAGGGTCGTTCTCGTCACCGAGCAGCTCGCGCTGCCACAACGCGTAGTCCGCGTACTGGACCGGCAGCGGCTCCCACGTCGGCGTCTCTCCGGCGCTTCGCGCCGCGTACGCCGTGGACAGGTCCCGGGCCAGCGGAGCTATCGACCATCCGTCACCCGCGATGTGGTGCAGCACCACGACCAGCACCCGCGCATCGGGACCGGCCTCGAAGAGCGTGGCTCCTATGGGGAGCTCACGGGTGAGGTCGAACTCCCGGGCGGTCGCCTTCGCGATGGCCGCGTCGAGATCGTCGGACGCAACGGTGACGCGCTCCAACTGCCATTCGGTGTACGCGGGTTCGACGATGCTCTGGTACGGCTCGCCGTTCTCGGCCGTCGGGAAGACGGTCCGCAGGACCTCGTGCCGGCCGACCACGTCACGGAAGGCCAGAGCGAGCGCATCCCCGTCGATGCCGCCGTCCAGGCGGAGGGCGAACGGGATGTTGTAGGTCGCGCTGGGGCCCTCCAGCCGGCCGATGAACCACAGGCGCTGCTGGGCGAAGGACAGCGGAACCCGTTCCGGCCGCTCCCCCGCCGCCAGCGCGAGCCTGGCACGACCCGCACCGTCGAGACCGGCCGCGAGACCGGCCACCGTCGGCGTGTCGAACAGGGCGCGGAGCGGAACCTCGACACCGAGGACCGTACGCACCCGGCTGATCAGACGAACCGCGAGGAGCGAGTGGCCGCCGAGGGCGAAGAAGTCGTCGTCCACACCGACCTCGGGCAGTCCGAGGACCTGGGCGAAGACTCCGCACAGGAGCTCCTCGCGGAGCGTGGCCGGGCCACGGCCGGCGGTTCCCGTCGCGTACTCGGGGGCTGGGAGGGCCTTGCGGTCGAGTTTGCCGTTGACGTTCAGAGGCAAGGCGTCGAGGACCACGATCGCCGACGGGACCATGTAGGAAGGGAGGCGCCCGCCCGCGAAGTTGGTTATTTGGGTGGGGAGTTCGGCGGCGGTGGTGGTGGCAGTTGAGGGCGTGGTGTCGTTGGGGACGACGTAGGCGACCAGGCGCTTGTCCCCGGGCACGTCCTCGCGGGCGATGACGGCCGTCTGGGCGACCTCGGGGTGCGCGGCGATCGCCGACTGGACCTCTCCGAGTTCGATGCGGAAGCCCCGGATCTTGACCTGCTCGTCCGCGCGACCGAGGTACTCGATCTGACCCTCCGCGTTCCAGCGGACCACGTCACCCGTGCGGTAGAGACGACCGCCGTCGGACGAGAACGGGTCCGCGACGAAACGCTCACCCGTCAGCTCGGGACGACCCAGGTAACCGCGGGCCAGGCCCGCACCCGCGATGTACAGCTCACCCACCACACCGGCCGGGACCGGGGCAAGGGTGCCGTCCAGGACGTAGACCCGAGCGTTGGAGATGGGGCGGCCGATCGGGACCGCGCCTTCGGTGCCCGCGTCCGTACCCGCGTACCAGCCCGTCGTGTAGACCGTGGCCTCGGTGGGGCCGTAGATGTTGGCGACCCGGGCGCCGGGGATGGTCGTGCGGATGCCGGCGACGGTGTCCGCCGTGAGGGCTTCGCCCGCCAGGACAACGGTCCTGGGGCGGGCTTGGATCTCGCCTGCGGCCACCATCTGGGCGAAGGCCGAGGGCACGCCGCTGACCAGGCTGACGTCACCGACCGGGGTGTCGGTGTCGGCCAGGGCGAGGAGGTCGCGGACCACTTCCACCGTGCCGCCGGAGACCAGCGGGCCGAAGAGCTCGAAGACCGAGACGTCGAAGTTGAACGACGTGGAGACCAGGACCCGGCGGAAGTCCTCTCCGCCGAACTCCGCCGCCGCCCAGCCGAGGAGTCCCGCCACCGATCGGTGCTCGACCACGACGCCCTTCGGGCGGCCGGTGGAGCCGGAGGTGTAGATGACGTAGGCCGGGTGCTCCGGGCGGATACGCGTGCCCAGGGGGCCGGTCGGGAGAGTGGTCAGGTCGACCTCGTCCAGGACCACGACGGTCGTCGCGTCCGACTGCGGGATGGCCGCCGACGTGCTCGTCGAGGTCAGCAGCGCCGTCGGCTTGGCGTCCGCGAGCATGTACGCGATGCGGTCGGCCGGGTAAGCCGGGTCGATCGGAAGGTACGCGCCGCCCGACTTCAGCACCGCGAGCAGCGCCACGACCGACTCGATGCCACGCTCCAGGCACACTCCGACGAACGACTCCGGGCCTACGCCCTGGGCTACCAGGTGACGGGCCAGCTGGTTCGCGCGGGCGTCGAGGTCCGCGTACGAGACCTCCGCACCACCCGAGACCACCGCCACCGCCTCCGACGTCCGCGCGACCTGCGCCTCGAAGAGACCGACCACGGTGGCGTCGCCGGGGAAGTCGACCGTCGAGTCGTTCCACTCGGTCAGCACCTGGCGCAGCTTCGTCTCGTCCAGGACCTGGACGGAGCGGAGCGGGACGTCCTCGTCGTGGTCAAGGGCGGATTCGAGGGCGGTGACCAGGTTTCCGGCCGCCGTGCGGACGAACTCGCCGACTCCGCGCGGGTCGATCGGCGCGACCGCGTCCACGGCGACCCAGAGGCCGTCGCCGTTGTCGTCTACCGAGACGAGCAGGGGGTAGTTGGTGCGCTCGTGGGAGAAGACGGTCTTGATGCCGTCGAGCTGCTCGTTGCGCGGGTTCTGGGGCTGCTTCTCGGGATGCGCCTGGTCTTCGGTCGTGCTGTTCGCCTTGTTGTGGCGGTAGTTGAAGAGGGCCGTGAAGAGCGGGGCGCCGGTCGGCATGCCGCTGGCCTGCTGTGCCACGGTGAGCGGGACGTGCTCGTGCTCCAGGAGCTCGGCCAGTTGGCCGCGCATCGCGGTGACGGCCTCGAGAACGCCGAGGCGGTCCGTACGGACCCGGACCGGGAGCGTGTTGAGGAACGGGCCGGGGACCCGGTCGGAGCCGGCGCCGGCGTTCATCCGGCCGAAGAGGATCGTCCCGAAGACGACGTCCTCGCGGCCGCTGACCGCGGCGAGGACGCGCGCCCACGCCAGGTGCAGGAGGGTGGCGGGGCTGGCGCCGAGGCAGCGGGAGACCCGCCGGATCCGGTCCGTCAGCCCGTCGCCGAAGGGGACGACCTGGCGCGTCGAGTCGGCACCGTCGCCTCGTACGTCCGCAACGCCGAAGGCGGCCGTCGGTTCGGTGACGTCACCGAGGAGGTCGGCGAAGTAGCGCTCGTGTTCCGAGCGGTCGGCGGCACCACCGCGTGTCTGCGCCACGAAGGTGCGGAACGGCAGCGGGTCCGGGAGGTCCGCGCCCCGGCCCTCCAGGAACGCCCGCACCTCCTCCATGAGGATGTCGAGAGCTGTGTGGTCGCGGACCATGTGGTGGACCCGCACCAGGGCCAGCCACCGTTCTCCGCCGGGGACGGCGGCCGTGTGGATCCGGATCAGGGGGGCTTCACCGAGGTCCATCGCGTAGCCGCCGGCGGCGACGAGGGCGGCGACCGGGTCGGTGCCGTCCGCGTCGAGAGCGACGTCGGTGACGGGCAGGGTGGCGTGGCGCCACACGACCTGGACCGGCTCGCGCAGGCCCTCCCACACGATCGACGTGCGGAAGATGTCGTGCCGGTCCAGGACGTTCTGCAGCGCGTCGAGGAAGGCGTCGAGCCGGGCGCGGGTGTCGAACTCGGCGACCGTCGGCAGGACGTAGGCGTCGTCCCCGCCCTCGGCGAGGAGGCGGTGGAAGAGCAGGCCTTCCTGGAGCGGGGCCAGCGGGTAGATGTCGGCGATGTTCGCCGCGCCGCCCGTGACCGTGGCGGCCACGGCCGCGATCTCGTCGGGGGTGAGGTCGACGAGCGGCAGCATGCCCGGCGTGATCTCGGTGGCGTCGGCGGGGATGAGGTTCTCGGGGGCGGCGATCTGCTCGGCGCCCGCCGAGGCCGCGAGACCGGCCGGGGTCGGCGTCTGGAACAGCGCCCGCGCGGAGACCGTGACGCCCTGTCGACGCAGCAGCTCGACAAGGCGGATCGCGAGGAGCGAGTGGCCACCGAGGCGGAAGAAGTCGTCGTCCACGCCGACGCCGACGCCGGTTCCGGATCCGGTTCCGGATCCGGTGCCGGTGCCGGTGCCGGTGCCGGTGCCGGTGCCGGTGCCGGTGCCGGCCGCGTCGAGGCCCAGGACCTCGGCGAAGGCCGCGCAGACGATCTCCTCGCGGGCGTTGGACGGGGCGCGTCCGCCGCCGGTGGCGTACTCCGGTGCGGGCAGGGCCTTGCGGTCGAGCTTGCCGTTGGCGGTCAGCGGCAGGGCGTCCAGGACGACGACCGCCGAGGGGACCATGTGGCCGGGCAGTCGCTGCGCCGCGAACTGGCTGATCTTGCGCGAGAGTTCGGCGCGGGAGGCGTCATCGTGGGCGTCGGTTTCGAGGTCGGTCGAGAGGACCACGTAGGCGACGAGGCGGGTGTCGCCGGGGGTGTCCTCGCGGGCGACGACCGCGGCCTGGTCGACCAGCGGGTGGGCGGCGATCACGCCCTGGACCTCGCCGGGTTCGATGCGGTAGCCGCGGATCTTGACCTGGTCGTCGGCGCGGCCGAGGAAGACCACCTGGCCGTCCGCGGTCCACTTCGCGCGGTCGCCCGTGCGGTACATCCGCTCGCCGGTCTCGTACGGGTTGGCGACGAAACGCTCGGCGGTCAGCGCCTCCCGGCCCACGTATCCGCGGGCGAGGCCGGCGCCGGAGACGTACAGGTCCGCAGTCACGCCGACCGGGACCGGCTGGAGACGGGAATCGAGCAGGTAGAAGCGGGTGTTGGCGATCGGTGTGCCGACCGGGACGGTTCCGTCGGCGATCGCCTCGGCGGTGAGCCGGGTGGTCGCGATGCCGATGGTGGTCTCGGTGGGGCCGTAGTGGTTGTGGACCGCGCGCTCGCCCGCTGCGGCGAGCAGCTCGCGCAGCCAGACCGTCGAAGCGGCCTCACCGCCGAGGACCACGGACTGCGCGGGCAGTACGGCCTCGATACCGGAGGCCGTCAGGGCGGCCAGGTGCGAGGGGACGGCCTTGAAGTGGTCGATCTCGTGGTCGGTGAGGTAGGCGGCGACGGCGTGAGGATCGGTGACCGCTGCCTCGTCGAGGATGTGGAGTTCGCCGCCGGTGGTGAGGCTGGCGAAGACGACGGTGTTGCCGAGGTCGGTGGCCTGGGCCTGGAGGAGTGCGTACCGGGCGCCCTCGTCTCCGAAGCCGAGGCGGTCGGGGATGGAGGCGGTGTAGTTGGCCAGGCCGCCGTGGGTGACGGCGACGCCCTTGGGCCGGCCGGTCGAACCCGAGGTGTAGATCACGTACGCCAGGGACCGCGGGTCGACAGGACGCTCGGGGCGGCCGGTCGGGGCGGCGGCGAGCTGCATCTCCACGAACGTTCCGTCGAGGGCCACCAGGCGCGAGCGGCCGGCGGGCAGTTCGTCGAAGAGGTCCTCGGTGGTCAGGACCAGCGCGGCACGGCTGTCGCGAAGGATGTACGCGATCCGGTCCGTGGGCTGCGCCGGGTCGAGGGGCAGGTAGGCGGCTCCTGCCTTCCACGTGCCGAGGATGGTCGCGATCATGTCGGCGCCGCGCGGCAGGCACAGGCCCACGACCGCCTCGGCGCCGATGCCCTGGCCGGTGAGGTAGTGGGCGATGCGGTTGGCCCGGGCGTCCAGTTCGGCGTACGTGATGTCCGTGCCGTCGGCGGTGAGCGCCACGGCGTCGGGGGTGCGGTCCGCCCACTGCTCGAAGAGCTCGTGCACCGGGGTGGCGGGCTCGTCGGAGGAGGTGGCGTTCCAGTCGGTCAGCACCCGGCGGCGCTCGTCCTCGGCGAGGATCCGGATCGAGGCGAGCGTACGGCCGGGGTCGGCGGTCGCCTGGTCGAGGACCTGTCCGAGGCGGGCGGCGAGGCGGGCGGCCGAGGCCACGTCGAACAGGTCGGCGGCGACCGTGAGCGAGCCGCGCAGGCCCGCCGGGGCGCCCTTCGCGTCGTAGAGCTCGCGGACGGAGACGTCGAGGTCGAACTTGGCGGCCCTGGTGCCGGCTTCGCGACCGTCGGCCGTGGTCGTGGCGGCGGGAGCGGCCGTGGTCGTGGCCGGGTCGATGACGGTCCGCTGGTTGTTCTGGACGGTCAGCATGACCTGGAAGAGGGGGTGGCGTGCGAGGGAGCGGGCCGGGGCGAGCTCCTCGACGAGCTTCTCGAACGGCACGTCCTGGTACTTGAAGGCGGACAGGACGGTCCTGCGGACCTGGGCGAGCACCTCGCGGAACGTGGGGTCGCCGGACAGGTCGGTGCGCAGGACGAGGGTATTGACGAAGAAGCCGACGAGGTCGTCCAGGGCCTCGTCCGTACGGCCCGCGACCGCCGTGCCGACGGGGATGTCGGTGCCCGCGCCGAGCTTGGAGAGCAGGGTGGCCAGGGCGGCCTGGAGGACCATGAACGTGGTCACGCCCTCCGCCCGCGCCACCGCGGCGAGCCGCTGGTGCACCTCGGCGGGGACGCTCAGCGGGACGATGTGCCCCCGGTGGGAGGCCACCGGCGGCCGGGGACGGTCCGTGGGGAGCTCCAGCTCCTCGGGAACGTCCGCGAGCGCCTCGCGCCAGTAGGAGGTCTGCCGGGACATCACGCTGTCGGGGTCGTTCCCGTCGCCGAGCAGCTGACGCTGCCAGAGCGCGTAGTCGGCGTACTGGACCGGCAGCGGCTCCCAGGCGGGAGCCCGGCCCGCGGCGCGGGCCTCGTAGGCGGTCGTCAGGTCCCGGGTGAGCGGGCCCTCCGACCAGCCGTCGCTTGCGATGTGGTGCATCACCACGACGAGGACCTGCTCGTCCGGCGTCCGGAACAGCTGTGCCCTGACGGACAGTTCGGCGCCGAGGTCGAACGCGTACCGCCCGGCCTCGTCGATCGCCCCGGACAGCTCCGCCTGGGCGACCTCGGTCACCGTCAGCGCCCAGTCCAGCTCGTCGGGGGTGAGGATCCGCTGGTACGGCTCGCCGTCGACGAGGTCGAAGACGGTGCGCAGGACCTCGTGGCGGCCGATGACGTCCCGCAGGGCGGCGCCGAGCGCGTCGGGGCGCACGTCGGCCGGCAGTCGCAGGACGACCGGGACGTTGTAGGTCGCGCTCGGGCCTTCCAGCCGGCTGATGAACCACAGCCGCCGCTGCGCGAAGGACAACGGGATCATCGGGACTCCTCCTGGTTGCGGCGCATCGGCTGCAACGCCGGGCGGGTTGTTTGCGCGGGTCGGGACTGTTCGGGCCGCTCGGACTGTTCGGCGTGTTCGTCGTGTTCGTCGGGGTGCCCGAGTTGGGCGGCGAGGCCCGCCACCGTGGGCGCGTCGAAGAGCGCGGCGATCTCCACCTCGACGCCGAGCACCGTCCTGATCCGGTTGACCAGGCGGACGGCGAGGAGGGAGTGGCCGCCGAGGGCGAAGAAGTCGTCGTGCACGCCGACCTCAGGGACACCCAGGACCTGGGCGAACGCCTCGCAGAGGACCTCTTCCTCGCGGCTCTCGGGGCCTCGGCCCGAGCCCGCCGCATCGGCGTAGTCCGGTGCGGGGAGGCTCTTGCGGTCGAGCTTGCCGTTGGCGGTCAGCGGGAGCGCGTCGAGGACGACCACCGCGGACGGGACCATGTACTCGGGGAGCCGCTGGGCCGCCGCGTCGCGGACGGCTCGCGCCAGGCCTTCGTCGGTCTCGTCGGGGTCGGTGGGGATGACGTAGGCGACGAGGCGGGTGTCTCCCGGGGTGTCCTCCCGTGCGATGACCGCCGCCTGGGCGACCTCGCGATGCGCCGTGACGACGGCTTCGACCTCGCCCGGCTCGATACGGAAGCCGCGGACCTTGACCTGCTCGTCCGCACGGCCCAGGTATTCCAGGAGGCCGTCCGTGGTCCAGCGGGCCATGTCGCCCGTGCGGTACATCCGCTCGGCGGGCTCGAAGGGGTTGGCCACGAAACGCTCGGCCGTCAGACCGGGGCGCTTGACGTAGCCGCGGGCGAGCTGGGTACCGGCGATGTAGAGCTCGCCGGCGACACCCGGGGCGACCGGACGCATACGGCCGTCGAGGACGTACAGGCGGGTGTTGGCGATCGGCCGGCCGATCGGCACCGTCTCCCCAACACTCTCGCCTGCCGAGATCTCGTGCACGCAGCAGCCGACGACCGTCTCCGTCGGGCCGTACTCGTTCACGATCACCGACTGCGGGGCCCGGGCCAGCCAGTCACGGACGACCGTGCCCGACAGGGCCTCGCCACCGACGACCCAGGTACGAGACGCCTGCGCCGCCTGCTCGGTGGTGAGCATCTCCGCGAGGAGCGGGAGATGGGCCGGGACCGCCTTGACCAGGCCGAACGTCTCCGACGCCTTGACCAGACTGGCGAGGCCCTCGGCGCCGCCCTGCTCGTCGGCCACGACCGCCAAGCCGGCGACCAGGGGCACCAGGACACTGGTCACCGTCAGGTCGAAAGCGAGCGAGGAGTGCAGCGGAGCACCGCCGGTGCCCTCGCGCATCTTGTACGCGTCGACAGCCCAGGTCACATAGTTCGCCAGGCCCTCGTGGGTGACGGCCACGCCCTTCGGACGGCCCGTCGAACCCGACGTGTAGATCACATACGCGACCGACTGGGGGTTGTTGTCCGCGGCAGGTGCGTCCGTCCGCGCAGAACTGAGCTGCATCCGCATCAGCGGGCTGTCCAGGGCCACGAAACGGTTCCGGCCCGCCGGGAGATCATCGAGGATCTCCTCCGTCGTCAGCGTCAGAACCGCACCGCTGTCGGCCAGCATGAAACCGATCCGCTCCGCCGGATACTCCGGATCGATCGGCAGATAGGCCGCACCGGCACGCCACGACGCCAGGAAGCCGACCACCGCGTCGATCCCACGCGGCAGGCAGACGCCGACCACCGACTCCGCACCGACGCCCTGACCGATCAGGTACTGCGCCAGACGATTCACCCGGACATCCAGCTCCGCGAAGGAGACCTCCTCCCCGTCGGCGACGACAGCCACCGCATCCGGAGTCCTCGCCACCTGCGCCGCGAACAGCTCCGGCACCAACACCGAACCGAGATCCGTCTCCGTGTCGTTCCACTCCACCAGCACCCGACGACGCTCGTCGGAATCGAGGACGTCGAGGTCGCTCAGGTGGGTCTGCGGGGCGACGGTCAGCAGGTCCAGGACGCGGACGAACCGTTCGCGCAGGGTGCGGACCGTGTCCGGGTCGAAGAGGTCGGCCGCTGCGACGACCTGGCCGCGTACGCCGGCCGGGGCGCCCAGCTCGTCGTGGGTTTCCGTGAGTCGGATCTCGACGTCGAACTTGGCCACGGCGGTGTCCGCGGACGTGCCGCCCCCTTCGGTTCCGGGGAGGTCGAGGACGGCGTCGGCGTTGTTCTGCAGGTCCAGCTGGACCTGGAACAACGGGTGCCGGGCCATCGAACGACTCGGCGCCAGCTCCTCCACCAGCCGCTCGAACGGCACCTCCTGATGCGCCAGCGCCGAAAGACTGACCTCCCGCACCCGCCCCAGGACCTCACGGAACGTCGGATCACCCGACAGATCCGTACGGATCACCAGCGTGTTGATGAAGAAGCCCACCAGGTCGTCCAGGGCCTCATCCGTACGGCCGGCGTTCGCCGAACCGATCGGGATGTCCGTACCCGCACCCAGCTTCGACAGCAGCATCGCGAGAGCGGACTGCAGAACCATGAAGGGAGTCACCCCCTCGGCTCGCGCCACCTCGACCAGACGCGCGTGGACCTCGGCCGGAATCTCCACCGGCACCCGATGCCCACGATGCGACGCCACCGCCGCACGCGAACGGTCGAATGGCAGCTCCAGCTCCTCCGGAGAACCCGCCAACGCGTCACGCCAGTAGATCATCTGACGAGCCATCACACTGTCAGGGTCGTTCTCGTCACCGAGCAGCTCACGCTGCCACAACGCGTAGTCCGCGTACTGGACCGGCAGCGGCTCCCACCCGGGAGTCCAGCCCTCGGCGCGCGCCGCGTACGCCGTGGACAGGTCCCGGGCCAGCGGAGCTATCGACCATCCGTCACCCGCGATGTGGTGCAGCACCACGACCAGCACCCGCGCATCGGGACCGGCCTCGAAGAGGGTTGCCCGGATCGGCAGTTCGGTGGAGAGGTCGAGGGCGTACGACTCCGCCTCCGCGATCGCGGCGTCGAGCGCCGTGGGCTCCACGTCGACGACGTTGAGCTGCCAGTCGAGGTCGGTGGGCTCGATGACGTTCTGGTACGGCTCGCCGTTCTCGGCCGTCGGGAAGACGGTCCGCAGGACCTCGTGCCGGCCGACCACGTCACGGAAGGCGAGGGCGAGGGCGTCCCGGTCGACCTCATGGGCCATCCGGAGCACGAACGGGATGTTGTAAGTCGCGCTGGGGCCCTCCAGCCGGCCGATGAACCACAGGCGCTGCTGGGCGAAGGACAGCGGAACCCGTTCCGGCCGCTCCCCCGCCGCCAGGGCGAGCCTGGCACGACCCGCACCGTCGAGACCGGCCGCGAGGCCGGCGACGCTCGGGGTGTCGAACAGGGCGCGGAGCGGGACCTCGACGCCGAGGACCGTACGGACCCGGCTGATCAGGCGGACAGCGAGGAGGGAGTGGCCGCCGAGGGCGAAGAAGTCGTCATCCACACCGACCTCGGGCAGTCCGAGGACCTGGGCGAAGACACCGCACAGGAGCTCCTCGCGCAGGTTCGAAGCGCTGCGGCCGGATCCCTCCTTGCCCGCCGAGTAGTCCGGGGCGGGGAGGGCCTTGCGGTCGAGCTTGCCGTTGACGTTCAGCGGCAGGGCGTCGAGGACCACGATCGCCGAGGGGACCATGTAGGACGGCAGGCGGTCGCTCGCGAACTCGGCGACCCGGTGGAGCAGTTCGGTCTCCGGAGTGCTGTCGTTCGGGACGACGTACGCGACCAGGCGCTTGTCCCCGGGCACGTCCTCGCGGGCCACGACCACGGCCTGGGCGACCAGCGGGTGGCCGGCCAGGACGGCCTGGACCTCTCCGAGTTCGATGCGGAAGCCCCGGATCTTGACCTGCTCGTCGGCGCGGCCGAGGTACTCGATCTGACCGTCCGCGTTCCAGCGGACCACGTCACCCGTGCGATAGAGACGACCGCCGTCGGACGAGAACGGGTCCGCGACGAAACGCTCACCCGTCAGCTCGGGACGACCCAGGTAACCGCGGGCCAGGCCCGCACCCGCGATGTACAGCTCACCCACCACACCGGCCGGGACCGGCGACAGGGTGCCGTCCAGGACGTACACGCGGGCATTGGAGATCGGGCGGCCGATCGGGACGATCCCGTCCACCTCGGCGTCCGCGTACCAGGCCGTGGAGTAGACCGTGGCCTCGGTCGGACCATAGATGTTGGCGACCCGGACGCCCGGGATCGCCGTACGGATGCCGGCGACAGCGTCCGCCGTGAGCGCCTCACCCGCCAGGACAACGGTCCTGGGGCGGGCGTGGATCTCGCCCGCAGCCACCATCTGGGCGAAGGCCGACGGAACACCGCTGACCAGACTGACGTCACCGACCGGCGCGTCCGCGTCGGCCAGGGCGAGGAGGTCGCCGACGATCTCGACGCTGCCCCCCGACACCAGCGGGCCGAAGAGCTCGAAGACCGAGACGTCGAAGTTGAAGGACGTGGAGACAAGGACCCGGCGGAAGTCCTCCCCGCCGAACTCCGCCGCCGCCCAGCCCATCAGGCCGGCCACGGAACGGTGCTCCACGACCACGCCCTTCGGGCGGCCCGTCGAACCCGAGGTGTAGATCACGTACGCCGGGTGCTCCGGACGGATCTCCATACCCAGGGGGGCGGCCTCAAGGCCGGCGAGGTCGAGTCCGTCCATGACCAGGACGGTCGTCGTGTCCGACTGCGGGATCACGGATGCCGTGCTCGTCGAGGTCAGGACCGCCGTCGGCTTCGCGTCCGCGAGCATGTACGCGATCCGGTCCGACGGGTAAGCCGGGTCGATCGGCAGATACGCGCCCCCGGACTTCAGCACCGCGAGCAGCGCCACCACCGTGTCGATACCGCGCTCCAGGCAGACACCGACGAACGACTCCGGACCCACACCCTGAGCCACCAGGTGACGGGCCAGCCGGTTCGCGCGGACGTCCAGGGACGCGTACGAGACCTCCGCACCACCCGAGACCACCGCCACCACCCCCGGCGTCCGTACCACCTGCGCCTCGAACAGCTCAGGCAGCGAACCGGCCGGCATCTCGACCGCCGTGCCGTTCCACTCGTCGAGGAGCTGTTCGCGCTCGGTCTCGTCCAGGATGTCCAGGGCGCTCAGGCGGAGCTGCGGGTCTGCGGCGAGCTGCTCGATGGCACGCGCCCAACGCGCCACGAGCCGCTCGGTGGTCTCCGCGTCGAAGAGGTCTGCGGCGGCGACCACGGAGCCGCGCAGGCCTGCCGGGGCTCCGTTCTCGTCGACGGTCTCGACCACCGAGGCGTCCAGGTCGAACTTCGCCACCGAGGTGCCGGTGCCAGTACCGGCACTGGTCGCGATGCCCCCGGTCCGTACACCGTCGAGGTCGAGGACGGCTTCGGCGTTGTTCTGCACCTGGAGCATCACCTGGAACAGCGGGTGCCGGGCCATGGAACGGCTCGGGGCCAGTTCCTCGACGAGCCGCTCGAACGGGACGTCCTGGTGGGCGAAGGCGGACAGGCTCGTCTCGCGGACGCGGCCGAGGACCTCGCGGAAGGTCGGGTCGCCGGACAGGTCCGTACGCAGGACGAGGGTGTTGACGAAGAAGCCGACGAGGTCGTCGAGGGCCTCGTCCGTACGGCCGGCGTTCGCCGAGCCGATCGGGATGTCCGTGCCCGCGCCCAGCTTCGACAGCAGCATCGCCAGGGAAGCCTGCAGGACCATGAACGTGGTCACGCCCTCGGCCCGCGCCACCTCCACGAGGCGGGCGTGCGCGTCGGCGGGCACGGTCAGGGCGGCGTCGTGGCCACGGTGCGAGGGCTCCGGCGGCCGCACGCGGTCGACCGGGAGCTGAAGCTCCTCGGGTGCGTCCGCCAGTGTCCGCCGCCAGTAGGCGACCTGGCGGGAGATGAGGCTGTCCTCGTCGTTCTCGTCGCCGAGCAGCTCGCGCTGCCAGAGCGCGTAGTCGGCGTACTGCACCGGCAGCGGCTCCCACACGGGGGCGCGGCCCTCGCGGCGTGCCGCGTAGGCGGCCGACAGGTCGCGTGCCAGCGGGCGCTTGGACCAGCCGTCGCTGGCGATGTGGTGCATCGCGACGACGAGCACGCGGTCAATGTCCGCGGTGGTGAACAGCGAGGCGCGGAAGGGGATTTCGACCGCGAGGTCGAAGGCGTGTCCGGCCGCCGCGGCGACCGCTCCGGCGAGCTCCTCCGGGGCGACCTCCACCAGGGGAAGGGTCCACTCCAGCTCGTCGACGGAGACGATCCGCTGGTACGGCTCGCCGTCGGAGACCTCGAAGACGGTACGCAGCACCTCGTGGCGCTCGATCACGTCCCGCAGGGCGGCCTCGAGGGCCTCGTGGTCGACGTCGCCGTCGAGGCGCAGGGCCACCGGGACGTTGTAGGCCGCGTTCGGGCCCTCCAGCTGGCCGATGAACCACAGGCGGCGCTGGGCGAAGGAGAGCGGTACGCGGTCGGGGCGCTCCCCCGCCTTCAGGGCCAGCCGGGCCTGCTCGGCACCGGTCAGGCCGGCGGCGAGTCCGGCCACCGTCGGGGCCTCGAAGAGTTCGCGGATTCCGACCTCGACGCCGAGGACGGAACGGATGCGGCTGACGAGGCGGACGGCGAGCAGGGAGTGGCCGCCGAGCTCGAAGAAGTCATCGTCCACGCCGACTTCGGGAAGTCCGAGGACCTCCGCGAAGGCCAGGCAGAGGATCTCCTCCTGAAGCGTCGCGGCCCGCCTGCCACCCGAAGCGAGCGACGAGGAGTAGTCGGGTGCGGGCAGGGCCTTGCGGTCGAGCTTGCCGTTGCCGGTCAGCGGCAGCGCGTCCAGGACGACGACCGCCGACGGGACCATGTGCTCCGGCAGCCGCTGCGCCGCGAACTCCTTGAGGGATCCGTGGAGTTCGTCGTTCGTGTCGTCGATGTCGGTCGGGACGACGTAGGCGACGAGCCTGCGGTCGCCAGGGGTGCCCTCGCGGGCGACGACGGCGGCCTGGTCGACCAGCGGGTGGCCGGTCAGGACGCCCTGCACTTCGCCGGGCTCGATGCGGTAGCCGCGGATCTTCACCTGGTCGTCGGCACGGCCGAGGAAGACCACTTGGCCGTCCGCCGTCCACTTCGCACGGTCGCCCGTGCGGTACATCCGCTCGCCGGTCTCGTACGGGTTGGCGACGAAACGCTCGGCGGTCAGCGCCTCCCGGCCCACGTACCCACGGGCCAGGCCGGCACCGGAGACGTACAGCTCACCGGCGGCACCGGGGACGACCGGGCGGAGGTTCGCGTCGAGGATGTAGAAGCGGGTGTTGGCGATCGGCGTGCCGACCGGGACGGTCCCGCCCGCGATCCCCTCGGCCGTCAGCCGCGTGGTCGCGATGCCGATCGTCGTCTCGGTCGGGCCGTAGTGGTTGTGGACCGCGCGCTCGCCGGCCGCGGTGAGCAGCTCGCGCAGCCAGACCGTCGAAGCGGCCTCACCGCCGAGGACCACGGACTGCGCGGGCAGTACGGCCTCGATACCGGAGGCCGTCAGGGCGGCCAGGTGCGAGGGGACGGCCTTGAAGTGGTCGATCCCGTGCTCGGTGAGGTAGGCGGCGACCAGTCCCGGGTCGGTGACCGCCGCCTCCTCCAGGATGTGGAGTTCGCCGCCGGTGGCCAGGCTGGCGAAGACGACGGTGTTGCCGAGGTCGGTGGCCTGGGCCTGGAGGAGTGCGTACCGGGCGCCCTCGTTTCCGAAGCCGAGACGGTCGGGGACCGAAGCCGTGTAGTTGGCCAGGCCGCCGTGGGTGACGGCGACGCCCTTGGGCCGGCCGGTCGAGCCCGAGGTGTAGATCACGTACGCGAGGGACTGCGGGTCGACGGGACGCTCGGGGCGGTCGGTCGGGGCGGCGGCGAGCTGCATCTCGACGAAGGTGTCGTCGATGGCCACCAGACGCGAGCGGCCGGCCGGGAGCTCGTCGAGGATCTCCTCCGTGGTCAGGGCCAGGGCGGCGCGGCTGTCGCGGAGCATGTACGCGATCCGGTCCGTCGGCTGCGCCGGATCGATGGGCAAATAGCCCGCGCCCGCCTTCCACACGCCGAGGATCGCGGCGATCACGTCCACGCCACGCGGCAGGCACAGGCCCACGACGGACTCGGGGCCGATGCCCTGGCCGATCAGGTAGTGGGCGATGCGGTTGGCCCGCGCGTCCAGTTCGGCGTACGAGACCGACGTTCCGTTGGCGACGATCGCCTTCGCGTCGGGCACGCGGTCCGCCGACTGCTCGAACCGCTCGTGGACCAGGGCCGGTCGGCCCTCGGTCGCCGTGTCGTTCCAGATCGTCAGGACCTGGCGCCGCTCCTCCTCCGGCAGAACGTCGACCCTGCTCAGGCGTACGCCGGTGTCCTGGGAGAGGGTGTCGAGGAGGGTCGTCCAGGCGTCGGCGATGCGGCCCGCCCAGGCGGCGTCGAACAGGTCGGCGGCGACGGTGACCGAGCCGCCCAGACCCGCCGGGGCGCCGTGGGCGTCGAAGACCTCGGCGACCATGACGTCCAGGTCGAACTTCACGGCCGTTCGACCCGACGTCGCCTCGTCGTCCGCGGCTGCCGCGCCCGCCCGTACGCCGGGCAGGTCGAGAACCGCGTCGATGGTGTTCTGGAGGGTGAGGACGGTCTGGAAGAGGGGGTGGCGGGCCATGGAGCGGGCCGGGGCCAGCTCCTCGACGAGCTTCTCGAACGGCACGTCCTGGTGAGCCATCGCCGCCAGGCTCGTCTCCCGTACCCGGTTCAGGACCTCACGGAAGGTCGGGTCGCCGGACAGGTCCGCGCGGACGACCAGGGTGTTGATGAAGAAGCCGACGAGGTCGTCGAGGGCCTCGTCCGTGCGGCCGGCGTTCGCCGAGCCGATCGGGATGTCGGTGCCCGCGCCGAGCTTGGAGAGCAGGGTGGCCAGGGCGGCCTGGAGGACCATGAACGTGGTCACGCCCTCGGTCCGCGCCACCGCGGCGAGCCGCTGGTGCACCTCGGCGGGCACGTTCAGCGGGACACTGTGGCCCAGGTGGGACGCGACCGCGGGGCGCGGCCGGTCGAAGGGCAGGTCCAGCTCCACGGGGGCGTCCGCGAGCGCCTCGCGCCAGTAGGAGACCTGCTGGGAGATGAGGCTGTCCTCGTCGTTCTCGTCACCGAGCAGCTCGCGCTGCCAGAGCGCGTAGTCGGCGTACTGCACCGGCAGCGGCTCCCACTGGGGGGCGCGGCCCTCGCGGCGCGCCGCGTAGGCGACCGAGACGTCACGGGCGAGGGGGCCCATGGACCAGCCGTCTCCGGCGATGTGGTGGACGACGACCACGAGGACCTGCTCGTCGGGGCCGGCGTCGAACAGCCAGGTGCGGATCGGGGCCTCGACCGAGAGGTCGAAGGCGTACTTCTCCGCCTCCCTGATCGCCGCGGGCAGGTCCGCCGGTGTCACCTCGGCGGCCGACAGCTCCCAGGCAAGGTCCTCCAGGTCCAGGATCCGCTGGTAGGGCTGGCCGTCGGCGACCTCGAAGACGGTGCGCAGGACCTCGTGGCGGCCGATCACGTCGCGCAGGGCCGCGCCGAGCGCTTCGCGGTCGACTCCGCCCGAGAGCCGCAGGGAGACGGGCACGTTGTAGGTGGCGCTGGGGCCTTCCAGCTGGCTGATGAACCACAGGCGCTGCTGGGCGGAGGAGAGCGGGATGCGCTCGGGGCGCGTGCCCGGGCGCAGGGCGGGCCGTGCGCTCCTGGCACCGGCCAGCCGGCTCGTGAGGGCGGCGACGGTCGGCGCTTCGAAGAGGATGCGCAGCGGGACCTCGATGTCGAGGACCGTACGGATGCGGCTGATGAGGCGGACGGCGAGGAGGGAGTGGCCGCCGAGGGCGAAGAAGTCGTCATCCACACCCACTTCGGGCAGGCCCAGGACCTGCGCGAAGACACCACACAGGAGCTCTTCGCGCTCCGTCACGGGACGACCGCCCCCACTCACGAACTCCGGCGCCGGCAGCGCCCTCGCATCGAGCTTGCCGTTCACCGTCAGCGGCAGGGCATCGAGGACGACGACAGCCGACGGAACCATGTACGACGGCAGACGCTCCGCCACAAAACCCGTCACCCGAGCCCTCAGCCCGGCCACATCCACGCCGCCATCCACGCCGCTGCCGTCTTCTGCGACCACGTAGGCGACCAGCCGAGGGTCCCCCGCCATGTCCTCACGGACCACGACCGCGGCCTGCGCGACACCCGCGCACCCCGCCACCACCGCACGCACCTCACCAGGCTCGATACGGAAACCCCGCACCTTCACCTGATCATCAGCACGCCCGACAAAGACCAGCTCACCCCCACCGGTCCACCGCACCACATCACCCGTGCGATACAACCGGCCACCACCCACACCGAACGGATCAGCCACAAACCGCTCAGCCGTCAGCCCCGCACGACCCACATAACCCCGCGCAAGCTGAACACCACCCACATACAACTCACCCGCAACACCAGGAGCCACAGGCCGCAAAAACTCATCCAGCACATACATCCGCGTATTGGCCACCGGCCCACCGAACGGCACCACACCCACACCATCCGGATCCACCACACCCACCGCGGAGATCACCGTCGCCTCAGTCGGCCCATACGCATGCACCAACCGACGACCCGACGCCCACACACGCGCCAACGACGGATCAATCCCCTCCGAACCCACCACCATCGACACCACACCGGCCAGATCACCCGGATCCAACACAGCCAGCAACGACGGCACCACACTCGCCGACACCACACCCGCCGACCCCACCAAACCCCGCAACAACACCGGATCAGACCGCTCAGCAGCCGAAGCCACCACCAGCCCACCACCCGACGCCAACGCCACCCCCACATCCAGCACCGACGCGTCAAACCCGAACGAAGCAAACTGCAACACCCGAACCCCACGCCCCACACCCATCAACGGAGCGAACACCGACACCAAATTCGCCAACGCCCCATGCCCCACCCCCACACCCTTCGGACGACCCGTCGAACCCGACGTGTAGATCACGTAGGCCAGGCCGGTGTCCTCGTAGGTGGCCTCGGGGGCCGTGTCCGGTGCGGAGTCGAGTGCGGCCCGCAGCTCGGGGCCGTCCACGACGGCGACCGGCGCGCGGTCCGCGGGGAGGCCGGGCAGGGCCTCTTCGGTGGTGAGCACGAGAGCGGCGCCGCTGTCGGCGATCAGGTACGCCTTGCGGTCGGCAGGGTGCTCGGGGTCGATGGGCAGGTAGGCGGCTCCGGCCTTCCACGTCGCCAGGACGGCGACGATCATCTGCTCGTCGCGGCCGAAGCTGAGGCCGACGACGGATTCGGCGCCGATGCCCCGCTGGATCAGGAAGTGCGCGAGGCGGTTGGCTCGGGCGTCGAGCTCCGCGTACGTGAGCTCGGTGCCGCCCGCGATCACCGCGACCTCGTCCGGGGTGCTCGCGGCGTGGGCCGCGAAGAGCTCCGGCACGGTGGTGGGCGCGACGGTCGTGGCGGTGTCGTTCCAGGCGTTCAGGAGCAGGTCACGCTCGGGTGCGTCGAGTACGTCGACCGCGCTGAGGCGGGTGGCGGGCTCGGCGACCAGGGCGGCGAGGACGCGCGTCCAGCGTTCGGCGATCCGGCCGGCCGAGTCCTGCTCGAACAGGTCGGCGGCGGCCACCACGCTGCCATGCAGTCCGCCGGGGGTTCCGTCGGTGTCGGCGGTCTCGGAGATCTGGAAGGCCAGGTCGAACTTGGCCGCGGCCTCGACGGGGCCGGCCGGTCGCGCGGCGGCCGGCGGGGTGTGCAGGCCGGACAGGTCGAGGACCGCCTCGGCGTTGTTCTCCAGGGAGAGCATGACCTGGAAGAGGGGGTGGCGGGCGAGGGAACGAGCCGGGGCGAGCTCCTCGACGAGCTTCTCGAACGGCACGTCCTGGTTCGCCATCGCCGCCAGGCTCGTCTCGCGTACCCGGTTCAGGACCTCACGGAACGTCGGGTCGCCGGACAGATCCGTCCGCAGGACGAGCGTGTTGACGAAGAAGCCGACCAGGTCGTCGAGTGCTTCGTCGTTGCGGCCGGCGTGGGCCGATCCGATCGGGATGTCGGTGCCCGCGCCAAGCTTCGCGAGGAGTACGGCGCCGGCGGCCTGGAGCACCATGAAGGTGGTGACGCCTTCGGCCTGTGCCAGGTCCCGCAGCTGTGCGTGGACGTCGGCCGGGACGGTCACCGGGATGCGGTGGCCCCGGTTGGTGGAGACGGCGGGGCGGCGGTGGTCGGCGGGGAGCGTCAGCTCCTCCGGGGCACCTGCCAGTGTCTCGCGCCAGAAGGCGACCTGGCGGGATCCGACGCTGTCGGGGTCCGCCGAGTCGCCGAGGAGCTCGCGCTGCCACAGCGCGTAGTCCGCGTACTGCACCGGCAGCGGCTCCCACGCGGGGGCCTCTCCCGCGCACCGCGCCGCGTAGGCGGTGGAGAGGTCCTGGGCGAGCGGACGCTTGGACCAGCCGTCGCTCGCGATGTGGTGCATCACCACGACGAGGACCTGCTCGTCGGTCCCGGCCGAGAACAGCCAGGCACGGAAGGGTATTTCGGCGGAGAGGTCGAAGGCGTACTCGCCCGCCGTGGCGACCGCGTCCGGCAGGTCGTCGGCGGCGACCTCGACGAGCGGCAGCTGCCAGGTCAGCTCCTCCATGGGGATGACCCGCTGGTACGGCTCGCCATCGGTGACGGGGAACACGGTACGCAGGACCTCGTGCCGCTCCAGGACGTCCCGCAGGGCCGCGGCCAGCGCCGTGTGGTCCACGTCCCCGGCCAGGCGGAGCGCGACGGGGACGTTGTAGCCGGTGTTCGAGCCCTCCAACTGGCCAATGAACCAGAGGCGTTGCTGGGCGTACGACAGCGGGGTGCGCTCGGGGCGCGGCATGGGGGCGAGTCCGGTGCGCGCGGCGCCGGCCAGACCCATCCGGGCCGCGAGGCCGGCGACCGTCGGCACCTCGAAGAGCGTCGCCAGGTCCAGTTCGACGCCGAGCGCGGTGCGGACACGGCTGACGAGGCGGACGGCGAGGAGGGAGTGGCCGCCGAGGGTGAAGAAGCTCTCGTCGACGCCGACGTGGTCGAGTCCGAGGACCTGGGCGAAGGCCTCGCAGAGGACCTCTTCCTCACGGCTCTCGGGGCCCCGGCCGGAGCCGCCGGTGTGGGCGTTGTCCGGTGCGGGGAGGTTCTTGCGGTCGAGCTTGCCGTTGGCGGTCAGCGGGAGCGCGTCGAGGACGACGACCGCGGACGGGACCATGTAGTCGGGCAGGCGTCCTCGGGCGAACTCGGCCACGGACGCGGCGAGTTCGTCGTCGGTCTCGTCGGGGTCGGTGGGGACGACGTAGGCGACGAGGCGGGTGTCTCCCGGGGTGTCCTCCCGTGCGATGACCGCCGCCTGGGCAACCTCGCGATGCGCCGTGACGACGGCTTCGACCTCGCCCGGCTCGATACGGAAACCACGGACCTTGACCTGCTCGTCCGCACGGCCCAGGTACTCCAGGAGACCGTCCTTGGTCCAGCGGGCCATGTCACCCGTGCGGTACATCCGCTCGGCGGGCTCGAAGGGGTTGGCCACGAAACGCTCGGCCGTGAGGGCGGGGCGCTTGACGTAGCCGCGGGCGAGCTGGGTGCCGGCGATGTAGAGCTCGCCGGCGACGCCCGGGGCGACCGGACGCATACGGCCGTCGAGGACGTACAGGCGGGTGTTGGCGATCGGCCGGCCGATCGGCACCGTGTCCCCGACACTCTGACCTGCCGAGATCTCGTACACGCAGCAGCCGACGACCGTCTCCGTCGGACCGTACTCGTTCACGATCACCGACTGCGGGGCCCGGGCCAGCCAGTCACGGACGACCGTGCCCGACAGGGCCTCGCCACCGACGACCCATGTACGGGACGCCTGCGCCGCCTGCTCGGTGGTGAGCATCTCCGCGAGGAGCGGGAGATGGGCCGGGACCGCCTTGACCAGGCCGAACGTCTCCGACGCCTTGACCAGACTGGCGAGGCCCTCGGCGCCGCCCTGCTCGTCCGCGACTACCGCCGAGCCGGCGACCAGGGGCACCAGGACACTGGTCACCGTCAGGTCGAAAGCGAGCGACGAGTGCAGCGGCGCACCACCGTCGGTGTTGTTCATGCCGTACGCGTCGACTGCCCAGGTCACATAGTTCGCCAGGCCCCCATGAGTGACGGCCACGCCCTTCGGACGGCCCGTCGAACCCGACGTGTAGATCACATACGCGAGAGAGTGCGGAGCAATGCTTGCTGTCGGTGCGTCCGTCGGTACCGAGGCCAGCTGCATCCGCATCAGGGCGCTGTCCAGGGCCACGAAACGGTTCCGGCCCGCCGGGAGATCATCGAGGATCTCCTCCGTCGTCAGCGTCAAGACCGCACCGCTGTCGGCCAGCATGAAACCGATCCGCTCCGCCGGATACTCCGGATCGATCGGCAGATAGCCGGCACCTGCGCGCCACGACGCCAGGAACGCGACCACCGCGTCGACCCCACGCGGCAGGCAGACGCCGACCACCGACTCCGCACCGACGCCCTGACCGATCAGGTACTGCGCCAGACGATTCACCCGGACATCCAGCTCCGCGAAGGAGACCTCCGCCCCGTCGGCGACGACAGCCACCGCATCCGGAGTCCTCGCCACCTGCGCCGCGAACAGCTCCGGCACCAACACCGAACCGAGATCCGTCTCCGTGTCGTTCCACTCCACCAGCACCCGACGACGCTCGTCGTCGCCGAGGACGTCGAGGGAGGCGAGGGGCAGGTCGGTGCCGTCGGAGAGTGCGGTCTCCACTGCGGAGACCAGGTGCTCGACGGCCCTGTGCACGAGCTCCGTCACGGAGTGCGGGGCGATGGGGACGATGGCGTCGACGACGAGGGTGAGGGTCTCGCCGTTGTCGTTGACGGCCACGGACAGGGGGTAATTGGTGCGGTCGTGGGTCCAAACGGTGCGGATGCCGGTGATCGCGGCCGTGTGCTCGCCATCGGCCTTGCGGCCCGTGTCGTGGCGGTAGTTGAAGAAGGAGGTGAAGACCGGGGTGTCGGCCGGCAGGCCACCGGCCCGCTGGGCCACGGCCAGGGGGGCGTGCTCGTGCTCCATGAGGCGGGCGAGCTGGCCGCGCATGGCCTTGATGGACTCGAGCGCGCCGAGTTCCCCGGTGCGCACCCGGACGGGAAGGGTGTTCATGAAGGGGCCGGGGACGCGGTCGGAGCCGGTGCCCGCGTTCATGCGGCCGGAGAGCACCGTGCCGAAGACGACGTCCTCGCGACCGCTGAGCGCGGCGAGGACGCGTGCCCATGCGACGTGCAGTACGGGGGCGGGGCTGACGCCGAGGCGTCGTGCGACGTCGCGGAGGCGGGTGGTGAGGGCGGGCTGGAACTCCCGTTCTCCTCGGGTGATGCCGGTGCCGTCGCCGCGGACGTCGACCAGGCCGTAGGCGGCGGTGGGCTCGGTGACGTCGCCGAGCAGCTCGGCGAAGTACTGCTCGTGTGCGGCCTCCTCGACGCCGGTACGGGCCTGGGCGACGAAGTTGCGGAAGGGCAGCGGCTCGGGGAGGTCCTGGCCGCGGCCCGTGAGGAAGGCCTGGACCTCGTCGAGAAGGACTTCCTTCGCGGTGTGGTCCTGCACCATGTGGTGCATGCGCAGCAGGGCGAGGCGCTTGCCGTCCGCCGTCGGTGTGACGTGCAGGGTGATCAGGGGGGCGCGGCTCAGGTCCATCGTGGTGCCGCCGGCCGTGACCAGTGCGGCGACGAGGTCGTCGGTGTCCGCGTCGAGGGTCACGTGGGTGACGGGCAGGGCGGCGTGGCGCCGGACGACCTGGACGGGTTCACGCAGGCCGTCCCACATGATCGCCGTGCGCAGGATGTCGTGGCGGTCAACGACGGCCTGGAGCGCGGACAGGAAGCTGTCGAAGCGCTCGGTGGAGTCGAACTCGATGACGGTGGGGAGCGCGTAGGCGTCGTCCCCGCCCTCGTTGAGGAGGTGGTGGAAGAGCAGGCCCTCCTGGAGGGGGGCGAGCGGGTAGATGTCCGCGATGTTGGCGGCGCCGCCGTCGACGGAGGTGACGATCCGGGCCAGTTCGTCGGTCGTCAGGTCGACGAGCGGCAGCATCTCCGGCGTGATCTCGGTGGCGTCGGCCGGGATGAGGTTCTCGGGGACGGCGTTGTGGGCCGTGCTCGTCGCGAGGGCGAGACCGGCCGGGGTCGGGGTCTCGAAGAGTGCGCGTACGGAGACGGACAGGCCGCGCTCGCGGAGCCGTTCGACGAGGCGGACGGCGAGGAGGGAGTGGCCGCCGAGGGCGAAGAAGTCGTCATCCACACCCACTTCGGGCAGGCCCAGGACCTGCGCGAAGACACCACACAGGAGCTCTTCGCGCTCCGTCACGGGACGACCGCCCCCACTCACGAACTCCGGCGCCGGCAGCACCCTCACATCGAGCTTGCCGTTCACCGTCAGCGGCAGGGCATCGAGGACGACAACAGCCGACGGAACCATGTACGACGGCAGACGCTCCGACACGAAACCCGTCACCCGAGCCCTCAGCCCGGCCACATCCACGCCGCCATCCACGCCGCTGCCGTCTTCTGCGACCACGTAGGCGACCAGCCGAGGGTCCCCCGCCATGTCCTCACGGACCACGACCGCGGCCTGCGCGACACCCGCGCACCCCGCCACCACCGCACGCACCTCACCAGGCTCGATACGGAAACCCCGCACCTTCACCTGATCATCAGCACGCCCGACAAAGACCAGCTCACCCCCACCGGTCCACCGCACCACATCACCCGTGCGATACAACCGGCCACCACCCACACCGAACGGATCAGCCACAAACCGCTCAGCCGTCAGCCCCGCACGACCCACATAACCCCGCGCAAGCTGAACACCACCCACATACAACTCACCCGCAACACCAGGAGCCACAGGCCGCAAAAACTCATCCAGCACATACATCCGCGTATTGGCCACCGGCCCACCGAACGGCACCACACCCACACCATCCGGATCCACCACACCCACCGCGGAGATCACCGTCGCCTCAGTCGGCCCATACGCATGCACCAACCGACGACCCGACGCCCACACACGCGCCAACGACGGATCAATCCCCTCCGAACCCACCACCATCGACACCACACCGGCCAGATCACCCGGATCCAACACAGCCAGCAACGACGGCACCACACTCGCCGACACCACACCCGCCGACCCCACCAAACCCCGCAACAACACCGGATCAGACCGCTCAGCAGCCGAAGCCACCACCAGCCCACCACCCGACGCCAACGCCACCCCCACATCCAGCACCGACGCGTCAAACCCGAACGAAGCAAACTGCAACACCCGAACCCCACGCCCCACACCCATCAACGGAGCGAACACCGACACCAAATTCGCCAACGCCCCATGCCCCACCCCCACACCCTTCGGACGACCCGTCGAACCCGACGTGTAGATCACGTAGGCGAGGTTCGCGGGGTTGGTGTGCCGGGAGGGGGCGACGGCGGGCATGCGGTCGAGGCCGGTGAGGGTGGCGGGGTCGTCGAGCCAGACGACGCGTTCGACGCCGAGCCGGGCGGCCGCGCCTTCGGCGGCGTCGCGGGTGCTGACGACGGCACGGGCTCCGCTGTCGCGGAGGATGTAGGACAGCCGCTCCTCGGGGTGCTCCGGGTCCAGCGGTACGTAGGCGCCACCGGCCTTCCAGACGGCGAGGATGCCCACGAGCATGTCGAGGCCGCGGGGAAGGCAGAGGCCGACGACCGATTCGCTGCTGACGCCGAGGCCGAGGAGGTGGTAGGCGAGGCGGTTGGCGCGGGTGTCGAGTTCCTCGTACGTGAGTTCCGTGCCCTCGAAGACGGCGGCGACGGCCTCGGGGGTCAGCTGCGCGTGTGCCTCGAAGAGGTCGGGGACGAGGGCGGCTTCGACGTCGGTCGTGGTGGCGTTCCACTGGTGCAGGAGCAGGTCGCGCTCGGTCTCGGTGAGCACGTCGACGGCGCTGAGGCGGGTGGCGGGGTCGGTGACCAGCGCGGTGAGGGCGCGGGCGAGCCGCTCGGCGAGGTGGGTGGCGGTGTCCTGCTCGAACAGATCGGCGGCGACGATCACGGATCCTTGCAGGCCCGCGGGAGCGCCTTCGGCGTCGACGTGCTCGTCGACGGCGATCTCGAGGTCGAACTTGGCGATCTTCTTGAGGTTGGCGGTCACGTCGTCGGTGGCGACGTCGGCGAGCGAGCCGGCGCGTACCGCTCCGAGGTCGACCTGCGCCCGGGTGGCGTGGTCGACGGAGAGCATGACCTGGAAGAGGGGGTGGCGGGCGAGGGAACGGGCCGGGGCGAGCTCCTCGACGAGCTTCTCGAACGGCACGTCCTGGTTCGCCATCGCCGCCAGGCTCGTCTCGCGTACCCGGTTCAGAACCTCACGGAACGTCGGGTCGCCGGACAGATCCGTCCGCAGGACGAGCGTGTTGACGAAGAAGCCGACCAGGTCTCTGAGGGCGACGTCGGTGCGGCCGGCGACCGCGGTGCCGACGGGGATGTCGGTGCCGGCGCCGAGCTTCGACAGCGTCATCGCGAGGACGGCCTGGACGGCCATGAAGGTGGTGACGCCTTCGGCGCGCGCGAGGTCCCGCAGGCGTGCGTGGACGTCGGCGGGGACGGTGAAGGGGGCGCTGAGTCCCTGGTGGGAGGGGACGGGCGGGCGGGGGTGGTCGAACGGCAGGGCCAGTTCCTCGGGGGCGTCGGCGAGTGCCTCGCGCCAGAAGGCGACCTGGCGGGATCCGACGCTGTCGGGGTCCGCCGAGTCGCCGAGGAGCTCGCGCTGCCACAGCGCGTAGTCCGCGTACTGCACCGGCAGCGGCTCCCACGCGGGGGCCTCGCCCGCGCACCGTGCCGCGTAGGCGGTGGAGAGGTCCTGGGCGAGCGGGCGCTTGGAGTAGCCGTCGCTGGCGATGTGGTGGACGAGCAGCGCGAGGGCGTGCTCGTCGGGTCCGGCCGAGAACAGCCAGGCGCGTACCGGGAGTTCGGTGGAGAGGTCGAAGGTGTGCCCGAAGACTCCGGCGACGGCGCCGGCCAGGTCCGCCGGGGTCGCGGTGTCGGGGAGTTCCACCGTCTGCAGGGCCCAGTCCAGATCGCCCATCTCGTGGATGTGCTGGTGGGGTTCGCCGTCCTCGACGCGGAAGGTGGTGCGCAGGACCTCGTGGCGTGCCAGGACGTCCCGCAGCGCCGCTGCCAGCGCGTCCCGGTCCACCGCGCCGGTCAGGCGGAGGGACACCGGGATGTTGTACGTCGCGCTGGGGCCCTCCAGCTGCTGGATGAACCACAACCGACGCTGCGCGAATGACAACGGAATCATCGGGAACCTTCCTGGCTTCGTCCCTGCCGCAACGCCGGCACAGGCTGACTGTCAAGCGTCTGCCGTCATTCGCCCCGCACGGAGGAAATGTCCCGTGCGGCAGCAACGCCGGCGTGGTGTGCACGTCCCTGCATGCCCCTGGGGAAATCAAGTGCGTGCACCGGGTGAATCTGGTCAATAAAGATCCGCAGGAGCTCTGACGGGCTTCTGCGGAAACTGCTTGCGAAGAACGGGAATTCGCCGGGAACTTTCGATGCGTCGCTCCCCCGTGATGGCGCGAACCACTATGACCCAGCGCCCATCGGCGATCAATCGTCCGCCTTCACGCCGCGATCGACTCGAAGGGCTAGCGGAAAGCCGCATCTCACAGAGGGTTCTCGGTCTCGTTCAACCGCCCCTGGGCGCCAGTTGAACGTCCCCCGCACGCGCTTCGGCCGCCTTATCCGATTTCTCGTACAAGGCGGCCGATTCGCTTGTCAACGCGTATGTGATTGTTCAGCTTGAACGCACTGGATTCCTCGTGCTTTTCGTGTTACGAGGCCCTCCGATCGCGCATCGGTCGCAGGGCCGGTCGGTTCGACTTCCGCGTGCCGAGTTGTGTCGCGAGACCGGCGGGGGTGGGGAAGTTGAACAGGGACCGGATCTCGACGTCGACGTCGAGGGCCGCGCGGACCTGGACGATGAGTTCGGTCGCGAGCAGCGAGTGGCCGCCCAGGGCGAAGAAGTCGTCGTCGACTCCGACCTTGTCCAGCCGCAGCACCTGGGCGAAGGCCTCGCACAGCGCGCGCTCCTCGCGGGTGGCGGGCTCCCGTCCCTGGCTGGAGGGTCCGCCGGAGATGAGGGTGCCGGGTGCGGGCAGGGCCTTGCGGTCGAGCTTGCCGTTGCCGGTCAGCGGCAGTGCGTCCAGGACGACGACCGCCGACGGGACCATGTGCTCCGGCAGCCGCTGCGCCGCGAACTCCTTCAGCGACGTGGTGAGTCCGGCCTTCTCGTCGGGCTCCAGGTCGTCGGCGACGACGTAGGCGACGAGCCTGCGGTCGCCCGTGGTGTCCTCGCGGGCGACGACCGCGGCCTGGTCCACCAGCGGGTGGCCGGCGATCACGCCCTGGACCTCGCCGGGTTCGATGCGGTAGCCGCGGATCTTGACCTGGTCGTCGGCCCGGCCGAGGAACACCACCTGGCCGTCCGCCGTCCACTTCGCGCGGTCGCCCGTGCGGTACATCCGCTGGCCCTGCTCGTACGGGTTGGCGACGAACCGCTCGGCGGTCAGCGCCTCCCGGCCCACGTACCCGCGCGCCAAGCCGGCACCGGAGACGTACAGGTCCGCCGTCACACCGACCGGGACCGGCTGGAGACGGGAATCGAGCAGGTAGAAACGGGTGTTGGCGATCGGCGTGCCGACCGGGACGGTCCCGCCCGCGATCCCCTCGGCCGTCAGCCGCGTGGTCGCGATGCCGATCGTCGTCTCGGTCGGGCCGTAGTGGTTGTGGACCGACCGCTCGCCCGCTGCCGCGAGGAGTTCCCGCAGCCACGGGGTCGACGCGGCCTCGCCGCCGAGGACGAGCGACCGGGCGGGCAGTACGCCCTCCATGCCCGCCGCCGACAGGGCGGCGAGGTGCGAGGGGACCGCCTTGAAGTGGTCGATCCGGTGTTCCGTGAGGTACGCGGACACCACCTTCGGGTCGGTGACCGCACTCTCCTCCAGGATGTGGAGTTCGCCGCCGGTGGTGAGGCTGGCGAAGACGACGGTGTTGCCGAGGTCCGTGGCCTGCGCCTGGAGCAGCGCATAGCGCGCGCCCTCGTCTCCGAAGCCGAGACGGTCGGGGACCGAGGCCGTGTAATTCGCCAGGCCGCCGTGCGTGACCGCCACACCCTTGGGACGGCCGGTCGAACCCGAGGTGTAGATCACGTACGCCAGGGACTGCGAGTCGACAGAACGTCCGGGGCGGTCGGTCGGGGCGGCGGCGAGCTGCATCTCGACGAACGTGTCGTCGATCGCCACCAGACGCGAACGGCCGGCCGGGAGCTCGTCGAGGATCTCCTCCGTGGTCAGGGCCAGGGCGGCGCGGCTGTCACGGAGCATGTACGCGATCCGGTCCGTCGGCTGCGCCGGATCGATGGGCAAGTAGCCCGCGCCCGCCTTCCACACGCCGAGGATCGCGGCGATCACGTCCACGCCACGCGGCAGGCACAGGCCCACGACGGACTCGGGGCCGATGCCCTGGCCGATCAGGTAGTGGGCGATGCGGTTGGCCCGCGCGTCCAGTTCGGCGTACGAGACCGACGTTCCGTTGGCGACGATCGCCGGGGTCTCGGGAGCGGCGCCCGCACGTGCTTCGAACCGCTCGTGGACCAGGGCCGGTCGGCCGTCGGTCGACGTGTCGTTCCAGACGGTCAGGACCTGGCGCCGCTCCTCCTCCGGCAGGATGCCGACGTCGCTCAGGCGGCGGCCCGGGTCCTGGGGCAGCGCCTCCAGGAGGGTCGTCCAGGCGTCGGCGATGCGGCCCGCCCACTGTGGGTCGAACAGGTCGGTGGCCACGGTGACCGAGCCGCCGAGGCCGGCGGGGGCGCCCGTGGTGTCGAAGGTCTCCCCCACCATGACGTCGAGGTCGAACTTCACCGCGCGGTTGCCGGTGGACATGCCGCCGGTCCACGCGACGGCCGCTCCGGCCGCGTCGAGGCCGGACTCCACGGTGTTCTGCTTGGTCAGGACGACCTGGAAGAGCGGGTGGCGGGCCATGGAGCGGGCCGGGGCCAGCTCCTCGACGAGCTTCTCGAACGGCACGTCCTGGTGGGCCATGGCCGCCAGGCTCCGTTCGCGTACCTGGTGCAGCAGGCCCCGTACGGTCGGGTCGCCGGACAGGTCGGAGCGCAGGACCAGGGTGTTGACGAAGAAGCCGACGAGGTCGTCGAGGGCCTCGTCCGTGCGGCCGGCGTTCGCCGAGCCGATCGGGATGTCGGTGCCCGCGCCCAGCTTGGAGAGCAGCATCGCCAGGGCGGCCTGCAGCACCATGAACACGGTGACGTCTTCCTCGCGGGCGAGCCTGACGAGCTCGGCGTGCACGTGCGGGGGGACGGTGAGCGGGACGCTGTGGCCCCGGTGCGAGGCCTCGGCCGGGCGCGGCCGGTCGAAGGGCAGGTCGAGCTCTTCCGGTGCCGCCGCCAGGGCCTCGCGCCAGTAGGCGAGTTGGCGGTTGATGACGCTGTCGGGGTCGTTCTCGTCGCCGAGCAGCTCGCGCTGCCAGAGCGTGTAGTCGGCGTACTGGACCGGCAGCGGCTGCCAGGCGGGGGCCCGGCCCGCGGCGCGTGCCCCGTAGGCGGTGGAGAAGTCCCGGGCGAGGGGTGCCAGGGACCAGCCGTCGCTGGCGATGTGGTGGACCACGACCAGGAGGGCGCGTTCCTGTCCGGTGTCGAAGAGCGTCGCCCGGATCGGGATCTGCGTGGACAGGTCGAAGGCGTGCGCGGAGGCCTTGTCGACGGCGGTGGCCAGGTCCTCGGGTGCGACGGTGCGGATCTCGGCGTGCCAGTCGAGCGTGTCGAGGGGGCGGACGTCCTGGTAGGGCTGGCCGTCGTCCGCCGTCGGGTAGACCGTGCGGAGTACTTCGTGGCGGTCGATGACGTCGCGGAGGGCGGCGTCGAGGGCGTGCGGGTCGACCTCGTCGGTCGTGGTGACGGCGATCGGGCTGTTGTAGGTGGCGCCCGCTCCCTCCAGCTGGCCGATGAACCACAGGCGCTGCTGGGCGAAGGAGAGGGGAACCCGCTGCGGGCGGTCCCCGGCGGTGAGGGTGGGGCGTGTGCCGGCCGCGTCGTCGAGGCGGGCGGCGAGGGCGGAGACGGTCGGGGCGTCGAAGAGCACCCGGATGTCGAGGTCCACGCCGAGGACGGCGCGCACGCGGCTGGCGAGGCGCACGGCGAGCAGGGAGTGGCCGCCGAGGGCGAAGAAGTCGTCGTCGACGCCGACGGACTCGATGCCGAGGACCTGGGCGAACACCCCGCACAGGAGTTGTTCGCGCAGTCCCTGCGGGCCGCGTTCGGCGGGGGTCGCGGTGCCCTGGGTGTGGGGTGCGGGCAGGGCGGCGCGGTCCAGCTTGCGGTTGACGGTCAGGGGCAGGGCGTCGAGGGCGACGACCGCCGACGGGACCATGTAGTCGGGCAGTCGGGCGGCGGCGTGGGCCTGGAGGGCGGCGGTGTCGGACACGGTCCAGACGGTGGCGTCCGGGGCGGGTACGACGTAGGCGACGAGGCGCTTGTCGCCGGGGGTGTCCTCGCGGGCGATCACGGCGGCCTGGGTGACGGTGGGGTGTTCCGCCAGGACGGCGGTCACTTCGCCGGGTTCGATGCGGAAGCCGCGGATCTTGACCTGGTCGTCGGTCCTGCCGACGAAGACGAGCCGGCCGTCCGCCGTCCACTTGGCGCGGTCGCCGGTGCGGTAGAGCCGCGATCCGTCGTCGGAGAGGTGGTTGGCGACGAACCGTTCGGCGGTCAGGCCGGGCCGTCCCAGGTAGCCGCGGGCCAGGCCGACGCCGGTGACGTACAGCTCGCCCGCGACGCCGACCGGGGCCGGTGCCAGGGACTCGTCGAGGACGTACACGCGGGTGTCGAGTACGGGGGTGCCGATGGCGACGTCGTCGGCGAGCGGGTCGCAGCGCCACAGGGTGGCGTCGACGGTCGTCTCGGTGGGTCCGTAGGAGTTGAACAGGGTGTGGGTTCGGGCCCAGCGGGCCATGACGTCGGGCGGGCAGGCCTCTCCGGCGATGACGAGGACGGTGTCCGCGGGGAGGGAGGTCTCGTCGAGTGTGGCGAGGACCGCGGGCGGCAGGGTGGCGTGGGTGACGCGCTGCTCGGTGAGGTGTGCGGGCAGGGCGTCGCCGAGGCGGCGCTCGGGCGGGACGACCACGAGGGTCGCGCCGGAGAGGAGGGCCATGAGCCATTCCCAGCCGAAGGTGTCGAATCCGGCGGAGGCGAACTGGGCGACGCGGGCGCCGGGGCCGACTCCCAGGGACCGGATGTGGCCCTGGACGAGGGCGGCGACGCCGGTGTGCGGGACGAGGACGCCCTTGGGGCGGCCGGTGGAGCCGGAGGTGTAGATGACGTAGGCCGGGTGGGTCGGCAGGAGTGCCGGGGCGCTCGTGGCGTCCGTGCTCGTGCCGGTGGGGTTCGGGTCGGTGGCGAGGGCGCTGCCGAGCAGGGCCGTGTCGGTGTGGGTGGCCTGGATCTTGGCGGCCGTGGTCTCGGAGACGAGGACGAGCGCGGGGGCCGCGTCGCCGAGCATGTAGGTGACACGCTCGGCGGGGTAGTCGGGGTCGAGCGGCATGTAGGCGCCGCCGGCCTTGACCACGCCGAGCAGGGCCGTCATCAGGTCGACGCCCCGGTCCAGGCAGACGGCGACCACGGTCTCGGGGCCCACGCCCCGGCCGGTGAGGTAGCGGGCCAGGCGCTGTGCGCGGGCGTCGAGTTCGGCGTACGTGATCTCCGCGGTGGTGTCGGACACGGCGATCGCGTCCGGGGTGCGGGCGACGTGGGCGGCGAACAGGTCCCCGATCGTGGCGGGTTCGAGGTCGGTGGCCGTGTCGTTCCACTCGACGAGCATGCGGTGCCGCTCGGCCGCGTCGAGGACGGGGACCGCGCTGAGCCGGGTGCCGGGTTCGGCGGTGACCGCGTCGAGCACCTGGGTGAGGCCGTCGACGATACGGCGTACGGTGTCGGGTTCGAACAGTTCGGCCGCGGCGGTGACCTCGCCGCGGACGCCGGCCGGGGCGCCGTCGGCGTCGAACGCCTCGCCGACGATGACGTCGAGGTCGAACTTGGCCTTCGCCGGGCCCGTGCCGAGGGCGCGGACGTCGAGGCCGGGGAGTTCGACGACGGCCTCGGCCGTGTTCTGCAGGGTCAGCATGACCTGGAAGAGGGCGTGCCGTGCCAGGGAGCGGCTGGGCGCGAGCTCTTCGACGAGCCGTTCGAAGGGCACGTCCTGGTGGGCGAAGGCGGCGAGGCTGTTCTCCCGTACGCGGGCGAGGACGTCCCTGAACGTCGGGTCGCCGCTCAGGTCGGTGCGCAGGACGAGGGTGTTGACGAAGGCGCCGACCAGGCCGTCGAGGGCTTCGTCGGTGCGGCCGGCGTGGGGCGAGCCGATCGGGATGTCGGTGCCCGCGCCCAGCTTGGAGAGCAGGATGGCGAGCGTTGCCTGCAGGACCATGAAGGTCGTGACGCCCTCGGCCCGTGCCACGTGCGCGAGGCGCGCGTGGACGTCGGCGGGGATGTCCACCGGCACGCTGTGGCCGCGGTGGGAGGCGACGGCCGGGCGGGTGTGGTCGAACGGCAGCGTGAGCTCTTCGGGGGCTCCGGCGAGCGCCTGGCGCCAGTAGGCGGCCTGGCGTCCGGTCACGCTGTCGCTGTCGCGTTCGTCGCCGAGGAGTTCGCGCTGCCACAGGGCGTAGTCGGCGTACTGGACCGGGAGCGGCTCCCAGGTGGGTGCCTGGCCCGTGGACCGGGCGGCGTAGGCGAGGGACACGTCGTGGGCCAGGGGGCCGGTGGACCAGCCGTCGGTGGCGATGTGGTGCACGACGACGACGAGGACGTGGTCCTCGGGGGCGAGTTCGAGCAGGGAGGCGCGGATGGGGACCTCGTCGGCCAGGTCGAAGACGTGCTGGGCCACCTCGGCGACGGCGTCGGAGAGTTCCTCCGGCCGGACGGTGCGGACGGACGGCTCCCAGACCAGGTCGTCGAGGTCGGCGATCCGCTGGTAGGGCTCGCCGTCGGCGACGGGGAAGCGGGTGCGGAGCACCTCGTGGCGGCCGATGACGTCCCGCAGGGCGGTGATCAGGGCGGGGCGGTCGAGGCGGCCGGTGAGCCGCAGGCCCATGGGGATGTTGTAGGTGGCGCCGGGGCCTTCGAGCTGGCCGATGAACCACAGGCGGCGCTGCGCGAACGACAGCGGGGTGCGTGCGGGGCGCGGCAGGGGCGCCAGGGCGGCGCGTGCCGTCTCCGCGCTGCCGAGTCGGCGCGCGAGCGCGGCGACGGTGGGGGCCTCGAAGAGGGTGCGCAGGGGTACCTCGACGCCGAGGACGGTACGGATGCGGCTGATGAGGCGGACCGCGAGCAGTGAGTGCCCGCCGATGGCGAAGAAGTCGTCGTCGACGCCGACCGCGGGGCGGTCGAGGACGTGGGCGAAGATCCCGGCGAGGATCTCCTCGCGCGGGCCGGCCGGGGCTCGGCCGGGGCTCGTGCCGTCACCGTAGTCGGGGGCGGGCAGGGCCCGGTGGTCGAGCTTGCCGTTGGCGGTCAGGGGCAGGTCGTCGAGGGCGACGACCGCCGACGGGACCATGTAGGACGGCAGACGGTCGGCGGCGTACCGGGCGACCTCGGCCGTGAGCGCCTGGTGGCCGGTCTGGCCGGAGGTTCCGGGCGCCACCACGTAGGCGACGATCCGCCGGTCGCCCGGGCTGTCCTCGCGTACGACGACGGCGGCGCGGTCGACGTCCGGGTGGGCGGCGACGACGGAGCGGATCTCGCCGAGTTCGATGCGGAAGCCGCGGATCTTGACCTGGTCGTCGGCGCGGCCGAGGTACTCGATCCGGCCGTCGTCCTTCCAGCGCACCAGGTCGCCGGTGCGGTAGAGGCGCTCGCCGGCGGTGGAGAACGGGTCGGCGACGAAGCGTTCGCCGGTCTGGGCGGGACGCCCCAGGTAGCCGCGGGCGAGGCCGGGGCCCGCGACGTACAGCTCGCCGGTGGCGCCGACCGGGACCGGTGCGAGGGACCCGTCGAGCACGTAGGCGCGGGTGTGGGCGATCGGTGTGCCGATGGACACGTCCTCGGCGTCCGGCTCGCAGCGCCAGTAGGTCGCGTCGACGGTGGTCTCCGTCGGGCCGTACGTGTTGAACAGGGTGCGGCCGCGCGCCCAGCGTCCGACCAGCTCCGGGGCGCAGGCCTCGCCGCCGATCTCGATGACGAGGTGCGGGGAGACCGCCTCCTCGTCGAGGCCCGCGAGGACGGCGGGCGGCAGGCTGGCGTGGGTGATGCGCTGTTCGGCGAGGAAGTCGGTCAGTTCCTTCCCGAGCCTGCGGTGCGCCGGTACGGGGACGAGGGCGGCACCCGTGGTGAGCGCGAGCGCCCACTCCAGGCAGAAGACGTCGAAGCTGACCGAGGCGAACTGCGCCACCCGCGAGCCGGGCCCGGTGCCGAAGCGTTCCGTGGCGGCCGCGAGGGTGTTGGCGAAGCCGCCGTGGGTGAGCACGACGCCCTTGGGGCGGCCGGTGGATCCCGAGGTGTAGACGACGTACGCGGGATGCTCGGCGCGCAGGACGACGTCGGGGGTCGCGGCCGGCAGCCGGTCGAGGGCGGCGCGGGTGCGGGCGTCGTCGACGAGGAGGACGGCGGCGTCCGTCGCGGGGACCCTGCTCCGGCTGGCGGTGGTGGCGAGGACCGCCATGGGGCGGGCGTCGCCGAGGATGTACGCGACGCGCTCGGCGGGGTAGTCGAGGTCGATCGGCAGGTAGGCGCCGCCGGCCTTGAGGACGGCGAGGAGCGCCGCCATCAGGTCGGGTCCGCGTTCCAGGAACAGCGCGACCACGGACTCGGGTCCGACGCCGTGCTCGGTGAGGTGGTGCGCGAGCCGGTTGGCGCGGGCGTCCAGTTCGCCGTAGGTGAGGTCCCCCGTCTCCGTCACGAGCGCCACCGCGTCGGGCGTGCGGGCGACGCGCTCGGCGAGCAGGTCGAGGACCGGTGCGGCCTCGGTGTGGGCCGTGGTGGTGCTCCACTCGCGCAGGAGCAGGTGCAGTCCTGCCTCGTCGAGTACCTGGACCGCCCCGAGGCGCGGTTCCTCGCCCTGGTCGAGTGCCGTCTCCAGGGCCGCGACGAGGTTGCGCGTGGCGGTCTCGACCAGGCGGCCGACCATGCGCGGGTCCACCGGGGCGACCGCGTCCACGGCCAGGGCGATGCTGTCGCCGTGGTCGTCGACCGAGAGGGCGAGCGGGAAGTTGTCCCGCTCCTGCGCGAACCGCAGCGTGATGCCGTCGAGTTCGCGGGGGGTGTCACGGCCGCCGGACAGGTCGGCGTGGTGGCGGTAGTTGAACAGGGCGGTGAACAGCGGCGTGTTGCCGTCGATGCCGCTGGCGCGTTGCGCCACCGCGAGGGGCGCGTGCTCGTGCTCGAGGAGCTCGGCGAGCTGGCCGCGCATGGCGGCGACGGCGGCGAGGACGCCCGGCCCGTCGGTGCGAACGCGTACGGGCAGGGTGTTCATGTACGGGCCGGGGACCTGGTCGGCGCCCTCGCCCGCGTTCATGCGGCCGAACAGGATCGTGCCGAAGACGACATCGTCGCGGCCGCTGACGGCGGCGAGGACCCGGGCCCAGACGAGGTGCATGACCGTGGCGGGGCTGGCGCCGGCCCGGCGGGACGCCTCGCGCAGACGCGTGGTGAGGGCGGGCGCGAACGGCACCTCGACGCGGACGGACGTGGCGCCGTCGCCGTGGGTGTCGGCGATGCCGAAGGGGGCGGTGGGCTCGGTGACGTCGCCGAGGAGGTCGGCGAAGTAGCGCTCGTGCTCGGCGCGCGCGACGGCGCCCCGGGTCTGGGCGACGAAGTTCCGGAACGGCATCGGGGCGGCCAGCTCCCGGCCCCGGCCGGCGAGGATCGCCTGGACCTCGTGGAACACGATCTCCAGCGCGGTGTGGTCACGGACGACGTGGTGCGCCCGCAGCAGACCGAGCCAGCGGCCGGTGCCGGGGACCTGGGCCGCGTGCATCCGCAGCAGCGGGGCCTGCGTCAGGTCCATCCAGTTGCCGACGGTGGTCAGGAGCTGTCGCACCGGGTCGCCCTGGCCGTCGAGGGTGACCTCGGTGACGGGCAGGGTGCCGCGGCGCCGGACCACCTGGACGGGCTCGCGCAGGCCCTCCCAGACGATGGAGGTGCGGTAGATGTCGTGGCGGTCGACCACCTGCTGGAGGGCGTCCGCGAAGGCGTCGAGACGCTCGCGCGAGTCGAACTCGAGGACCGTCGGCAGGACGTAGGCGTCGTCGTCACCCTCGGCGAGCAGGTGGTGGAAGAGCAGACCCTCCTGCAGGGGGGCGAGGGGGTAGATGTCGGCGATGGCGGCCGCGCCGCCGTCGACAGTGGCGGCGATCCGCGCGATCTCCTCGGTGGTGAGGTCGACGAGCGGCAGCATGTCGGGGGTGATCGCGGTCGCGTCGGCCGGGATCAGATTGGCCGGGACGGCGACCTGCTCGGCGCCCGCCGAGGCGGCCAGGCCGGCCGGTGTCGGGTCCTGGAAGAAGGCCCGCACCGACACGTCGACGCCCTGGTTACGAAGCAGGGCGACGAGCCGGATGACCAGCAGGGACTGGCCGCCGAGGACGAAGAAGTCCTCGTCCACGCCCACGCTTTCGAGACCGAGAACCTCGGCGAACGCGGCGCAGAGGATCTCCTCGCGGGCGTTCGAGGGACCACGGACCGCCGCGCTCGTGTCGTGCTCCGGAGCCGGCAGGGCCTTGCGGTCGAGCTTGCCGTTCGCGGTCAGCGGCAGCGCGTCCAGAACGACGACCGCCGACGGAACCATGTACTCGGGCAGACTGCGTGCGGCGAACTCGCCTATCGGGTGCGTGAGTTCACCGGTGGTGACGACGTAGGCGACGAGGCGACGGTCGCCGGGGACGTCCTCCCGTACGACCACGGCCGCCTGTGCGACCTGCGGGTGCGCGGCGACGGCTGCCTGGACCTCGCCCAGTTCGATACGGAAGCCGCGGACCTTGACCTGCTCGTCCGCACGGCCCAGGAAGACCAACTGGCCCTCCGCCGTCCACTTCACCCGATCGCCCGACCGGTACATCCGCTCGCCCGAGGCCGAGAAGGGGGACGCAACGAACCGCTCCGCCGTCTGGACCGGACGATTCACGTAACCACGCGCCAGACCCGTACCCGACACGTACAGCTCACCGGCCACACCGACCGGAACCTCACGCAGGGACTCGTCGAGAACGAACACCCGGGCGTTCGGGACCGGGCTGCCGACCACCACATCCGCGGACATGGACAGGCGCGCGATCGAGGTGTCGACCGTCGCCTCCGTCGGGCCGTAGAAGTTGAAACCTTCCACACCCTCCAGAGCACGCAACCGCTCCCACAGGGCGGTCGGAGTGGCCTCGCCACCGACACCGATACGGGCGGGACAGTGATCTCCTTCGAAGAGGCCCTCGTCAAGGAGAAGTTGCAGGTAGGAGGGGGTGATCTCGGCGAAGTCGATACGGGAAGCGCGCATCCAGGCGACCAGACGACCCGCGTCCAGCCACGTGTCCGCGTCCACGACATGCAGCTCATGGCCCGAGAACAGGGCGGAGAGCTGGTTCCACGACGCGTCGAAGGAAACCGACGTGGTCAGA
Organism: Streptomyces sp. SJL17-4; assembly: GCF_036826855.1. Taxonomy (NCBI): domain Bacteria; kingdom Bacillati; phylum Actinomycetota; class Actinomycetes; order Kitasatosporales; family Streptomycetaceae; genus Streptomyces; species Streptomyces sp. SJL17-4. The sequence continues at coordinate 8,465,536 of NZ_CP104578.1, read as the reverse complement.
GCGACCTTCAGCGGAGCACCGTCCGTCGTCGCGAACACCGACCGGCCGTGGCTCTCGCACAGACCCACGACACCGCCATGGGTGACGACCACGCCCTTCGGACGGCCCGTCGAACCCGAGGTGTAGATGACGTACGCCGGGTGCTCCGGACGGATACGCGTGTCCAGGGGGCCGGTCGCGAGGCCGTCAACGGCTGCCACGGTCTGCGCATCGTCCAGGAGGACGACCGACGCGTCCGAGACCGGCGGCACGACCGCCGTCGCCGACGACGCCAGGACCACGACCGGCGACGCGTCCCCGACCATGTACGCGATCCGCTCCGCCGGATACCCAGGATCCAGCGGCAGATACGCGCCACCAGCCTTCAGCACGGCCAAGAGCGCGACGATCAGATCGGCGCCCCGCTCCAGGCACACACCCACCAGCGACTCCGGGCCTACCCCCTGGGCCACCAGGTGACGGGCCAGCTGGTTCGCGCGGGCGTCCAGCTCCGCGTACGACAGGGACTGCCCCGCCGCCACCACGGCGACCGCGTCCGGCGTCCGTGTCACCTGCGCCGCGAACAGCTCCGGCAGCGAACCGGCCGCCACTGCCGCGGCCGTGTCGTTCCACTCCGCCAGCCGCCGGCGATCGGACACGTCCAGGACCTCGACCTCACTCAGCCGCGACCCCGGAGCCAGCACCAGCATCTCCAGGGCCTTCGCCCAACGCGCCACCAGCCGTTCGGCCGTCTCCACGTCGAACAGATCCGCCGACGCCACCACCGAACCACGCAGACCCGCGGGCGCGCCCGTCTCGTCGAAGACCTCCGTGACGGAGGCGTCCAGGTCGAACTTGGCGCTTGAGGTGCCGGCCGGGAGTCCGGCGGTGCGCAGGTCCGGCAGGTCGAGGACGGCTTCGGCGGTGTTCTGGACCTTCAGCATCACCTGGAAGAGCGGGTGCCGGGACAGGGAGCGGGCCGGGGCGAGTTCCTCGACGAGCTTCTCGAACGGCACCTCCTGGTGGGCGAAGGCGGACAGGCTCGTCTCGCGGACGCGGCCGAGGACCTCGCGGAAGGTCGGGTCGCCGGACAGGTCGGTGCGGATGACGAGGGTGTTGATGAAGAAGCCGACGAGGTCGTCGAGGGCCTCGTCCGTGCGGCCGGCGTTCGCCGAGCCGATCGGGATGTCCGTACCCGCGCCCAGCTTCGACAGGAGCATCGCGAGGGAGGCCTGCAGCACCATGAAGGGGGTGACGCCTTCGGCGCGGGCCACCTGGACGAGGTGGGCGTGGACCGGTGCGGGAACGGTCAGGGGGATGTTGTGGCCGCGGTGCGAGGGTTCGGCGGGTCGCGGCCGGTCCACCGGGAGTTCGAGTTCCTCGGGAGCGTCCGCGAGGGCAGTGCGCCAGTGGGTGACCTGGCGGGAGATCAGGCTGTCGGGGTCGGACTCCTCGCCGAGGAGGTCCCGCTGCCACAGCGCGTAGTCGGCGTACTGGACCGGCAGCGGCTGCCACGCGGGCGTGTCGCCGGCGCGGCGGGCGGTGTAGGCGGCGGACAGGTCGCGTGCGAGGGGTTCCATCGACCAGCCGTCGCCTGCGATGTGGTGCACGGCGAGGACGAGGGCGTGCTCGTCGGGGGCTGTGGTGAACAGCCAGGCCCTGACGGGGATGTCGGTGGTGAGGTCGAAGGGCTGGGCGAGTGCGTCGGTGATGGCGCGGTCGAGCTCCTCGGGGGCGACGTCGGTGACGGTCGGTGCCCAGTCGAGGCCGGCCGGGTCCAGGATCCGCTGGTAGGGCTCTCCGTCGGCGGTGTCGAACACCGTCCGCAGGACCTCGTGGCGGCCGATGACGTCGCGGAGGGCGGCGTCGAGTGCGGCGTGGTCGAGGGCGCCGGAGAGGCGCAGGGCGACGGGGATGGTGTACGTGGCGCCGGGGCCGTCGAGTTGGCCGACGAACCACAGGCGGCGCTGGGCGGAGGAGAGTGGGATCCGTGCGGGGCGGTGGGCCGGGGCGAGGGCGGTGCGCGCTGTGCCGGCGGTGTCGAGTGCGGCCGCGAGGCGGGCGGGTGTGGGCCGGTCGAAGAGGGTGCGCAGGGTCGTCTCGGTGCCGAGGACCGTACGGATGCGGCTGACGAGCCGGGTGGCGAGCAGGGAGTGGCCGCCGAGGGCGAAGAAGTCGTCGTCGGGTCCGACCTGTTCGAGGCCGAGGACGTCGGCGAAGACGCCGCAGAGGAGTTCTTCGCGGAGGGTGGCGGGTCGTCGTGCGGCGCCGGTGGTGTAGTCGGGTGCGGGCAGGGCTGCGCGGTCGAGCTTGCCGCTGGGTGACTGGGGCAGGGCGTCCATCATGACGACGGCCGCGGGCACCATGTGGGCCGGCAGGCGGGTGGCGATGAAGTCGCGTATGTCGGCGGGGGTCGCGGTGTGCGGTGGTGCGGGGACGACGTAGGCGATCAGGCGCCGGTCTCCGGGGGTGTCCTCGCGGGCGACGACGGCCGCCTGGGCGATGGCGGGGTGGGCGGTGGCCGCGGCTTCGATCTCGCCGGGTTCGATGCGGTAGCCGCGGATCTTGACCTGGTCGTCGGCGCGGCCGAGGTAGGTGAAGCGGCCGTCGGTGTCCTGGCGTACCAGGTCGCCGGTGCGGTACATCCGCTCGCCCTGTTCGTACGGGTTGGCGACGAACCGTTCGGCGGTGAGGGCGGGGCGGTTCGCGTAGCCGCGTGCGAGGCCTGCGCCCGACACGTAGAGCTCTCCGGGGACGCCGGGGGGCACGGGGGCGAGGCGGTGGTCGAGGACGTACGCCCGGGTGTTGGGCAGGGGGCGGCCGATGAGGGGGCGTTCGCCGTGGGTGGCCTGGGCGGTGTCGTGGCACAGGACGTGCACGGTGGCCTCGGTGGGGCCGTAGAAGTTGAGGCCGAGGGTGTCCGGTGCGTCGTGGAGCCGCTGCCAGAGGGTGGTGCCGACGGCGTCGCCGCCGAGGAGGAGGGCGCGGGGGCGGTGGGTGGCGGTGTCGAGGAGGCCTTCGTCGAGGAGTTGTTCGGCCTGGACGGGGGTGAGGGCCATCAGGTCGACGCGCCGGGTGTCGGCGTAGCGGGCGAGTGCGGTGCTGTCGCGTCGTATGTCGTCGGGGACGATGTCGAGTTCGTGTCCGGCGACCATCCAGAGGAGCAGTTCCCAGGAGGCGTCGAAGGAGAGGGAGTAGGTGAGTGCCACGCGCATGCGCGGTCCGGGGCGGTTGATCGGGCCGGTGCGCTGGAAGGCGGCGAGGTTGGAGAGGCCGCGGTGCGGGACGGTGACGCCCTTGGGGCGGCCGGTGGAGCCGGAGGTGTAGATGACGTACGCGGCCTGCTCGGGCCGGATGTCGACGTTCAGGGGGCTGTCGTCGGGGGCGTGGTGGTCGTCGGGGTCGCCGGGGCCACCGAGGTCGCCGAGGCCGTCGGCGGCGGTGTCGTCGAGGAGGACGACGGGGGTGTCGGTGGCGGGCAGGACGTGGGCGGTGCCGGGGGCGGCGACCAGGACGGCGGGGGCCGCGTCCCGGACCATGTGGGCGATGCGGTCGGCGGGGTAGGCGGGGTCGACGGGCAGGTGGGCGCCGCCGGCCTTGAGGACGGCGAGGAGGGCCACGACGGGGGCGGTGCCGCGTTCGAGGCAGACGCCGACGACGGATTCGGGTCCGACGCCCTGGTGGGCGAGCAGGCGGGCCAGGCGGTCGGCGCGGGCGTCGAGTTCGGCGAAGGTGAGGCTGTGGCCGTCGGCGGTGAGGGCGGTCGCGTCGGGGGTGCGGGCGGCCTGGGCCGCGAACAGGTCGGGGACCGTGGCGGGGGCGACGTCGGTGGTGGTGCCGTTCCAGTCGTTCACGATCCGGCGTCGGCGGTCCTCGTCGAGGACGTCGATCGCGGAGAGGGGCAGGTCGTCGGCGCCTTCGGCGGTCGCGGTCAGGGCGTCGAGGATGCGGTCGAGTGCGGTCCGCAGGAGGGCGGTCACCTCGTGGGGGTCGACGTCGGTGTGCGCGTCGACGGCGAGGGACAGGGTGGTGCCGTCGTCGTCGACGGACACGGCCAGGGGGTAGTTGGAGCGCTCCTGGGCGAAGAGGGTGCGGATGCCGCCGATGCCGGTGTCCTGGCCGGTGGTGGCGCGGCGGTAGTTGAACAGCGAGCTGAACAGGGGGGTGTCGCTGGTGGTGCCGGCGGCCCGCTGGGCGGTGGTGAGGGGTGCGTGTTCGTGTTCCAGGAGGGTGGTGAGCTGGTCGCGCAGGGTGTGGAGGGCGGCGAGGGTATGGCGGCCGGTGTGGACCCGTACGGGGAGGGTGTTGATGTACGGGCCGGGGGCCGGGCGCGTGGTGTCGGCGGTGCTGAGGCGTCCGGACAGGACGGTGCCGAAGACGACGTCGTCGCGGCCGCTGACGGCGGCGAGGACCCGGGCCCAGGCGAGGTGGAGGAGGGTGGCGGGGCCGGTGCCGTGCTGGTGGGCGAGGCGGCGCAGGCGGTCGGTGAGTTCGGGGGCGAGGTCGGTGCGGGCGCGGGTGGACGCGGAGCCGTCGCCGTGGACGTCGGTGAGTCCGTAGGGGGCGGTGGGTTCGGTGACGTCGCCGAGGAGTGCGGTGAAGTACCGCTCGTGGTCGTGGTGCGCGGCGCCGGATCTGGCGCGGGCGACGAAGTCGCGGAAGGGGGCGGGTTCGGGCAGGTCGGCGCCGTGGCCATCGAGGATGGCCCGTACTTCGTTCAGGACGGTCCGCAGGGCTTCGTGGTCCTGCACCATGTGGTGGGCGCGGACGAGGGCGAGCGGGCGCGGGTGCGCCGGGCCGTCGGCGATGGTCAGGTCGAGGAGCGGGGCGCGGGTCAGGTCGGTGGTGGTGCCGGCGGCGGTAAGGAGCTGTCGTACGGGGTCGCCGGCCTCGGGGTCCGGGGTGATCTCGGTGACGGGCAGGGTGGCGTGGCGCCACACGACCTGGACGGGTTCGCGGAGTCCTTCCCAGACGAGGGCGGTGCGCAGGATGTCGTGGCGTGCGAGGACCTGGCGGAGGGCGTCGGTGAAGGCGTCGAGGAGGGCACGGGAGGCGAATTCCAGAACGGTGGGCTGCATGTAGGCGTCCTGGCCGCCGTCGGCGAGCAGGTGGTGGAAGAGGAGGCCCTCCTGGAGGGGGGCGAGGGGGTAGACGTCGGCGATGTTGGCGGCGCCGCCGTCGACGGAGGCGGCCACGGTGGCGAGTTCCTCGGTGGTGAGGTCGACCAGCGGGAGCATCTCGGGGGTGACGGCGGTGGCGTCGGCCGGGATCGCGTTGGCGGGGATCTCGGTGCGGGTGGTGCCGGCGGCCGCGGCGAGGCCGGCGGGGGTGGGGGTGTGGAACAGGGCGCGGACGGTGAGGTCGGTGCCGAGGGCGGCACGGGCGCGGCCCATGAGTTCGACGGCGAGCAGGGAGTGGCCGCCGAGGGCGAAGAAGTCGTCGTCGGGTCCGACCTGTTCGAGGCCGAGGACGTCGGCGAAGACGCCGCACAGGAGTTCATCGCGCGGGCCCGCGGGTGTCCTGCCGGGGGTGGCGGTGTGGGTGGGTGCGGGCAGGGCGTTGCGGTCGAGCTTGCCGTTCGCCGTCAGCGGCAGTGCGTCCAGCACCAGAATCGCAGCTGGCACCATGTGACCCGGCAGGCTCGCGGCCAGGTGGGCGCGTAGCTCCGCGGCATCGGTCGTCTCCTGTCCGTGGGTGGGTGTCGTGTAGGCCACGAGCCGCGGGTCGCCGGGGGTGTCCTCGCGGACGACGACCGCGGCGCGGGCGACGTGGGCGTGGCGTTCGAGGGCGGCTTCGATCTCGCCGGTCTCGATGCGGAAGCCGCGGATCTTGACCTGGCCGTCGGTGCGGCCGAGGCAGGTGAGGACGCCGTCGGGGCGCTGTCGGGCCAGGTCGCCGGTGCGGTAGAGGCGCTGGCCGGGGGTGAAGGGCGAGGCGACGAACCGTTCGGCGGTGAGGGCGGGGCGTCCGAGGTATCCGCGGGCGAGTTGGTCGCCGGCGAGGTAGAGCTCTCCCGTGGTGCCGGGTGCGACGGGTCGCAGTCGCTCGTCGAGGACGTAGGCGCGGGTGTGGGCGAAGGGCCGGCCGATGACGACGGGGCCTTCGGTGATCTGGGCGGCGGTGGCCCAGACGGTGGCCTCGGTGGGTCCGTACAGGTTGACGGCGGGGATGCCGAGGGCGTGCAGTCGTGCGGCGAGTTCGCCGGGGAGGGCTTCGCCGCCGACGAGGGCGCGTACGGAGGCGGGCAGGGTGCCGGTGTCGAGGAGGGCACGCCACAGGGAGGGGACGGCCTGGAGGGCGGTGGCTCCGCTGGTGCGGACGAGGTCGAGGAGGGCGTGGGGGTCGCGGACGGTGTCGCGGTCGGCGAGGACGACGGCGGCGCCGTTGACCAGGGGCAGGAACAGTTCGAGGGCCGCGATGTCGAAGGAGACCGTGGTCACGGCGACGAGCCGGTCGTCGGTGGTGAGCGGGACGTGTGCGGCGACGGCGTGCAGGTGGTGGACGAGCGCGTGGTGGTCGACGACGACGCCCTTGGGGCGGCCGGTGGAGCCCGAGGTGTGGATGACGTACGCGGGGTGCCGGGGCAGGAGGGCGGCGCGGCCGGGGAGCTGCCCGGTGCGGGGGCTGGCGGGGGTGGTGCGGGCGGGGTCGTCGACGGTGACGACGGGGGTGCCGGCGAGTGCCGCGGCGGCGGTGTGCGCGGTGGTGGTCAGGACACAGACCGGTCGGGCGTCGTTCAGCATGTACGCGATGCGGTCGTGCGGGTAGTCGGGGTCGAGCGGCAGGTAGGCGCCGCCGGCCTTGGTGACGGCGAGGAGGGCGGCGACGAGGTCGGCGCCGCGTTCCATCAGGACGGCGACGACGGTCTCGGGGCCGACGCCGTGGCCGGCGATCAGATGGGCCAGTTCTTCGGCGCGCGCGTCGAGTTCGGCGTAGGTCAGGGTGGTGTCGCCGTCGGCGAGGGCGGTCGCGTCGGGGGTGCGGGCCGCCTGGGCTTCGAAGAGGTCGGGCAGGGTCACGGCGGGGACGTCGGCCGTCGTGTCGTTCCAGGTGTGCAGGATGCGGTGGAGTTCGGTGTCGTCGAGGAGCGGTACGTCGCCGACGCGGGTATGGGGGGCGTCGGCGAGGAGCTCGGCGACGCGGGCGAAGCGCCGGGTGAGCGTACGGGCCGTGTCGGCGTCGAACAGGTCGGCGGCGGCGATGAGGGTGCCGTGCAGGCCGGCGGGCGTGCCGTCAGCGGCGAAGGTCTCGCCGAGGGTGAACTCCAGGTCGAACTTGGCGGCGGAGTCGCCGACGGGCAGCGCTTCGGCGTGGACGCCGCGCAGTCGCAGGGCCGCTTCGCCGGTGTTCTGCAGCATGAGCATGACCTGGAACAGCGGGTGCCGGGCCAGGGAGCGGGTGGGGGCGAGGTCCTCGACGAGCTTCTCGAAGGGGACGTCCTGGTGTTCGCGGGCCGCGAGGGCCGTCTCCTGTGCCCGGGCGAGCAGTTCGCGGAAGGTCGGGTCGCCGGACAGGTCGGTGCGCAGCACGAGGGTGCTGACGAAGAAACCGACCAGGTCGTCGAGGGCCTCGTCGCCGCGTCCGGCGTCGACGGTCCCGATCGGGATGTCGGTGCCGGCGCCGAGCCGGTGCAGCGTGACGGCGAGGGCGGCCTGGACCACGGTGAAGAGGGTGACGCCTTCGGCGAGGGCGAGACGCGCGAGGCGGGCGTGCGTCTCGGCGGGCAGCCGGAAGGGGACGGTGTGGCCCGTGTGGCCGAGCGCGGCGGGGCGCGTGCGGTCGTAGGGCAGGGCGAGTTCCTCCGGCAGGTCCGCCAGGGTGGTGCGCCAGTGGGCGCTCTGGCGGGCGAAGAGGCTCTCGGGGTCGTCCTGTGCGCCGAGGAGCTCGCGCTGCCACAGGGCGTAGTCGGCGTACTGGATCGGCAGCGGCTCCCAGGCGGGGGCAGTGCCCGCGGTGCGGGCCGCGTAGGCGGTGGACAGGTCGCGGCCGAGGGGGCCCATGGACCAGCCGTCGCCGGCGATGTGGTGGACGGCCATGACGAGGACGTGGTCGTCGGGGCCGGTCGACAGCAGGCGGGCCTTGAGGGGGAGTTCGGTGGCGAGGTCGAAGGCGTGGCCGACGACGTCGGCGGTCTCCCGGTCGAGCGCGGTGGGGTCGGCGGGGTCGACGTCGCGGGTCTCCAGGTGCCAGTCCTGTTCGGCGGCCGGCAGGACCCGCTGGTGGGGCTCGCCGGCGGTGACGCCGTAGACGGTGCGCAGGATCTCGTGGCGTCCGATCACGTCCCGCAGGGCCGCCTGGAGCGCGTCGCGGTCCACGGGGCCGCGGAGCCGCTGCGCGACCCGGATGTTGTAGACCGCGCTCGGGCCCTCGAGCTGGGAGATCAGCCACAGCCGACGCTGCGCGAAGGACAACGGGATCATCAGGACTCCTCCTGGTTACGCATCGGCCGCAGCGCGGGCCTAGCAGAGCTCACATTTCCAAGCTGTCGTACGAGGCCGGACACGGTCCGTGCCGTGAGGAGCACCCGCAGGGGCACCTCGATGCCGAGCGCCGCGCGCAGGCGGCTGGTGAGGCGTGCGGCGAGCAGGGAGTGCCCGCCGAGGGCGAAGAAGTCGTCGTCGACGCCGACCTGTTCCAGGCCGAGGACCTCGGCGAAGGCGGCGCACAGGGCCTTCTCCCGCTCGGTGACCGGTGCGCGGCCGGTGCCGGGGGCCGGGCCGTCGTCGGGCAGGGCGGCGCGGTCGAGCTTGCCGTTGGGCGTCAGCGGCAGGGCGTCCAGCAGGACGACGGCGGACGGCACCATGTGCTCGGGCAGCCGCTCCCTGACGAAGGCGCGCAGGTCCTCGGCGAGTGTCGCGCCGGCCTGGCCGTTGGGGACGGCGTAGCCGACGAGCCGCTTGCCGCCGGGAGTGTCGTCGCGGACGACGACGGCGGCCTGGGTGACGGCGGGGTGGGCGGCCAGGACGGCGCGGACCTCACCGGGTTCGACGCGGAAGCCGCGGATCTTGACCTGGTCGTCGACGCGGCTGGCGAAGACCAGCCGGCCCTGGGGCGTCCAGCGGACCCGGTCGCCGGTGCGGTAGAGCCGCGCGCCCGCCCCGTCGAAGGGGGAGGCAACGAAGCGCTGCGCGGTCAGGCCGGGGCGCCCGACGTAGGCGCGGGCCAGGCCGGCGCCCGCGATGTACAGCTCGCCGTCGACGCCGACCGGGACCGGGGCGAGGCTGCTGTCGAGGACGTACACACGGGAGTTGGTGATGGGGGCGCCGATGGAGGGTGTGCCGTCGTCCGTGGTCAGCGGGTCGGACATCGTCGCGCACACGGTGGTCTCGGTCGGACCGTACGCGTTGACGAAGCGGCGGCCTCGTGACCAGCGGGCGACGAGTTCGCCGCCGAGAGCCTCGCCCGCGGAGACCAGGGTGGTGACGGGGGCGAGGTCCTCGGGCGCGAGGACGGACAGCACGGCGGGCGGCAGGGTGGCGTGGGTGACGCCGTGACGGGCGACGAGGGCGGCGAGTCCGCCGTCGGGCAGCAGGGTCTCGGCGGGGGCGACGACGAGGCGGGCGCCGGAGCACAGGGCCATGACGAGTTCCCAGGTCGCCGCGTCGAAGCCCGGCGAGGCGAACTGCAGGACGCGGCTGTCGGCCCCGACGTCGAAGTGCTCGATCTGGGCCGCGACCAGGCTGGCCACGCCCTCGTGGGTGACGACCACGCCCTTGGGGCGGCCCGTCGAACCCGAGGTGAAGATCATGTACGCGGGGTGGGCGGGGCGCAGGCGTGTTCCGGTCACCGGTGCGGCGTCCAGCGCCTCGATCCGTGCCGCGAGCGGCTCCTCGTCGAGGACGAGGACCGGCACGCCGGTCCCGGCCGGTACGGCGGGCGCGCACAGGGCCGAGGCGAGGACGGTCCGCGCGCCGGACTCGGCCAGCATGAACGCGATGCGTTCGGCCGGGTGGGCGGGGTCGACCGGCAGGTAGGCGCCGCCGGCCTTGAGGACGCCGAGGAGGGTGACGATCAGGTCGATGCCGCGTTCGCGCACGACGGCGACCACGGACTCGGGGCCGACGCCCCGGCCGGTGAGGAACCGGGCGAGGCGGTTGGCCCGCGCGTCGAGTTCGGCGTACGTGAGCTCGGCGTCGTCCGCCGCGACGGCGATGGCGTCGGGGGTGTGGCGCACGCGGGCCGCGAACAGCTCGGGCACGGTCGCGGCCGGCACGTCGGCGGCCGTGTCGTTCCAGTCGGCGAGCACCTGGTGGCGCTGGTGCGCGTCGAGGACCCGCACGGTGCCGAGCGGCCGGTCGGGAGCGCCGTCCAGGGCCTTCCCTGCGGCGTCCACCAGTTCGTCGAGGGCGGTGCGCACCAGGGCGACGACCTCCTGCGGGTCGACCGGGGCGACGGCGTCGACCATGAGCTCGAGCCCGTCCTGGGCTTCGTCGACGAGCAACGCCAGCGGGTAGTTGGTGCGTTCGCGGGTGAACAGCAGACGGGTGCCCGGCAGGGAGGTGTTCCAGCGCGTGTCGGAGTCCTCGCCCGTGCTGCGCCGGTAGTTGAGGCAGGCGGTGAACAGCGGGGCGTCGCCGTCGATGGCGGCCGCCCGCTGGGCCACGGTCAGAGGTGCATGTTCGTGCTCCATGAGGCGGGCGAGCTGGCCGCGCATGGCGGTGATCGCCTCCAGCGCGGCGGACCGGTCGGTGCGCACCCGTACGGGCAGGGTGTTGATGAACGGTCCCGGGACCCGGTCGGCGCCCGCGCCGGCGTTCATCCGCCCGAACAGGACGGTGCCGAACACGACGTCCTCGCGGCCGCTGACCGCGGCGAGCACCCGGGCCCAGGCCACGTGCAGCACGGTCGCGGTGCTCACGCCCGCGCGCCGCGCCACTTCGCGCAGCCGTACGGTGAGGTCGGGTCCGGCGGCCAGCCGCGCCCGGGTCAGGGTGGCCCCGTCGCCGTGGGCGTCCGCCAGGCCGTACGGGGCGGTGGTCTCGCCGACGTCGCCGAGGAACTCGGCGAAGTACCGCTCGTGCTCGGCGCGTTCGACGCCCCCACGGGCCTGGGCGACGAACGTCCGGAACGGCAGCGGGTCGGGCAGGGTGTCGCCGCGCCCGGCGAGGAACGCGGTCACCTCCTGGAGGAGCACGTCGAGCGCGGTGCCGTCACGGACCATGTGGTGGGCGCGGATCAGCGCCAGCCACCGCTCGGGACGCTCCTCGCCGGGCACGGCCGCGCGGTGCAGGTCGAGCAGCGGAGCCGTACCGAGGTCCATGCGCGCGCCGCCCGCGTCGACGAGGTCGGCGACGGCGTCGGTGGTGCCGGGGTCGAGGACGACGTCGGTGACGGACAGTTCGGCGTGGCGCCGCACCACCTGGACGGGTTCGCGGAGCCCTTCCCAGGCGTACGAGGTGCGGTAGATGTCGTGCCGGTCGACGACCCGCCGCAGGGCGTCGGTGAACGCGTCGAGTCTCTCCCGGGAGTCGAACTCCAGGACCGCCGGCATGACGTAGGCGTCGTCGCCGCCGTCGGCGAGGATGTGGTGGAAGAGCAGGCCTTCCTGGAGGGGGGCGAGGGGGTAGATGTCGGCGATGTTCGCGGCGCCGCCGTCGACGGTGGCGACGACGGCGGCGAGCTCGTCCTCGGTGAGGTCGACCAGCGGCAGCATCGCGGGCGTCAGGGCGGTGGCCCCCGCCGGGATCAGGTTGTCGGGGACGGTGACCTGCGGGGCGCCGGAGGTCGCGGCGAGGCTCGCCGCGGTCGGGTGGTCGAACAGGGCGCGTACGGAGACGGAGACCCCGCGGGCGCGCAGCATCTCGATGAGGCGGACCGCCACCAGCGAGTGGCCGCCGAGCTCGAAGAAGTCGTCGTCGACGCCGACGTGGTCGAGGCCGAGGACCTCGGCGAAGGCCGCACAGAGGATCTCCTCGCGGACGTCGGCCGGTGCCCGGCCCGCGCCCGCGGTGGCGGCGAAGTCGGGTGCGGGCAGGGCCTTGCGGTCGAGCTTGCCGTTGCCGGTGAGGGGCAGGGCGTCCAGGACGACGACCGCCGACGGGACCATGTGCTCGGGGAGTCGCTGCCCGGCGAACTGGCGGATCGTGGTGGAGAGTTCGGTGCCCGACTCGTGATGGTCGACGGGGACGACGTAGGCGACGAGCCTGCGGTCGCCCGTGGTGTCCTCGCGGGCGACGACCGCTGCCTGGTCGATCAGCGGGTGGCCGGTCAGGACGCCCTGCACTTCGCCGGGTTCGATGCGGTAGCCGCGGATCTTGACCTGGTCGTCGGCGCGGCCGAGGAAGACGACCTGGCCGTCCGCCGTCCACTTCGCGCGGTCGCCCGTGCGGTACATGCGCTGACCGGTCTCGTACGGGTTGGCGACGAACCGCTCGGCGGTGAGGGCCTCCCGGCCCACGTATCCGCGGGCGAGGCCGGCGCCGGAGACGTACAGGTCGGCCGTCACGCCGACCGGGACCGGTTGGAGGCGGGAATCGAGCAGGTAGAAGCGGGTGTTGGCGATCGGTGTGCCGACCGGGACGGTCCCGTCGGCGATCGCCTCGGCGGTGAGCCGGGTGGTCGCGATGCCGATGGTGGTCTCGGTCGGGCCGTAGTGGTTGTGGACCGCTCGCACGCCGGCCGCGGCGAGCAGCTCGCGCAGCCAGACCGTCGAAGCGGCCTCACCGCCGAGGACCACGGACTGCGCGGGCAGTACGGCCTCGATGCCGGAGGCCGTCAGGGCGGCGAGGTGCGAGGGGACGGCCTTGAAGTGGTCGATCCCGTGCTCGGTGAGGTAGGCGGCGACCAGTCCCGGGTCGGTGACCGCCGCCTCGTGGAGGATGTGGAGTTCGCCGCCGGTGGTGAGGCTGGCGAAGACGACGGTGTTGCCGAGGTCGGTGGCCTGGGCCTGGAGGAGTGCGTAGCGCGCACCCTCGTCTCCGAAGCCGAGGCGGTCGGGGATGGAGGCGGTGTAGTTCGCGAGGCCGCCGTGGGTGACGGCGACGCCCTTGGGCTGGCCGCTCGAACCCGAGGTGTAGATCACGTACGCGAGGGACTGCGGGTCGACAGGACGCTCGGGGCGGTCGGTCGGGGCGGCGGCGAGCTGCATCTCGACGAACGTGTCGTCGATCGCCACCAGACGCGAACGGCCCGCGGGCAGTTCGTCGAGGATCTCCTCCGTGGTCAGGGCCAGGGCCGCGCGGCTGTCGCGGAGCATGTACGCGATCCGGTCCGTCGGCTGCGCCGGATCGATGGGCAGGTAGCCCGCGCCCGCCTTCCAGACGCCGAGGATCGCGGCGATCATGTCGGCGCCGCGCGGCATGCACAGGCCCACGACGGACTCGGGGCCGATGCCCTGACCGATCAGGTAGTGGGCGATGCGGTTGGCCCGCGCGTCCAGTTCCGCGTACGAGACCGACGTTCCGTTGGCGACGATCGCCTTCGCGTCGGCCATGCGGTCCGCCGACTGCTCGAACCGCTCGTGGACCAGGGCCGGTCGGCCCTCGGTCGCCGTGTCGTTCCAGATCGTCAGGACCCGGTGCCGCTCCTCCTCCGGCAGGACCACGATCGAGCCGAGCGGTGTGTCGGGGCCGCCGTCGAGGGTGGTCTCCAGGGCGGAGAGAAGCCGGTCGGTGGCGGTGCGGACGAGGACGCCGACCGCGAAGGAGTCGATGGGGGCGACGGAGTCGACCGCCACCTCGGTCCGGTCGCCGTAGTCGTCGACCAGGATGACCAGGGGGTAGTTGGTGCGCTCGCGGACCGAGAGCAGCTGCACGCCATCCATGCCTTCGTCCACGGCCCGGCCGCTGTTGCGCCGGTAGTTGAGGAAGGAGGTGAAGAGGGGGGTGTCTCCCGTGATCCCGCTGGCGCGCTGGGCGACGGCGAGGGGGGCGTGCTCGTGTTCGAGGAGTTCGGCGAGCTGTCCGCGCGTGGCGGCCAGGGCCTCGTGGGCGCCGAGTTCGCCGGTGCGTATGCGGACCGGCAGCGTGTTCATGAAGGGGCCCGCCACGCGGTCGGCGCCGTGGCCGGCGTTCAGCCGGCCGTACAGCACCGATCCGAAGACGACGTCCTCGCGGCCACTGAGGGCGGCCAGGACACGGGCCCAGGCGACGTGCAGCACGGTCGCCGTGCTGGTGCCGAGGCGCTGGGCGACGCTGCGCAGCCTGTCGTGCAGCTCCGGTGCGAACGGCACGACCGCGTGGACGGTGTCGGCACCGTCGCCGCGCGCGTCGGTCACGCCGTAGGGGGCGGTGGGTTCGGTGACGTCGCCGAGGAGGTCGGTGAAGTACCGGGTGTGGTCGGTGCGCGCGGCCGCTCCGCGTACCTGGGCGACGAACGTCCGGAAGGGCAGGGGCGCGGGCAGGGTGTCGCCGTGGCCGGCGAGGATCGCCTCGACCTCGTCGAGGACGATCTGCAGGGCGGTGTGGTCGCGGACGGTGTGGTGCATGCGGACGAGGACCAGGTGGCGGTCGCCGGCGGGGTCGGCCGCGACGTGCGCGTCGAGCAGGGGGGCCTGGCCGAGGTCCATGGTGCCGCCGGCGGCGGCGAGGAGCTGCTCGGTCGGGTCGCCGCCGTCGGCGTCGAGGGTGACCTCGGTGACGGGCAGGGTGGCGTGGCGCCGGACGACCTGGACCGGTTCGCGCAGGCCTTCCCAGGCGAAGGAGGTCCGGTAGATGTCGTGCCGGTCGACGACCTGCTGGAGAGCCGCGGCGAAGGCGGTGGCGCGGTCGCGTGAGTCGAGTGCGAGGACGGCGCGCATGACGTACGCGTCCTCGCCGCCGTCGGCGAGGATGTGGTGGAAGAGCAGGCCTTCCTGGAGGGGGGCGAGGGGGTAGATGTCGGCGATGTTCGCGGCGCCGCCGTCGACGGTGGCGACGACGGCGGCGAGCTCGTCCTCGGTGAGGTCGACCAGCGGCAGCATCGCGGGCGTGAGGGCGGTGGCGCCGACGGGGATGAGGTTGTCGGGGATCTCCGCCTGGTAGGCGCCGGCCGAGGCCGCCAGGCCCGCGACGGTCGGGGTGTCGAAGAGGGCGCGGACGGAGATCGTGACGCCGTGGGTGCGAAGGGTCTCGATGAGGCGGACGGCGAGGAGGGAGTGGCCTCCGAGGCGGAAGAAGTCGTCGTCGACGCCGACGTGGTCGAGGCCGAGGATCTCGGCGAAGGCCGCGCAGAGGATCTCCTCGCGCACGGTGACCGGGCCGCGGCTGCCGGGGCCCGCGGTGTACGCGGGGGCGGGCAGGGCCTTGCGGTCGAGCTTGCCGTTGACGTTCAGCGGCAGGGCGTCGAGGACCACGACGGCCGACGGGACCATGTAGGAGGGCAGCCGGTCGGCGGCGAGGGCGGTCAGGAGCTGCGGCAGTTCGTCGGCCGCCTCGTCCTGGGCCGGCACCGCGTAGGCGACCAGGCGCTTGTCTCCCGGGGTGTCCTCGCGGGCCAGGACGGCGACCTGCGCCACCTGGCCGTGCCCGGCCAGGACGGACTGGATCTCGCCGAGTTCGATGCGGAACCCTCGGATCTTGACCTGTTCGTCGGCGCGGCCGAGGTATTCGATCTGGCCGTCGGTGTTCCAGCGGACGATGTCGCCGGTGCGGTACATGCGCTCGCCCGACTCGAAGGGGTTGGCGACGAAGCGTTCGGCGGTGAGCCCCGTACGTCCCTGGTAGCCGCGGGCGAGCTGGACACCGGCGAGGTAGAGCTCCCCCGCCACACCGACGGGTGCCGGGGAGAGCGTGGCGTCGAGGACGTACACGCGGGTGTTGGCGACGGGCGCGCCGATCGGGACCGACGCGCTGTCCGTGCCGGGAACGCACTGCCAGGACGTGACGTCGACGGAGGCTTCCGTCGGCCCGTACAGGTTGTGCAGCTCGACGCCGGGGAGGAGGGAGAAGAACCGGTCCTGCACCGCCGCGCCCAGGGCCTCGCCCGAGCAGATGACCCGCCGCAGACCGGTGCACTCCCCCGCCGCCGGGTCGGCGACGAACGCCTCCAGCATCGACGGCACGAAGTGCACTGTCGTCACCGCGCGTTCACGCACGACCGACGCGACATACGCCGGGTCGCGGTGACCGCCGGGTCGCGCCATCACGAGGGCGGCGCCGACCGACAGGGGCCAGAAGAACTCCCACACCGACACGTCGAAACCGAACGGCGTCTTCTGCAGCACCCGCTCGTCCGCGTCGAGCCCGTACCGGTCCTGCATCCATACCAGCCGGTTCACGATGCCCGCGTGCGGAACGACCACGCCCTTCGGGCGGCCCGTCGAACCCGACGTGAAGATCACGTACGCGGGAGACCGCGGGTCGACACGTACGCCCAGCGGGCCGTCGTCGAGATCCGCGACCGGAGTGTGGTCGAGGACGACGAGGGACGTGTCCGACGCCGGGATGCCCGGTGCGATGTCGGCCGAGGTCACCACGGCGACGGGGGCGGCGTCGGTGAGGATGCTCGCGATGCGGTCGGTGGGGTGGTCCGGGTCGATCGGCAGGTAGGCGCCGCCGGCCTTCAGGGCCGCGAGCAGCGCGACGACCATCTCCGGACCGCGCTCCAGACACACCCCGACGACCGACTCCGGACCCACGCCCAGACCCGCCAGGTGCCGGGCCAGACGGTTCGCCCGGGAGTCCAGCTCCCCGTACGAGAGGACCTCGTCGTCCCAGACCACCGCGTCCGCCTCCGGCGACCGCGCCGCCTGCGCCTCGAACAGCTCCACCAGCGAACCCGAAACCCGCTCCGTGGCGGTGTCGTTCCACTCCACCAACACCCGGCCGCGCTCCCCCGCGTCGAGGACGCGGAGCGTGCGCAGCGGCACGTCGGTGCCGCCGTCGAGGGCGGTCTCCAGGGCGTCGAGGAGCTGCTCGACGGTGGTGCGGGTGAGGGTGGTCACGGCGCTGGGGTCGATGGGCTCGGCGGCGTCGACGGACAGGCTGATGCGGTCGCCGTTGTCGTCCACGAGCAGGGCCAGCGGGTAGTTGGACATCTCACGGGCGAAGAGCAGGCGGGTGCCGTCGAGTGTGGCGTTCCAGCTCGCCTCGGCGTCCTGGCCCGCGTTGTGGCGGTAGTTGAGGAAGGAGGTGAAGAGCGGGGTGTCTCCCGTGATCCCGCTGGCGCGCTGCGCGACGGCGAGGGGGGAGTGCTCGTGTTCGAGGAGTTCGGCGAGCTGTCCGCGCGTGGCGGACAGCGCCTGGAGCGCGCCGAGTTCGCCGGTGCGTATGCGGACCGGCAGCATGTTCATGAAGGGGCCCGCCACGCGGTCGGCGCCGGACCCCGCGTTCATCCGCCCCAGCAGGACGGTGCCGAAGACGACGTCGTCGCGGCCGCTGAGGGTGGCGAGGACGCGGGCCCAGGCGACGTGCAGCACGGTCGCCGTGCTGACTCCGGCCCGGCGTGCCGCGGTGCGCAGCCGGGCGGTCAGTCCGTCTGCGAGGGGCAGCAGGGCGAGTCGGGCGTCCGAGCCGTCGCCGCGTACGTCGGCCATGCCGTAGGGGGCGGTGGGTTCGGTGACGTCGCCGAGGAGGTCGGTGAAGTACCGGGTGTGGTCGGTGCGCGCGGCCGCTCCGCGTACCTGGGCGACGAACGTCCGGAAGGGCAGGGGCGCGGGCAGGGTGTCGCCGTGGCCGGCGAGGATCGCCTCGACCTCGTCGAGGACGATCTGCAGGGCGGTGTGGTCGCGGACCAGGTGGTGCATGCGCAGGAGGACGAGCACACGGCTGTCGCTCGTGGCGGCGAGGTGCAGGTCGAGCAGCGGAGCCCTACCGAGGTCCATGGTGCCGCCGGCGGCGGCGAGGAGCTGCTCGGTCGGGTCGCCGCCGTCGGCGTCGAGGGTGACCTCGGTGACGGGCAGGGTGGCGTGGCGCCGGACGACCTGGACCGGTTCGCGCAGGCCTTCCCAGGCGAAGGAGGTGCGGTAGATGTCGTGCCGGTCGACGACCTGCTGGAGAGCCGCGGCGAAGGCGGTGGCGCGGTCGCGCGTGTCGAACTCGAAGACCGCCGCCATGACGTAGGCGTCGTCGCCGCCGTCGGCGAGGATGTGGTGGAAGAGCAGGCCTTCCTGGAGGGGGGCGAGGGGGTAGATGTCGGCGATGTTCGCGTCGCCGCCGTCGACGGTGGCGACGACGGCGGCGAGCTCGTCCTCGGTGAGGTCGACCAGCGGCAGCATCGCGGGCGTGAGCGCGGTGGCGCCGACGGGGATGAGGTTGTCGGGGACCTCGATCCGCTCGGCTCCGGCGGAGCGCGCGACGGCGTGGGGGGTCGGGGCGTCGAACAGCGTCTTGAGCGAGATCGTGACGCCGTGGGTGCGGAGGGTCTCGATGAGGCGGACGGCGAGGAGGGAGTGGCCTCCGAGGCGGAAGAAGTCGTCGTCGACGCCGACGTGGTCGAGGCCGAGGATCTCGGCGAAGGCCGCGCAGAGGATCTCCTCGCGCACGGTGGCCGGGCCTCTCCCCTCGCCCGCGACCGCGGTGAAGTCGGGAGCCGGCAGGGCCTTGCGGTCCAGCTTGCCGTTCACGCTGAGCGGTAGCTCGTCCAGGACCACGACGGCCGACGGCACCATCGCGGCGGGCAGTCGCTCGGCCGCGAACTCGGTTACGCGGGAGGCGATTTCACTGACCGATGCGCCGCCAGTCGATGCGGCGCCGGCCGATGCGTCCGCGGTCGGTACGACGTAGGCGACGAGCCTTACGTCTCCCGGGGTGTCCTCGCGGGCGACGACGGCGATCTGGGCGACCTGCCCGTGCCCGGCCAGGACCGTCTGCACCTCACCCGGCTCGACCCGTATCCCTCGGATCTTGACCTGTTCGTCGGCGCGGCCGAGGTATTCGATCTGGCCGTCGGTGTTCCAGCGGACCACGTCGCCGGTGCGGTACATGCGCTCGCCCGACTCGAAGGGGTTGGCGACGAAGCGTTCGGCGGTCAGTCCGCTACGTCCCTGGTAGCCCCGGGCGAGCTGCACACCGGCGAGGTAGAGCTCCCCCGCCACACCGACGGGCACCGGGGAGAGCGTGGCGTCGAGCACGTACACGCGGGTGTTGGCGACGGGCGCGCCGATCGGTACCGACGCCGTGCCGGGGGTGCACTGCCAGGACGTGACGTCGACGGAGGCTTCCGTCGGCCCGTACAGGTTGTGCAGCTCGACGCCGGGGAGGAGGGAGAGGAACCGGTCCTGCACCGCCGCGCCCAGGGCCTCACCCGAGCAGATGACCCGCCGCAGACCGGCGCACTCCCCCGCCGCAGGGTCGGCGACGAACGCCTCCAGCATCGACGGCACGAAGTGCAGCGTCGTCACGGCACGTTCACGGATCACCGAGGCCACATAGGCCGGGTCGCGGTGACCGCCGGGTCGCGCCACCACGAGGGCGGCACCGACCGACAGGGGCCAGAAGAACTCCCACACCGACACGTCGAAACCGAACGGCGTCTTCTGCAGCACCCGCTCGCCGGCTTCCAGCCCGTACCGGTCCTGCATCCACACCAGCCGGTTCACGATGCCCGCGTGCGGAACGACCACGCCCTTCGGGCGGCCCGTCGAACCCGACGTGAAGATCACGTACGCGGGAGACCGCGGGTCGACCCGCACGCCCAGCGGGCCGTCGTCGAGGCCTGTCAGAGGCGTCTGTTCCAGCACCACCAGCGTGGCGTCCGAGGCCGGCAGTGACGGGGCGATGTCCGCCGAGGTCACCACGGCCACCGGCGCGGCGTCGGCCAGCAGTTGCGCGATGCGGTCGGTGGGGTGGTCGGGGTCGATCGGCAGGTAGGCGCCGCCGGCCTTCAGGGCCGCGAGCAGCGCGACGACCATCTCCGGACCGCGCTCCAGACACACCCCGACGACCGACTCCGGTCCCACGCCCAGACCCGCCAGGTGCCGGGCCAGACGGTTCGCCCGGGAGTCCAGCTCCCCGTACGAGAGGACCTCGTCGTCCCACACCACCGCGTCCGCCTCCGGCGACCGCGCCACCTGCGCCTCGAACAGCTCCACCAGCGAACCCGAAGCCAACTCCGTGGCGGTGTCGTTCCACTCCACCAACACCCGGCCACGCTCCCCCTCGTCGAGGAGGTCAGCGTGGGCGGCGAGGGCGGTGGGTTCGGCATGGGCCAGCCAGGTGGCGACGTTGAGGTAGTGGCGTGAGACGGCGGCGGTCGCGTCGAGGTCGTGGGCGTCGGGGTTGGCGTCAATGTTGATCTGCATGCCGCCGCGGTCGTAGATGTCGATGCGGAGGTTGTCGACGGGGCCGGTGGACAGGTTGTGGGTCACGGTGAGGCAGGTGCCGAACCGCAGGTCGTAGTCGAAAGCCATCACGTTGATGTGGAGGCCGCACAGGTCGCCGTCGGTGATCTTGAGATCGCCGAGCATGTCGCGGTAGCGGTAGCGCTGGTGCTTCATGCCGTCGCGGACGGCGCGGGAGGTCTGGCGTACGAGGTCCTCGACCGTGGTCCGGGGGCCGATGCTCAGGCGCAGGGGCAGGATGTTGGAGGTCATGCCGGGGACGGCGAGCGTGTGGCGGTCACCTCGGGCGCGTACGGGCAGGCCGACGGTGATCTCCCGTTCGCCGCTGACCCGGTGCTGGTAGAGCGCGGCGGCGGCGATCATGAGGCCGGGGAAGCTGGTTCTGAGGCGGCGTGCGCCGCGCTTGAGGCTGTCGGCCGCGTCGGTGTCGATGCCGTCGGTGTGCCGCAGCGGGGCGTGCTGGGCGCGGCGGGACTTGTAGGCGTCGCCTCCGTCCAGGGCGGGGTGGCCGGCGAGGCGGTCGAGCCAGTAGAGCCGGTCCTGCTCGTACTGCGGGGAGGTGCGGTAGGCGCGGTCGTCCTCGTGCAGGACGGAGAAGGGGGCGAGCGCGCCTTCGGCGGGGTCGCGGCCTTCGAGGAGGGCGGCGTAGATCTCGGCGCCTCGGGCGGCGGCGACGACACCGCTCTGGCCGTCGAAGACGAGGTGGTGGACGCGGATGTACCAGTAGTGGAGTTCCTCGTCCAGCGTGATGATCGCGGCGTTGTAGAGCGCTCCGCCGTCGAGTTCGGCGGGACGGCGCAGGTCGGCGTCCATCCAGGCGCGGGCGGCGGCGCGGGGGTCCGTCTCGCCGCTGAGGTCAACGGCCTGCACGGGGTAGTCGGCCGCGTCGTGGAGGTATTGGACGGGGGTGCCGTCGGCGGTCTTCAGGCGCAGGCGTACCGTCTCGGTCTCGCGGATCCGCAGTTCGGCCGCGCGCACGAGCAGGGCGTGGTCGACGGGTCCGTGGATCTCGATGTACTCGGCGAGAAAGAATGACCGGTTTTCGGGGGCGAGCTGCTGTGCATACCAGATGCCGAGCTGTCCGCCCATCAATTCGATGAACTCGCCCTCGTTCTTGGTCATGCCCACGCACTCCAATCGTTTGAATCGTCGACTGGAACAGCACGGGCTGCCTCAACCGGGGCACGCGCATGACCGCCCAGCTCCTGTTGAACAAAGCTGCGACCTGAGAATTCGTCTTCATCGAGCACTGGCGCGGCGACCCACTATGACCGAGCCACGGTGGCGGATCAACGTACGTCGGGGGTGCGTTCAACTGTGCGAGAAGGGCAGTTGAACGGCTGCTTCACAGGTCAGGGGCAGACCTTGACGGGGTGTGAAGGCCTTTGGGACGGTGAATGGCGCCTATGGCTTCTCTCCCTCCTTCCCGCTTTCACTGCGAGGCACCCGTATGCCCGATTCAGCGCCGCACATCGATCTGGTGGATCCGGAACTCTATTCCCGTGGCGATCCCTTTTCGCAATGGGCCTGGCTGCGTGCCAACGATCCGGTGCACTGGCACCGGCCGGGGGAGCTTCCGGGTTTCTGGTCCCTGACGCGTTACGAGGACATCCGTACGGCTTACCGGGACGCGGAGACGTTCAGTTCGGCGCAGGGGATCCTGCTGCGGCCGGCCGAGCACGGGGCGGACCCGGGCGGTGGGCGGACGCTGGCCCTCACCGACGCGCCCCGTCACAAGCAGCTGCGGGGCCTGGTCGACGGCTGGTTCGCCGTCCGCTCGGTCCGCGCGCTGGAGGCGGAGATGGCGTCGATCGCCGAAGGGGTGGTCGACGCGGCGCTGGAGCGGGGCAGTTGTGACTTCGTCGCCGATGTCGCGGCCCGGATCCCGCTCTATGTGATCTGCCGGATGATGGGGGTCCCCGAGTCGGACTGGGAGCGTCTGTACGACCTGACGAGCCAGGCGTTCGCGGCGGGCGATCCGCTCGCGCGGCGCTTCGCGCACCTGGACATCCTGGGGTACTTCGAGACCCTGCAGGCCGACAAGGCGCGCAACCCGGGTGACGACCTGGTGAGCGTCCTGGCGACGGCGGTGGTGGACGGTGAGCGGCTGAGTCCCGACGACGTGATCCTGAACTGCGACAACCTGCTGGTCGGCGGTACGGAGAACACCCGGATCGCCGCGGCCGGGGGGATGCTCGCGCTCCTGGAGCACCCGGAGCAGTGGAGTGCGGTGCGCGGGGATCCGGCGCTGCTGCCGTCCGCGGTCGAGGAGGTGCTGCGCTGGACGTCGACGGCCACGCACATCATGCGTACGGCCGTGAAGCCGGTGCGGATCCATGACCGGCAGATCGAGGCCGGCGACAAGGTGGTGTTCTGGCTGCCGTCGGCGAACCGGGACGAGACGGTGTTCGACGCGCCGGACGTGTTCGACGTGCGGCGCTCCCCCAACCGTCATCTGTCGCTGGGGTTCGGTGAGCACTTCTGCCTGGGCAGCATGCTGGCGCGGGTGGAACTGCGGCTTCTGTACGGCGAGTTGGTGAAGCGGGGGGTGCGCATCGAGCTGGACGGTGAGCCGAAGCTGCTGGATTCGATCGTCGTGAACGGTCCCGAGCTGCTGCCGGTGCGCCTGAAGGCCTCCTGAACCGCGTACGCGAGCGGGGCGCCCACCGTGGAGGTGGGCGCCCCGCTCGCGTGTGCGTGTGTGTGCGTGGGGGTCAGCCGGACATGGCGACCAGGACCCTGCGGTCGCCGGTGTAGGGACGTCGGCCGTGGGCGGTGGCGACGTTGTCGATGACCATGAGGTCGCCCTTGCGCCAGTCCACGTCGACGGCCGTCTCCAGGCCGCGGTCGTGGATGTGGAGGATGTAGGCGTCGGGGATGGGGCTGCCGTCGGCGAAGGTGACGGACTGGGGCAGTTCCTCGGGGGGCAGGATCTGTGCCAGTTCGCGGGCGGTCTCGTCGCCGAGGGCGGCGGGGTGGAAGTGGTCGGCCTGGTTGAACCAGACCTCGGTGCCGGTGACGGGGTGCCGGACGGTGGCGGGGCGGACGGGGCTGATCATGCGCAGGCCGCCGTCGGTGTCCCAGTGCCAGGTGAACTCCCCTGCCTTCAGGAAGGCTTCGACCTCGTCGCGGTCGTCGGTCTCGAACGTCTGGCGCCAGCTGCGGCCGAGGCCCATGCCGTCGTGCAGGTTCTGGGTGTAGCGGATGCCGCCGGCGAAGGCCTTGCGGACCTCGTCGTCCAGGGCGGCGAGCCAGCGCGCGCCGTCGGCGACGGGTGTGGCGCCGCCGCCGCCCGGGGTGGTGGCGCAGTAGAAGAAGAGCCGCTCGGGCCACTGGTGGCTGTACGACAGTTCGCTGTGCATCGCGATCGTCATGTGCTGGGGGTACTCGGTCGACGTGTAGAGGTTGCCGCCGAGCTGCGTGCGGGGCGAGGTGCCGTGCAGGTAGCCGAGCCGGTTGGGCAGCAGCAGGTCCATCACCGTCTCGACGTCCTCCTCGGGCACGTCGAAGTCCCGGAAGACCAGTGCCTTCTCGCGTGCGAGGAGGTCCCCGGGGTCTCCGAGGGCCGCCAGCCTGTCGCGTACTCCTTCGGCGCCGGTCGGACCGCCCTCGGGGCGTATGACGAGCGGGCTCCAGGCGGTGCTCGTGACGGGTGTGCTGGTGATCGTGGTGGTGTCGCTCATGGCTGGGCTCCTCGGCTCCTGACTCGATACGCGTGACCGGACGTCGTCGGGGCGGTGAGGCGGGCCGTGCTCCCGGGCCCCGCCGGGCGGGGGTCTGTCGAAGGCGGGGGCCGGGAGCCGCGCGGGGCCACGGCCCCGGCTCCGGCCGCTGTGGGCTGCCCGACGGGCGCGGCCGGACGCCCACTATGACCACGGCCCACCGGTGCGGGTCAACGCACTGTTCAACCGCGCGGTCGTCTTCGTTGAACGGCGTTGATCGGCGGGTCGTGGCGGTGTCATGGTGGACCGTCCGGCACGGCCGGGGGCCGTGGCCCCGGGTGGCCGCCCCGCTGTGGCCGGCGCCGTACGCGCGGTGTGCGGCATGGCCGCGCCGTCGCGGCCGGTGACGTCCCGCGCCGCCTCTTGTGCCCGCTGACTGCGACGACTTCGTCCCGGACGACCTGGAGTTCCTCTTGCGCACCGAGACTGTGACCGGAGGCATGTCATGCCGTATGTGACCTCCAACGGGATCCGGCTCTCCTACCAGCGTCAGGGCAGCGGCGAGCCGGTGCTGCTCATCATGGGCTCGGGCGCCGCCGGGCACGTGTGGACGACGCACCAGACACCGGCGATCAACGCGGCCGGCTACGAGACGGTGATCTTCGACAACCGGGGCATCGGCGCCTCCGACGCACCCGAGGGCATGTACACGCTGGCCGACATGGTGGCCGACACCAAGGGCCTGATCGAGGCCCTGGGGATCGGTCCCTGCCGGATCGTCGGTACGTCGATGGGCGCGATGATCGCGCAGGAGCTGGCGGCGCAGTATCCGCACCTGGTGCGCTCTGCCGTGCTCATCGCCACCCGTGCGCGCTCGGACGCGACCCGGCGGGCGCTGACCGAGGCGGATCTCGCGCTGCGGGAGAGCGGGGTGCGGCTGCCACCGAAGTACGCCGCGATGCGGACCGTCCTGGAGATGCTCTCCCCCGCCACGCTCAACGACGACACGTCGGCGCGGAGCTGGCTGGAGATCTTCGAGCTGACCGACGGTGGCGACGGCGGTGGCGGGCAGGCCGGCGTCGACCGGGCCGGCGACCGGCGCGGGGTGCTGCGTTCCATCGGGGTCCCGTGCCGCACGATCGCCTTCTCGGACGACCTCATCTGCCCTCCGCATCTGGTGGCCGAGGTGGCTGACGCCATTCCCGGGTGCGACCACGTGGAGATCGCGGACTGCGGGCATCTGGGGAACCTGGAGCGTCCGCAGGCCGTGAACGACGCGATCATCGAGTTCCTCGACAAGCACTGGCCCCGGGCGCGCACCGCCACCCGCCCCGCCCTTCCTTCTTCTTCCGTCCCTTACACGTAAGGCCGCGCCATGAACCAGCCTGAGCACGTCGATCCGGGTCCCGGGGCGAAGATCGTCCGGCAGGACGTCACGACGTGGACGCTGCGGATGTCCTCGCCCGAGCAGCTGCGGCCGGCCCGGTCGGAGACCGAGATGCGGGTGGAGCGTTCGCAGGTGCCGTCGGTCGATCTGAGCCGGGCCCTGTACGCGGCCGTCGGGTCCCACGTGTGCTGGACGGACCGTTTCTCGTGGAGCCACGAGACGTGGCGCGCGTGGGTGCACCGGCCGTCGATGGCGACGTGGATCGCCACGGTGCAGGGCACGGTGGCGGGCTTCTTCGAGCTGGAGGCGCAGCCGGACGGCGGGGTGGAGGTGGTGCTGTTCGGGCTGCTGCCCCAGTTCTACGGGCGTGGCCTGGGCGGCGCCCTGCTGACGGCCTGCGTGGAACGGGCTTGGCGCGGTGGTGTGGAGTGGGGCGGGCCCGAGGCGCTTCCCGCGCGGTACGTGTATCTGCGGACGAGCACGCTGGATCACCGTCATGCCGTGCGGAACTATCTCGCGCGGGGTTTCGAGACGG
Organism: Streptomyces sp. SJL17-4; assembly: GCF_036826855.1. Classification (NCBI taxonomy): domain Bacteria; kingdom Bacillati; phylum Actinomycetota; class Actinomycetes; order Kitasatosporales; family Streptomycetaceae; genus Streptomyces; species Streptomyces sp. SJL17-4. The sequence continues at coordinate 8,439,776 of NZ_CP104578.1, read as the reverse complement.
CGGAGGCGCGGACCGATGCCAAGCCGATCCCCGATCTGCGGATGGCGCCGTGGCCGCTGGCCCGGGATCCGCGGCAGGTGCCGGCTGGCGACCTCTAGGCCTGTTCGGAGTCCCTTGGAATCCGTTGGACTCGGTGAAGACGGCGGTGGCCCCTTCCCTGTGGGGAGGGGGCCACCGTCGTCTCTCATCGTCCGTTCGTCGCGGCCCTGGCTCTGGTGAAGCGGGCCAGGCGGCCGATGCCGTCCTTGATCTGCTCGTGCGTCAGGTAGCTGACGGAGAGCCGCAGGGCGTGTTCGCCGCCGCCCTGGGGGTGGAAGTACGCCATGGGGGTCCAGATGACGCCGAACTCCTCGGCCGCCTGGGTGAGTGCGGCCTCGTCGGCGCGGAAGGGAACGGTGAGGGAGAGGAAGAAGCCTCCGCTCGGTTCGTTCCAGCGCACGCCGAGCGCGGTGCGCTCCTGCGGCGGGAAGGCGTCCTCGAGGGCGTCGAGAGTGACGCGCATCGCGTCCCCGTAGTAGGCGGCGGTGGCCGTGTTGAGTTCGCCGGCCCGGCCGTCCGCCGTGAGCAGCATGCCGGCCACGAGGGCCTGGCTGATCGGCGAGGTGTTGACCGTCACCATCGACTTGATCTTGCTGAGCGCGTCGGCGAGGACCGTGGTGCGGCCCGTTTCGTCGGTGACGGGCTGGTCGGCGACGGCGAACCCGACGCGCGCACCGGGGAACAGCGTCTTGGAGAGCGAGCCGATGTGCACCACGCGGTGGTTGCGGTCCAGTGCCTTCAGCGTCGGGAGCCGCTCCCCCGGGCTGACCAGCCGGTAGGGGCTGTCCTCCAGGAGGAGGATGTCCTCGCGTTCGGCGAGGTCGAGCAGTTCCTGGCGTGCCTTGAGGGACAGGGTGGCGCCGGAGGGGTTGGAGTGGTCGGGGATGACGTAGAAGGCGCGGGGCCTGCGGCCCCGGGCGCGTTCGGCGTCGATCGCGGCGGCGAGGCGGTCGACCCGGACGCCGTCCTCGTCCTCCTCGACGGCGACCGGGGTGATGTCGAGGAGCCGGGCGGCGCCCGTGATGCCGACGTAGCAGGGGCTGGAGGCCAGCAGGACGTCGTCGGGGCCGGTGATCAGCGCGCGGACGGCGAGCAGCATCGCCTCCTGGGCGCCGACGGTGACCACGACGGCCTCCGGCGGGACGTCGATGCCCTCGTCCTTGCGCAGCGAGTCGGCGATCAGCTCGCGGATGTGTCCGCTCGTGGGCCCGTACTGGAAGAGCGTAGTGCGTATCTGCTCGGGTGTACTGCCCTGCTGGTGCAGGTGGTCCACGTAGTGGCGCAGGTAGGTGAAGATCTGCTCGGTGTCGAAGAAGCCCTCGTAGGGGCGTCCGGGTGCGAAGGAGACGGCGTCGGGGTAGCGGGTGGTGATCTCGTTGAGGAAGTTCATCGTGTCCAGGACGGGGTCCGAGACGCTGGCGTGGAGGTCCCGCGTCCGCAGCCCGCTGCCGGCGGGAGCGGCGACGGCGGGCCTGACGGGAGCGGGCCCGGCCGTCACGAGGGCGGGGGTCACGAGGGCGGGGGTCACGAGGGCGGGGGTCACGAGGGCGGGGCCCGCGTTCGTCACCGTCCCGGTGCCGGTCAGGGCCATGGCGTCGGTCAGTTCGTCGCGGACGATGCCGAGCACGTCGGCCACGCCGTCGGCTCCGGCGACGGCCAGTCCGTGCAGGGCGGGCCGGCCGAGGAGGACGGCATCGGCGCCGAGCGCGAGCGCGGTCAGGACGTCGGTGCCCCGGCGTACGCCGCCGTCGAGGAGGACGGGGCAGGCACGGTCGACGGCCTCGGCGACGACGGGCAGCGCGGTGAGGGTGGCCGGGGCCCCGTCGAGCTGGCGTCCGCCGTGGTTGGAGACGACGATGCCCTGCGCGCCCTCGGCGGTGGCCCGCCGGGCGTCCTGCGCGGTGAGGACGCCTTTGAGGAGGATCGGCAGGGAGCTGACGGTGCGCAGCCAGGCGAGGACGGACCAGTCCAGGGCGGGGTCGAACTCGGCGAGCGCGTGTGCGCTGGGCGAGTCGAATCCGTCGCCGGTGAGGTTGGCGGGTGCGATGCCTCCGGGGAGTTCGAAGCCGTTGCGCAGGTCGCGCAGCCGGCGGCCGAGGCGTGGCGCGTCGACGGTCAGCACGAGGGCTTCGAAGCCGGCCCGTTCGGCGCGTTCGATCAGCGCCCGGGTGACGCCCCGGTCGCGGAAGCAGTACACCTGCAGCCACAGCGGGGAGGTGGCGGCGGCGGCGATGTCCTCGAAGGTGCGGCCGGCGAAGGTGCTGACGGTCAGCGGGACGCCCGCGGCCCCCGCGCCGCGGGCGGTGGCGACCTCGCCCTCGGGGTGGGCCAGGACGTGGTAGGCCATCGGGGCGATCCCGAGGGGGGCCGCCCAGTCGCGGCCCAGGATCCGGGTCGTGGTGTCCGGTGCCTGGTGTCCGGCCAGGACGCGGGGGTGCAGGTGGACGGCGTCGAAGGCGGCGGTGTTGGCGGCGAGGGTGCGTTCGTCGCCCGCGCCGCCTTCCAGGAAGTCCCTGACGGCCGGCGTGAAGCGCGGCCGCGCCGCCGTCGCGTAGTCGGCCAGGGTCAGCGGACGGTCGGCGGCGGTGGGTGGGCGGTCGGCGGGGCTCATCCGGTGGTCAGCCGCTCGCGTTCCACCGCTTCGTACAGGGCGCGGATGTTGGAGCTGCCGAAGCCGCGCGATCCCTGGCGCTGGATCAGTTCGTAGAAGAGGGTGTTGCGTTCGTGCGGGGAGCGGCTGAACAGCTGCAGCAGGTGTCCCCATTCGTCGCGGTCGGCGAGGACCTGGGTGTCGCGGAGTTCGCCGACGATGGCCCGCAGGTCGGGGAAGCGGTCGGCGAGGACGTCATAGTAGGCGTCGGGGGTGGTGAGGAAGTCGACGCCGCGCTGCTTGCACTCCCGTACGGCCGGGATGATGTCGTCGACGAGGAAGGCGAGGTGCTGGACGCCGGGGCCGCCGTTGCGTTCGAGGAACGAGTCGAGCTGGCCGGTGTGCTTGTCGGGGTCCGGTGCGACGAGGGTGAAGGTGACGCCGCCGCGGGGGTTGCGGACGACGATCGAGTCCATCGCCTGGTCGCCGACGCTGACGTACTCCGAGTAGAAGCGGTCGAGGCCGAAGCCGTCCTGGTAGAAGCGCGCGTACGGGTCGAGGGTGCCGCCGGAAAGGCAGACGGCTATGTGGTCGAGGGACTGCACGCGGCCGGGCGGGTGGTGCGGTCCGTCGAGGGGGACCCAGGTGCGGCGGGGTGGCAGCCGGTCGGCGGCGGAAGCGGGGGCGGGGACGAGGGTGTGGACGACGTCGCCGAAGCCGCTGACGACGGTGTCGCCGCGGGGGGAGGTCTCGGTCCTGGCGCCGGCGCGCAGGGCCGCGTCGCGGGTGGCGGTGACGTCGTCGCAGGTCATGGCGATGTCGGCGATGCCGTCGCCGTGTTCGTCACAGAACTTCCAGGTGCCTCGGCCGGTGGTGACGACGACTTGGACGTCGCCCTGTCGCAGCAGGACGGAACTGCGGTCGACCTCGACGGAGTCGGCGACCCGGGTGAAGCCGAGGGCGGAGACGAAGTAGTCGGTGGTCGAGCGTTTGTCCTTGGTGAACAGCTCTACGTACGCGATGTCCTGCACGACCATGGAGCGGCCTCCTCAAGGCAGATGCCGTGTGACGTGTGTGCCGACGGCCGGGCGGGACACCCTGGGCAGTGCCTGGGTGCCCCGCGCCGGGCCGTGCTCGATCGGGTTCGGTTGCGATCGGGTTCGGTTGCGTTCGGATGCGGTCAGGTGGGGATGTGGTCCGGGTCGGACAGGGGTCGAGGACCGGTTCCGGCCGGGTGGGGGCCGGGCGGGCGGGTTACCAGCGCCACTCCTGCTGCTTGAAGAGGTGGCCGGCGGGGATGTCGCGCTCCTTGCACCAGGTCAGGAACTCCTCGATCTGCTTGATCTGGTAGGTGTCCTCCGTGTACGTGGTCGCCATGACGTGTCCGAGCCAGTCCTCCTCGCCCATCGCGTAGACGTAGGCCTCCTTGGCGCCGAGCTCGGTCATGATCGCGGCGGCCTGCTCGGCGTTGGAGCCGGAGAGCTTGCGGGAGTTGCTCATCTTCTTGGTGACCGGGATGGTCAGCAGCGCCTGGTAGAGCCAGGTCAGCGGCGCGCCGTCGCACTCCATGCCGAGGAAGGCGATGTCGGCCTGGCCGAGGTGGTTCTTCATGTAGCGGTAGAGGGACGGCTCGATGCCAGAGGAGTCAGCGCCGATGAAGACCTTCTTGCCGGCCAGTTCCGCCCAGTAGGTGGACTTGGCGCGGATGTCGAGGTCGCAGTGCTCGCCGAGGAACGGGGTGGCGGTGATCTTGCCGCCGGGGAAGGGCACCTCGTCGAAGTCGTCGACCTCGATGACGGTGAAGCCCTGGTTGCGGAGCATCAGCGCCATGGAGGGGTCGGCGAGGTTGCCCCGCGAGGAGCGCGGGACGACGATGGCGCCGAGCCGGCCGCGCAGCTGCAGCAGCGTCTCCAGGACGATGTGGTCCTGGTGGCCGTGGGTGATGAGGACGAGGTCGATGTAGTCGGGCAGGTCGTCCAGCGTGTATCGGTCCGTCTTGTCGCTGTCCGCGCTGATGAACGGGTCGGTGACGATGGCGGCCTCGGGTGTCTGCAGGACGAGGCAGGCGTGCCCGAAGTAGCGGATGCGGCCGCCGCTTTCGATGTGGCGGTCCTCGGACAGGCTCGGCTTGTCGGTGAGCAGGGTCCGCAGCTGCTTGGTCTGGGCGTCGTCCAGGCCGAGCGCGTCGCGCAGGTGCGCGAGGGTCGTGGGGTGGACGCGGCTCTTGAAGAGCTCGGCGAGGCCTTCGTGGCGGAAGGGGATCTGCAGCTCGAGGACGTCGGGCGAGGGCAGGCGCGGGGTGCTGAGGATGAACGGGCGCTCGATGCCCGTCTCCAGGGAGAGCTGCACCGACTGGCGCTCCTCCTGGTAGACGTTGCTCTTGTAGACGACCGGCTCGAGGAAGCGCATCTGCGCCTGGTTGTCGGTGTCGTAGGCGAGCTCGACGAGGCCGGCGAGCTCGGTGGGGAGCTTCGGGTAGAGCGGGGTCAGGTCGAAGCCGGTCGCGTTGGCGCGCAGGATCTCCTGGCCGGCGGCTATGGCGTGGGCGAAGCGGAGCATGTCGGCGCGGTCGCGCTTGATGGTGGCGAGCAGGTCGCGCACCTCGTCGGCGCGCTCCTCGGGGATGTTGATGAAGTAGCCGCCGCGGAGCTCGGGGTTGTTGCTGGCCGCGACGTGGACCTGCGGGGACTGCAGGTAGGACTCGAGGAGCGGGACCTGGAGGAAGGCCAGGTTCATCGCGGCCTGGACCGGCGCGATCGTGTAGGGCCAGGCGAAGAAGCGGTCCACGAGCGGCTCAATGATCGCCTTCGACCGCAGGTACAGCTGTTCGTCAGCCATGGGTGCTTTCCCTCCAGGAGAGCCAAGGAAGAGGACCGCCTGGGGGCACACGCATGCCCGTGACGCACAGCGGACCGTGAGAAAAGGAGAAGGAGTGCGGGGACGCCGGGTGTGTTTTCGGGCGTGCCTGCCGCAGCAGAATGACCGGCTGTGCGGGTGACGATCAATACGCGCTGGGTGGTGGCGGGTTGAACAGGCGGTCGAATCGGGCGTACGCCGGTGTTCCCCCTGGGTGGGGGGTGTTCAACCGCGGTGGTGGTGGCGGTTGAACACCGGTGGGGGTGGTTCTCAGGCCGCTACGGGTGCGGCGATGGGTGCCACGGCAGGCATGGCGACTTCGAGGTAGTCGGATACCGCGAGGGCGACGGACAGGTCGAGGCGTCCGGCGTTGAAGTAGATCTCGTCGTGGACGAGCAGGCCGTCGTCGACGAGGAGGTCGAGTTCGCGGCTGAAGGCGAAAGGGGCGATGGAGCCGCTGACGCTGCGGGTGAGGCGTTCGGCGACGGTCCGTTCGGCGAAGTTGGCGGTGCGCCCGCCGTAGCGGGCGGCGAGGGCGGTGAGGTCGACCCGGCGGTCGCCGGGGACGACGGCCAGGACGTAGCGGCGGGAGCGTTTACCGGTGGCCACGCGGACGACGAGGGATTTCGCGGCCTGTTCCAGGGGGTGGTCACGCAGTGCGCTGGCGGCCTCGGTGGACCCTTCGGGTGGGTGCCGGATGATCCGGTACGCGTCGGGGCGGGCGGTCAGGAGGGCGGTGATGCGCTCGAAGGCGTCGGGTGCCGTGACGGGGGTGGGGAGTGTGGCGGTGTCGGGTGGGTGCACGGTGCCTCCGCGAGGAGAGGAGCGGGAAAGGGAGGAGGGGGGTGTGCTCCTGCGGGGTGTCCGCCGGCATGCGGGGGTGCACCGCTCGTGGCGGCCGTGGCGGTCGCGGTGGTCGTCATCCTAGAAATTCGGGGGCGTGACCGGTACGTGTTCAGGCCGGGGTCCGGACGGCGGCGCGGGGGCGTGCGGGTGCACGGGCGTGCGGGCGTGCGGGCGTGCGGGCGTGCGGGCGTACGGGAAAGCCGCTGCCGTTTCCGCGTGGCAGCGGCTTCTTCGTGCGCGGGTGTCACTGGTCGCGGCGTTTGACGGCGAAGATCGTGATCGCGGCGGCGGCGACGGCCCAGACGGCGTAGACGGTCCACGCGCCCTCGGCGGACCAGGGGTGGTGCGCGGGCTTGTCGGCGATCTGCATCAGTCGGGCCCAGGCGCTGTAGGGCAGGGCGTGGTCGATGACGGCGGAGCTGTAGTGGTCGTCGCTGACGCCCATGGGGACGAGGAGGAGCAGGGCGAAGCTGGTTCCCATGGTGGCGGCGCTGGCCCGGATGATCGTGCCGACGGCCATGCCGACGAGGGCGGCGAGGGGGGCGGCGAGGACGCAGGCGGCGAGTGCGGACAGGACGCCGGGGTCGGTCAGGGAGAGGCCGGTGTCGCGTGCGGACAGGATGGCCTGGGTCGACCAGAAGGAGCCGCCCGCGGCGAGGAGGCCGAGTCCGGTGGTGACGACGCTGACGACGACGACCTTGGCGGCCATGACGGCGCTGCGGTTGGGGACGGCGGTGAAGGTGGTGCGGATCTGGCCGGTGCTGTACTCGCTGACGACGCTCAGTGCGCCCATGGCGCTGGCGATGAGCAGCAGACACAGCAGGGCGGCGTCGGTGAAGGAGTCGAGCATGGCCCAGTTGGGGGCGAAGTCGGCCTTCTCCTGGGCGCTCCAAGCGGGCCAGTTGCTGTAGTCGTCGTAGGTGGTGAAGACGTTGAAGCCGATGATGGCGAGGGTGCCGACGGCGATGGTCCACGCGGTGGAGCGCAGCGACCACATCTTGATCCACTCGGATGCGACGAGGTCGGCGAATCGGGCCCGGGGGGTGGGCTCGGGGTCGGGCTTGCGGGAGGCGCCAGTGGGGGTGGCGGGGGCGGTGGAAGTGAGGGTCATCGGGCTTCTCCTGCCGCGTACTCGACGCTGTCGGCGGTCAGTTCCATGAAGGCGGACTCGAGGGATGCGTTGTTGTTGGTGAGTTCGTGGACAGGGATCATGTGGCGGAAGGCGATGTCGCCGATGTGGGGTGCGCTCATGCCGCGGACGGTGAGGGCGTCGTCGGGGTGGGTCTCGACGGTGGCGCCGGCGTCGCTGAGGAGGGGGTGCAGCGAGGCGGCCTTGGGGGTGCGGACGGTGACGCTGCGCTGGGTGCCTCGCGCGGCGAATTCCTTGAGGCTCTCGGCGGCGATGAGCCGGCCCCTGCCGACGACGACGAGGCTGTCGGCGGTGTTCTCCATCTCGGACATGAGGTGGCTGGAGACGAAGACGGTGCGTCCTTCGGCGGCGAGCCGCTGGAAGAGGCCGCGGACCCATTTGACGCCTTCGGGGTCGAGGCCGTTGAGGGGCTCGTCGAAGAGGAGGACGGGCGGGTTGCCGAGCAGTGCCGTGGCGATGCCGAGGCGCTGCTTCATGCCGAGGGAGTAGCCGCCGATGCGGCGGTTGCCGGCGTCGGCGAGGCCGACCTCTTCGAGGACGTCGTCGACGCGGCGGCGGGGCAGCCGGTTGCTGACGGCAAGGGAGGCGAGGTGGGCGCGGGCGGTGCGGCCGCCGTGGACGTGGTGGGCGTCGAGCAGGGCTCCCACGTCGCGCATGCCGCGGGTGCGGTCGGTGTAGGGCCGGCCGTTGATGGTGACGGAGCCGCTGGTGGGCCGGTGCAGTCCGAGCATCATGCGCAGGGTGGTGCTCTTGCCCGCGCCGTTGGGGCCGAGGAAGCCGGTGACGTGGCCTGGTTCGACGGTGAAACTGAGGCTGTTGACTGCGGTCTTCTGTCCGTAGCGCTTGGTGAGTTCCCTTGCTTCGATCATGTGATTCATCATGGCGAGGGCCGCGCGAAGCGTCATCAGTCCCAGGGTGACACCGTTTGAACAGGGGTGTCATCCCTGGTTGTACGGCGGTGGGCTGATCCGGCGGGCGGGGCCGCGTGGTTACGATCCGCTTATGTCCTTCTCGTACCGTGCTGTGTTTCGTCGGGTGCCGCCGGGTTGGTGGGCGGGTGGTCTGTGGTCGCTGGCGGCGTTGTCTCCGCTGGTGTGGTCGGGGCGGGGGGCGGGGGGTGCTGATCCCGGGCCGGTCGCCGACGCGTTGGGCGGGTTGCGGGGGCAGTTACTGCTGGTGTTCGCGGTGCTGGCGGCGTGGGGCGGGTGTGCGGTGCTGATGCGCCGGCCGTGGGTGGGATCGGCGCTGCTGCTGGCGGGGACGGTGGCGTACGCCGGGGCGTGGGGGCTCGATGAGCTGCCCGTGCTGCAGTTCCTGGCGGTGGACGTGGCGGTCGCCCTGGTGGCGGCGGTGCGGGCGCCGCGGGTGTCATTGCCAGTCGCGGGGGCGGCGCTGGTGGTGCTCGGTGTGTTCGCGGGGGTGAGGTGGGGCAGCGGTGTGGAGACGGGGACGGCGTCGGAGCCGTATGTCGCGCTGACGGTGGTGGTGGCGTGGCTGGCGGGCCGGTCGGTGCACCAGTCGCGTACGTACGAGGAGGAGGTGCGGCGGCAGTTCTCCGAGCGGGTCGCGGCGGGTGCGGTGGCCAGTGAGCGGCTGCGGATCGCGCGGGAGCTGCATGACAGTGTGGCGCACAGCATCGGGATCATCGCGTTGCAGGCGGGGGCGGCGGCGCGGGTGGTGGAGGCGCGGCCTGATGAGGCGCGTGTGGCGATGGTGGCGGTGGAGCGTGCGGGCCGTGAGGCACTGGCGGGGCTGCGCCGGATGCTGGGGGCGCTGCGGGAGGCCGAGGGCGGGGACGCGGCGGCGCCGTTGGATCCGCTGGAGGGGCTGGGTGGGGTCGAGCGGCTGGCGGCGGAGGCCGGCGGAGCGGGGGTGCGGGTGGAGGTGTGCTGGGAGGGGGAGCGCCGGCCGTTGCCGCAGGAGGTGGATTTCGCGGCGTTCCGGATCGTGCAGGAGTCGGTCACGAATGTCATCCGGCATGCGGGGACGGGTGCGTGCCGTGTGGTGATCGCCTTCAGGTCCGGTGAGCTGGGGGTGGAGGTCACGGACGGCGGGTCGGGTCCTGCGGACCGGGTGGGAGTGGGGTACGGGCTCATCGGGATGCGTGAGCGGGTGGCGTTGCTGGGTGGTGAGTTCTCGGCGGGTGGTGTGCCGTCGGGGGGGTTCCGGGTGGCGGCGACGCTGCCGGTGGGGCGGGTGTTATCTGCGGGGCCTGATGCTGGACGGGCGGCGTAAGTCGGTCCAGCCGATGGCCGGGCGGTTGCCGGACGGGAACATGCAGGCCCTGCAGCAGTTCGTGAACCAGTCGCGTTGGGATCCGCTGCCGGTGCGGCAGCGGATCGCCGAGCGATTGAGCAAGGCGATCAGCCTTGAGGTGTGGGTGATCGACGATGTGTCGTTGTTCCTGCCCGAGGAATGGGCGGACGACGAGGGACGGCGAAGAAGGGCTGGGATCCCCGACGACGTCCGGCGCGTCTCCAAAACCCATCTGGCTCTCGGGCTGCTGGACCGGCACCTGCACCACCTGCGGCCGACGCCCGCCCCGCAACAGAACCAGACGAAGAACCTCACGAAGCACTACTAGGCGGGTGGTGGTGGTGTGGGGCAGTCGTGCCGGTCGCCTTCGGAGCGGGGAGTTTTCCGGCCCTTCTCGCGGGCGCTGACGGTGCGGGGGTCGACGGCTTCGGCGGGGGTGCATTTGGTGTAGAGGCCGTCGGGGGTGGTGTCGCGGTCGTTGGGTGTGAGCCAGAAGACGCGGCGCAGGAAGGTTCCGGAGGCACGTGAGGGCTTGGCCTGGGGGGTGAGGGTGGCGTAGCCGATCATGCGGCCGTCGCGGTGGTAGGGCGGTCTGCCGCGGCGGGTGGGGAGCCGGTCGAGTGACTGGCGTACGTAGTCGAGGGTGTCGACGGGTTCGAGCCAGACGATGTCGTGCTCGTGGGTGAGTTCGTCGTTGGTGATCAGGGAGCTCACGGGGCCTCCGCGTCGGCGAGCAGACCGATGCCCGGATAGTACTTTCGCGAGTTCGACAGGACCATCTCCTTGGGTGAGGTCAGGCCGGCCAGTTCGCGTGCGCGTTGCGCGAAGGCGCGTGAGGTGATGGCCGGGGCCCCTTCGCTCTGGCACCACTTTTTGTAGGCATCGTACAGGCGTGCTTGTTCGGCGCGGTGGTGATGTCCGAGGGTGCACCGTTCTTCGAAGAAGCGGCCGGTGTGGTCCTCGGTCTCGGCGTAGGAGGTGGTGGCGACGCGGATCTGTTCGGGGCCGGTGAGGTCGCGGTCGCCGGAGAGGTAGCGGCGTGCGCCGTCGATGAGCCAGCCGAGGATGCCGGGGCCTTCTTCTGTGACGAGGATGTCGGCGAGGTTGTCGACCTTGCGTTCGTCTCTGACGACGCGTTCGAAGGGGATGAGCCGCATGCGGCGCCAGAAGGCGAAGCCGCCGGTGCCGACTTCGGGGCGGTGGTTTCCGAGGAGCCAGAGTTTGTGGGTGGGCTGGAAGGAGAAGAAGTCCTGGCGCATCCGGCGGGCTTTGATGCGGTCGCCGCCGGTGAGGAGTTTGACGCGGGCTTCGTCGAATTTGTCGCCGGGGCGGACCTCGTTGCAGACGACGACGCGGCGGCCGTGGAGTTCGGCGAGGTCGGTGGGGTGTCCTTCGTAGGGGCGGGCCATGAGGAAGCCGGGTGGTGCGGCGTCGGCGTAGTCGCCGAGGAGTTTCATCAGGACGTCGAGGAGGACGGATTTGCCGTTTTTTCCGGCTCCGAAGAGGAAGGGCATGACCTGGCCGCCGACGTCTCCGGTGATGGAGTAGCCGAGTAACAGCTGGAGGAAGTCCGTCATCTGCCGGCCGTCGGTGTCCTCGCCGAAGGTGTCGGCGAGGAAGCGGTGCCAGCGGGGTGTGGGCATGTGGCTGGCGGCTGTGGTGGTGGAGCGGGAGTGGAAGTCTTTGTCGGGGTCGGGCAGGCGGGTGCGGCCGGTGCGCAGGTCGACGATGCCGCCGGGGGTGCACAGGGCGTAGCTGTCGGTGTCGAGGAGGGCGGCGTTGAGGGTCATGCCGGGGGCGCTGCGGGCCTGGACGAGCATGGCGTTGATGCCGGTGGTGGACAGGGCGCGGCGGCGGTGCTGGAGGAGGGTGTGGACGGTGTGGCGGCCGGTGATGTCGGTGGTGGCGAGGGTTTCGGCGAGGTCGCCCGCGGCCCACAGGACCGTTTCTTCTTCGTCGGCCTGCCAGCGGGAGCCATCCCAGCGGTACCAGCCGAGTCCGGGGACGTAGCGGTAGTCGCGGGCGTAGAGGCGGGCGAAGAGTTTGGCGTTGCCGCGGTCGGTGAGGGTGTCGGGGAGGAGGCCTTGGTCGGTGACTCCGGCGGTGCCGTGGGCGGCGAGGGGGCTGGGGTTCTGGTGGGGGGTGGTGGCGGACTGGGCGAGGATCTGGGCGGCGACGGTGTGTGCGTCGAAGACGTCTGCTGCGGGTCTGGTGGTGGGGGGCGGGGTGGTGGGGGTGCTCACCGGCGCCTGCCGGGGGTGAGGGGGCGGGCCAGGCCGGCGCTCATGCCGCCGGCGATGATCTGCATGGAACGCCGGTCCTGTCCGGGGCGGGCGGCGTGGGCCGCTTCCCGCAGGGCCTGGGTGGCGGCGTCCTGGGTGATATGGCCGGCGGCCACCAGTCCTCCTAAGGTGTAGGCCGCCCGGTTGAGGACGGCGGTGAAGCCGGCACCGTCGTGGACGCGTCCGCAGTCGTTGATCTCCTGCAGGACGGTGGTCATGATCCGGGTGATCCGCTGGTGACCCGCGCCTGCGGCCTGTACGGCCTGCTGGGCGCGTGCGGGGGTGCGGCGGGGGTTGCGGGGGTGCGGGACGTGGGGGCGGTGGTGGCCGGTGCGTTCGAGTTCGGCGGCGAGCCAGCCGGGCAGGGGGGCGGGGGTCAGGGAGCCGTCGAGGGGCTGGTAGGTGCCGGTGGGGGTGGTGGTCGTGGGGGCGACGATGTAGCCGCCGTGGGCGCGGATGTCGACCTGCCAGGCGAGGGCGCGCTGGGGGCTGTTGCCCGAGGAGCAGCGCCAGTGGCGTGTGGCGTCGGCGCGGTACCAGAGGTGCAGTCCGCCGGAGGGTGTCCGTACGCGCAGGGTGGAGGTGTCGTGGGCGGGGTTGTCCTGGCCGCGCAGGGCGGCGAGGACGGCGAGGGTGTCGAAGCCGTTGGTGAGGCCGGTGAGGTCGACGGTGTCGCCGATCTCGATTCCGGGCCAGATCCGGTCGCGGGCGGGCGGGGGTGCGGGGTGGGTGTCGATGTCGATGACGACCAGGCGGGCGGGGCCGCAGGCGACGCCTACTCCGTGGTGGGGGTTGTCCGTCCACCAGCGGGTGATGCGGTCGGTGTCGAGGGTGGCGGCGTGGAAGCCGTGGCACCAACGGTGGGCTGCGGGGCAGGGGCAGCCGGCGGGTGTGTGTCCCGGGGTGCGGCAGGCGGTGCAGTTGGCCAGGGGGATCTTGCGCCCCGGGAGCAGGGGGTGAACCGGCCAGCCCTGCTCGGCGCACCACAGCGCGGTGGCGAGTCGTGTGTTGCCGGGCATGGCGCCGCGCCATGCATCAGTGTGATGACGTCGCAGGTCATCAAGCATCCGCATCCCCCCAGAGCGACCGAAGCGACCCTTCGGTGAACACAGACTAAAACAGCTTGTCGATCGAGGACACAGCCAAATTTTTTGCGGCCACCGCCGCGCGCAGCGACCGGACTTCGCTCGGTCGCTGCGCGGCTCTGGCGGCGAAACCCCAGCTGGGAGAGGCTCGGCGTCCCCTCAACAGCGACTGAAGCGACCGAAGTTCCGGTCTATGAAGGCGGCAGCACACTCCTTCATGGCTTCCATATATGGAAGATGAGAGTCGCTTCGGTCGCTCGCCGCGCCCCGACAGGCCCGTGACCTGCGAGAATGCACTTCCAGTGCAGCGACCGAAGTCCCCGTGGGCGCAGGTTTCTTTGAGTCGCTGCCCCGCCCCTGCCGGACAGGAGTGGCTTTTTGGTGTGGGAGATGCGGATGCTTCGTGTGGCTGTCCAACTGCGCCCGGGGCGCTGTCCGTCCGGCGGGTGTGGCTGTCAGGCTCGCGGCCCTGTGCAGAAGGGAGCGGGGCATGGACGACGAGTACCGGTGCGAGATCTGCGGCGAGAGGAACAGTGTGTGGGACAGGCCGTCCGGGCTGTGGGCGGAGCAGTACCTGCTGCCGGTGGAAGCGGACTGCTGGAACTGCTCCGCCGTCAACATGCTTCCGGACTGCTGACGGTGGGCCTGCGGGAGTGGGCGGAAGGGGTGGCCGTGGGTGGAAGGGTGGTCGGGGGCGGGTCGCACTACGATGGACGGATGCCCGCCGCCACACCCGCGCCACCGCCCGCCCGCCGCACCCCCGGGAACCACCACCCTCTCCTCCCTTCCTCCGGCACCCGCGCCGTCGCGGGACGCGCGGACGCGGGTGCCGAGCGGGGTGTCCGGTGATCAGGGTCGGGCTGGTGGACGACCAGCCGCTGGTGCGGACCGCGCTGCAGATGGTCATCGCCCAGGCCGATGACATGGAGGTCGTCGGCGAGGCCGGTGACGGGGCGGAGGCGGTCAGGCTCGCAAAGGACGCGGCGCCGGACGTCATCGTGATGGACATCCGGATGCCCGGCATGGACGGCATCGAGGCGACCCGGCGGATCGCGGCGGGCCCTTCGGCGGCACAGGTCATCGTCCTGACGACGTTCGACGAGGACGAGTACGTGTACGGGGCACTACGCGCCGGCGCGGCGGGTTTCCTGGTCAAGGACATGGCCCTGGAGGAGATCCTCGGGGCGATCAGGGTGGTCGCCGCCGGGGACGCGCTGATCGCGCCGGGAATCACCCGGCGCCTCATCAAGGACTTCACCGCCCAGCCGCCGTCGACCACCGCCGCCGCGCCCACGGGCCGGCTGCAGGGCATCACGGACCGGGAGAAGGAGGTCCTCGTCCTCATCGGCGCGGGCCTGACCAACACCGAGATCGCCCACGAGCTGACCATCAGCATCGCGACGGCCAAGACCTACGTGACCCGGCTCCTGGCGAAACTCGGCGCCCGCGACAGGGTTCACCTGGTGATCCTGGCGTACGAAAACGGCCTGGCGGGCCCCTCACCACACCCCTGACACACCACACACCGGCACTGTACGCCCACCCGCGCGGCGCCCTGGAGCACGTCCGGGCCCAACAGGTACGCGCCACGGACGGCGCGGGCGGCGGACTGCTCGCGGTCACCGGTGCGCAGGAGGCCCCGTCTCCCCCGCAGCTGCGGCAGGACCCCCGCCGACGACCTGGCTGCCGCCGGTCACGTCACCGCCCTGATCGGCGAGCGCGCCAACGCGGAGCCCGCGGCACTGCCCGTGCACTGCCCGTCTGACCCGCCTACCGAAACGGTCCGAGCGGCCGCCCCAAAACGCCCACCCGGGAACCGGCCACGACCGCCCCAGGGCCGGCCACTCACCCCTCAGTACCTCAACTCACCCCCATCACCCCCACAGGGGAAAGGGGGAACCCACCAACGGGGGAACCCACCAACATGGCGCACCCGGCATCAAAGTCCGGCACCCGCTCCGCGCCCCCCGGAGCGCGGAGCGCTCCAGGACGGAACCGATCGGAACAGAAGAGATCTCCGTCTCCCTTCTTCTCCCCCCCTTTCGCCGCGGAGCGGCGAAGACGTGTGTGCAGGACTCGCCGCGGAGCGGCGGGGAAAGCACCCGCCGACCGTCGCGTAGCGACGGCGCGATGAGTCTGCGGAGCAGACCGCGCGCAAGGGTCACGTTATTTACTGGTGCCGGTAAAGGGCACGGGGAGGGGTTCGGGGGTGAGGGCGCGGCGCAGCTGCTCCATGCGGATCGGCATGGGCTCCCAGCCGGGCTGGCCGGCCATGACCCAGTTCAGCGCGGTCATGCCGCGGGCGAAGGCCTGGGTCAGTCCCTGGTGCCGCAGGGTGATGCCGGGAGGCCCCGCCTTGGTGGGGACCAGCGTGACCCACAGCGCGTTACGTCCCCCTTGGAGGGGCTCCACGAGCCGTTCCCGCACCTCGAACCAGCGCCGCAGGGCCACTTGGGTGCCGGGCTGCAGCGCGTACCACTCGGTGTCGGGCAGCGGCTCGAGCTGGTCCCGGGCGGCTTCGACACGCCGGCGCAGCGACTCGGAGAGCCGGTGGCCCTGGCCCCACAGCACCGCACGCGCCGACGACGGTGCGACTCCGGCGAGTTCGGCGATCTCCTCGGCACGGTTCGGCGACGCTTTCTGCTGCCGGCGCCGCAGCCCGACGGTCTGACGGCCGGGCGGCAGATCGTCCAGGCGCAGCGCCGCGAGCTCCCCCGATCGCGCGCCGGTGTCCAGTACGAGACACACCATGGCCAGCAGCCGCGTACGGTCCTGGAAGGACAACGTCTTGCCCTCCCGCTCCACAGGGCCCCCCGCGGCCAGCTCCACCAGTCCCCGGTACACCTCCCCCAGCATCTCCACCCGTACCACCGCCTTGGGTTCCGGCTGCTCCACCACAGGCAACGACACCGTGACCCCCTCGGGCACCACCAGCCCCGCCATGATCCCCAGGCAGTCCCGCACGATCCGCAACGTCGCCACTGGCAAGGCTCGTTCACGCCCCTGCCCGGGCTCCAGCGCACGCAGCTCCCCCGCGCGCGCCAGGTCCCAGAACACCCGCAACACGGGCCGCTCGAACAGCCCCTGCACCGGACCGGCCCCGATCTCCCGCAGGCGTTGCGAACTCAACGCCCGCTCCCACATCCCCACCACCATCCACAACTGCCGCGCCCGCACCCGCGACACCTTCACCCCCACCACGGGCAATCGCTCCTCCCACACCCCACCCCGAGGAGCCACCCGCTCCACCGCCCCCACAAGCCCCCGCACCGCCCGACACGTCACACCGGACAACCCAACCCCCACAAAGCCAGACACCATCCGACACACCACCGACCACACCCGAAGCGCATGAGCAAGGGTCACGTTATTTACCGTACCCAAGCGCATGCCTGAAGCGCAGGATCACGTTATTTACCGTACCCACTCCCGCGCCACCCCACGACGGCACGAACTCCCCCACCAGCGAGCTGTCAGCCGACAGCCCGTATTACTCCCGTAAGCACAAGCGGCACGGCATGAACGTCCAGGTCCTGACCGACCCCTTCGGGCGTCTGTTGTGGGCTTCGCCCGCGCTGCCCGGAGCCACCCGCGACCTGACTGCCGCCCGTACCCACGGAAATCATCGATGCCCTCGCCGCTGCTGGGCTGAAGTGCTGGGTGGACAAGGCGTACCAAGGCGCCGGCCACCTCGTGCGAGTGCCCTTCCAGAGCCGCCGCCTCAAGGGATGGAGGCGGCGTCACAACAACACTCAGGCCAAGATCCGGTGCCTCGGCGAGCACGCCATGGCCACCCTGAAGGGCTGGCGCCTGCAACAGAAGCTCCGCTGCAGCACCAACCGGATCACCAACATCGTGAAGGCCGTCCTCGTCCTTCACCACGCCTCAACCTGAGGTTGGAAAGGCTCAGCAACTGCTGGCGCATCTGAACGACCGCGCCGGGAAGTACGCCCAGCGCAACAACGGAATCTCGCCGTACGACGTCGGAGACATCAGAAAGCTGTTCGCGACCCGCGAGCGGGCCCACATGCTGGAACCCCGCTTCCACACCATCGTCGCCCAGCCCGGCCTGCACGCCGGTCAGGCCACCAACGACCAGCTACTTCTCCTGGCCGGTGCGGAGAAGTACGTCCGCGAGACCACGGCCGGCGACTTCACTATCCACTGCAGTCAATAGCCGGGCCTGACAGCGCCGCGCAGAACCTCTCGGAGTCTGCGCGGCAAAGTGGAAGACGCCGTTCGCCCCCGTCCAGACCGACGACGTCGAACAGCGCGGCTGGATCGGCGACCTCTTCCGACCCACCCGCACCCTCACCGCCCACGGCTCCGTCCCCACCGCCGAGACCGACCGCCCCGGGCGGCGGTCTCGGCGGACACCTGAACTGACACCACTGCCGCGTGCCCGCCCTCCACCACACGGTGGCCGTACTGGGTGTTCAACTTGTCGATGGGCGGAGGGCGGAGGGCGGCGGGAGGCGTTTGGCGCGCTGGGTGGTGGCCCGCCGACGAGGTGTACGGCGAGGGTGAGGCCGCGGGTGATCTGTCCGCGGCTGCGGATCCGGTCCCAAGCAGACGATGGCCTTGCCTGTGGACAGTGTCCGCCCCTCGGCCCCCGGTCCCCGGTCCCCTGCCGTGGCGGGGTCTGGTGTGACTTGCTTCGTTGGTGGCCAGGGGCGTACTGACGTCCCTCTCAGCGGAAGTCCGCCGCGTGGTCCACCGCCCACTCCCGGAAGGATTTGGCCGGCGTGCCCGTGATGCGCTCCACTTCATCGTTGACCGGTTCCGGATTGCCGAGCATCTCCACCTGGGCCGGCAACACAGCCTCCACCAGCTCTGCCGGATAGCCTGCGGCCTTCATCTGCTCGATGGCCTCGTCCAGCGCGACCTCCTCGAACCGCACTGGTCGCCCGATCGCCTCACTGATCAGCGCCACCTGCCGTTCCTGGGTGATCAGTTCGAGGCCGGTGATCAGGGGGCGGGCGCCGAGCAAGGCGTCAGTCGTCAGCGCCTGGACGGCGACCGCAGCCATGTCCGCCTCGTGGATCAGCGGGCGGGCCAGCCGTGCCAGCGGCGCCCGCACCACGCCGGTGGTGCGGACCTCCTCCGCCCAGCCCAGCGTGTTGCTCGCGAACCCGGTGGGCCGCAGTGCCGTCCACTCCAGGCCCGATGCCTCGATCAGCCGCTCCAGCTCCGTGTGGAACATGGTGATCGCCTCGCCCGGCCTCTCCCTCTCGCTCCCGACTCCGGCGGATGACAGGTACACCACCCGCCGGGCGCGCTTCCCGATCGCGTCGATCACATCGGATGCGCCCTCGGCGCTCAGGAACGGCCACACCAGGAAGACCGCATCGACGCCCTCCAGCGCCGCGCCCAGCGACGCGGGATCAGCGAGATCACCGTGTATCGCCTGCACACCCTGCGGGAAGGAGGCCTCCCCTCGCACCAGCGCCCGTACGGGCACCCCCGCCGCGTGCAGTTGGGCGACCACCGCGCCGCCGACCCTTCCCGTTGCGCCGGTCACCAGGATCTTGGGCTGTTCCATCGGAATCTCCTTGTCTCGCCGTTCGATGGCACAACTCTCGAACATCAACCAAGGTTCAGGTCAAGCACCGGCCGGTCGGACATCACATCTGGGAGGATCCGGGGCATGCTCACAAACCAGGCCTCGGTGGCCGGCTTCGACGACGACGCCCCCTTCAGCGCCCTGCACGAGCAGGCCGCCCACGACGCCAACGACCTCGTCTCGGAGGTGCGCACCGCGGTCGAGTACGGCATGTGTGATCCCCGGGACTCGGTGGAGATGGTGTGCGCGGGCGCGGAGACCGCCGAGGCCGTCGTGACAGCACTGTCGAGTCCGTGGTCCCTCTACACCCCGCAGGACGCCGCGACGGTTGCTTCCGCGCTCTTCGTCCAGCTCCGACACACCGCCGACGCACTCCAGGAGCTCGGTCGGGCGGTCGGGCGGGTCGCCGAGCGCGGCGAGGCCGTGGTGCCCGCCGCGGCCGGTCCCGGACAGCCGGCAAACCTGGGTGATGCCCTGGCGACACTGCGGGCGGTGTCCGGACAGATCCACGGTTTGGTCGCCCGGCACGCCTCCACCACCGTGCGCGCGCTGCACGCGGCCCCGGGCACGGCTCCGGTGCCCGCCGATGCCCACGAAGCCGTGGCGGCCGTCGCGGCCCTGCTCGCCGAACAGCACGACCACGCGGTGACACTGAACACCCGCCACGCGGACGGCGAGTACGAACCTGAGTCCGACGGCGGGTTCGGGTGTGGCTGCGACGTGACAATCCTGGCTGCCGGCAAGGAGTACAACTTCCACCGCGGCGACTCGGAATGGTCGCTCACCAGGGAGTCGGACGGCCGGGAGCTGTCGGACGACTCCACGGTCTACGGCACCCATGAAACCCTGAGCACGACCCTGAAGACCGCGCACCCGCAGCAGCTCGTAGACGACGTCCTGCGGATCATCTCGGACGACGTGAGCGCGCCGCAGGGCTTTGCCGGCGGGCTGCCGGGCCGTCCCGCCCATCGAGGGTGACTGCTTCTGGGCGTGGGCTCGCCCGGCGCCTGGACCTGGACCAGGATGGGGGAACCGTCCGCGCGGCCCTACCCCCCGAGCGCGGGCAGCCGGCCGCCCCTCCACAAGGGGACGTGTACTGGTCAGGGAACCTTCAGGCCGGAACCGAGCCGGACGACACGGCCCCCTCGCCCCATGGCCGGCAGGTAGGGCCTGGCGGACGAAGCGCCCCTCGTTGGTCCGGCCCGGCTCCGGCCGGCCGGGCCATCGGGGAGCGCTCATGGGCCAGAGGCGTGGAGCGACCGTCGGAGCCTTCGCCTTCGGTCTCCCCCGCGACCGCGGGCCCTCCCACCTCACCCTCCTGTGTGTGCTCGCCGCGCTGTTCACCGGCTCCCTGCTCCTGATCGAGGACATCGACACGCCTTTCTCCGGCCAGATCAAGATCACCAACGAAACCATGGCGCAGACCGCGCAGGACATCTCCGAGGACCACGCCACCGGCCACCCCGACGGCACCCTGCCGTGCGACGCGGACGGGAACCGGAGTTGACCCGGATGCGACGGGGCGAAGGCTCGCGTCAGGGGAGGTCTGCGGGCCGTTCGCCGGTGTGGGCGGCCCAGTTGGTCGGCGGAGGTCCTGGCGTCCATGAGGAAGGCGCTCAGGTAGCCGTTGTGCGGGAGGTGGGCAGGGGCCGACGTGCAAGGCGCGGATGGTGGGGTCGGCGGCGCAGCGGGCTGCCAGGTCCTGGTCGTGGGTGAGGAGGGTCAGGGCGAGGGAACCGCCGAGTGGAGCGATCCCCTCCCGCCGGCTCCACGGGGCCGCCCCTACGCAGGAAAAAGGGGGAACTCGAAGGCATCGCGAGCTCCGTCCGTGCTGCTCATGCGGGTGACCGCCGGCCGGAGCAGAGCACTGCCGCCGCCGGGGTCGGCGACGAGCTCGGAGGTGTCCGGCCGCCCCGTCCACTCCCCCGTCCCAGAGTCCCGCCACCATCCCGGGGGCCCGCCGACTCACCCGGCGCGGAGCTACCGACCATCGAATTCCCCAGGACCGGCCAGTGATCAGCACCCTGGGCACGGCGGAAGCCACCGGGGCCCCTCGGCACCGTCGACTCCAACCGGCGCACCCATGCCATCGAATTGGCCACATTCCTCGTCCTTGACCCCAGCGCGAGCGCGGCTCCGGCGCCGTCCAGACAGGCGTACGGAACGGCGTGCGGCATGATGCTCACCTCGTTGGCGGCCTGGTGCCACAGCTCCTCGCCGGTCTCCGTGTTCCAGGCGACCGCACCGTTGCCGTACTGCGACACGTGCCGTACTGCACCACGGCGGTCCTGCCGTCCGGGGAGATGGCGAGGCCGTCGTCATCGATGGCGCCGTCCGTATCGATCCCCGGCTCCTCTACGAGCCGGCGGCCGCCCATCGATCAGCGTCATCAGCGCTTCGGAATCACCCTACGAGGACCACCCCAGGAGGGCCTCGTCGCGCCGGTACGGCATCAGCCGGGCACTGGCACTCCCCGACTCCTCGCCGGACGGCGCATACGGCGTGCCGCTTGGCTCGCTCGGGCTGCGGACCATACTGGTCGGGCCCCACATCGCCCACCGAACGGTTCCATGGACAACAACAGCACCTCACCGACCACCGTCCACGACACCGCCTGGCTCGGGCGGGGGCGTCACCTCGGGCCCGAACCCGAGCGGGACGTCCGGCGCAACCTGCTCGCTCTCAAGGCGGCCCGGGTGATCGACGACTTCCTGGACCTCGACCCCGTCGAGGCGGCACGTTCCACCGACCTGTACCCCCGGGACGAGTCCGCCGACCCCGGCCCGTTGGCCCGCCGCCTCTTCGAAGCCCGCTGGCACGTCGCCGACGACGTCGCCGTACGCGCGCAACTGACCACCTACGAGCCCGAGTCGCGCCGTACGAAGAGCGAAGGTGTCACCTGGGTTCTCGCCGCCGAGGCCGAGCAGGCGTGGGAAGCGAGCTGGCCCTCACCAGCCACCATGTTCTGGCCCGACAGCGACCAGATCGCCTGGGACCACGAGACGGACAACGTACGCCTGCGAACGACGAACCACCTGCCCAAAGACGACGACGACCTGCGCCGCCTGCTGCGGGCCTGCACGCGGCAGAGCTGGTTCATCCATGTCGTGGTACACGAGGCGATGACGCCGAACGCCCTGGGAAGCCGGCCGGTCACGGCGTTCTTGCCACCGAGCCTGCGCCACCGGGTGGTCGAACACCGGGCCACACCCGAACAGGCACTGATTGCCGACTTCGTGATCAAACGTGAGCTGGGTGTGGGGATACCGCGCGGCGGCGCCGTCATCCTGCCCCCGACACCACAGGCCCCCGGCTACGACGCGGATTACTTCACCATCCGCAATGTCATCCTGGACGGCACGGAACCCACCCAACTCCTCGACAAAATCAAGGAGTTCGCCTCACTGCCCCGGCCACTGCCCGCCGGCGCGGAACAGGCGCTGACACGGCTGCGCCAAGGCTGGCACCTGCTCACCCCCACCGAAGAACTGGCCCACGCACGGGCCATGGTCACCAGGTACGCCAAGGCGCTCGAAGCCATGACAGCATCCTGCGACCTGTACCGGGAAGCCGCCGAGTCAGCCCTCGACGCCCTCGCCGAGACCACCAACAGCAACGCCCCCCGGACAGCATCCCCGGCAACAGCCAAGCACGACCCTTCACCGTGGAAGACCCTCACGAAGACACTCGCCCGCTTCCGGGGCCCCAACCCCCAAACGCCGCAGCCGCAGGCCCCGCAGCGTCCGCACAGCCAGTGAAACGCACAGGAACAGCCACCGATCACACTCCGGCCTCCCCGGACAAGGCCAACCGGCCACAGTTCGGACACCCGGTCGCCGACGCCGCCCCCCTCTCCTCGGCCAACGCCGAGGAGGCCGGCGACGTCCGCCACCCCCGGAACATGACGGCCGGCCGCCGGATACACACCCACCGCCCTCAACACCGAACCCCCATCTCCACACCGGCCGAGTTCAACGCCACCAACCGCACACGCGCCGCCAAGGGCCTCGGACGAGATTTCCGCGATGAGTGAGCGGGGAACAGCCCCACGCGAACGGGAAGCCAGGGTGACTGCGGTGGCATCACACCCCACCCCCATCCCATCCCGATCCATCCTTCCCTGCCCCCGCCCAAACAGAACGGGTATCCACCGCGCCATCCAGCACCTGGCCCTGAAGACCACCCCGGCTGCACCCCCTGCCACCGAGACAGCCATCAAGCTCCTCCCACACGTCCTGACCACTGCCGGCTGGCACCAGGCGAACCAGTCCTGGCCCAGCTCCCCCCTAAGAACGCCTAACACAATGAGGTGGATCGATCCTGGTGGCCGTGTCCGGTCGGCGGGTTCGGCATTGTCGGGGCTATGGGGGCTTCACCGTGGATCGTGCCGGATGACCTGGGGGAGCGGATCGAGCCGCTCCTGCCGAAGCGGGAGAGGCGGTTCAGATACCCGGGTCGCAAGCCGGTCCCGGACCGGCAGGTGCTGTGCGGGATCCTGTTCGTGCTGCATACCGGCGTCCAGTGGGAGCACCTGCCACAGGAGTTCGGCTTCGGGTCCGGTATGACGTGTTGGCGCCGGCTGCGGGGCTGGAACGAGGCCGGAGTTTGGCAGCAGCTGCATGAGGTGCTGCTGGCCGAGTTGAACGCAGCGGCCCGTCTCGACTGGTCGCGGGCGGTCGTCGACTCCAGCCACGTCAGAGCGTTAAAAGGGGGCTCCAGACCGGTTTGTCGCCAGTCGACCGGGGACGGGCCGGCTCCAAACACCACCTGATCACCGACGGCCACGGCACCCCGCTCACGGTCATCCTCACCGGCGGCAACCGCAACGACGTCACCCAGCTCATGCCCCTGCTCGATGCCGTCCCACCAGTCCGAGGCAGGCCTGGACGGCCCCGCCGCAAGCCCGAGTCGGTCTTCGCCGACCGAGGCTACGACCACGACATCTACCGCGACCAGGTCCGGGCCCGCCGGATCCTCCCTGTCATCGCCCGCCGCGGCACAGCCCATGGCAGCGGCCTGGGCGCCTACCGATGGGTGGTCGAGCGCACCTTCGCCTGGCTCCACGGCTTCAGACGACTCCGCGTCCGCTGGGAACGCCGAGCCGACATCCACGAAGCCTTCCTCAAGCTCGCCTGTTGCCTGATCACCCACCGCCAGGTGGTGTCCCTTGGCCGGCCCGGCAAACTGATCGCATGAACCGATACGCCCTGCAATCAGCACTGTCCCAAGACAGCAGCGCATCTGCCCGCGCAGCCCGGGTCGAGCTGGAGGCAGGCGCGGACTTCGAGGTCTTCCTGAACCAAACGGCTTCCGCAGAACAGCTCTGGGCCACCTGGTCCTGGCGGCACGAAGTCATGCTCGACACGGGCGTCACACCTCGGCCCGGACTCGCCGAAGCCGTCACCAGACTTCAAGCCGCAGGAACCGCTCAGGTCTACATGGCGACCGTCACTGCACCGCAGAGACGCTTCATCCTTGTCCTGTCGGAAGACCTCACCCAGTGCGTCGCCTGCTGGTGACGACAGCTCATTGTGTTAGGACCTCTAAGACGATGTCCACCGTCCGAGACATCGCTGTGGTCCGCCTTCACACTCCTCAAAGCCCCGAAACCGCAGATACAGACACCGCCACCAGATGAACGCCATCAAAGGCCGCGGGCGCACCAGCCGGAGCAAGTACGCGTTCGGTCTGCCGACTCATCAATCACCCCTGCCCTCGACCTGCCGTTCGGCGACCGGCCGCGGAGGCGAGGCGGGTCCGTCGACTGCCACTTCCTTGCTGACCGTCCGCCAGTTCAGGCCCGTCTCCTTGGCGACCTCGGTCAGGCTCATCGATCCGGACTCGACCAGGCCACGAAACGCCGCGGTTCCAGCCGGCGCAGCGGATCCAGGACCACGGCCACCCCATCTCTGCGAACTCGACCAACAGACAGCAGAATGCCGAACCTCAGCACCTCAGGAACTCTGCACCTCTGCACCTCAGGAACTCAGGAACTCTGCACGTTCATCCGTGCGCGGCCATGCACGTTCATTCGCGTGTACGCCGACGGGGCCAGAGGCAACCGATACCCGGGGCGAATAAGACCGTCCTGGACAACCACCGTCCCAAGAGATTCTGCGGCCTGTAGAGCGCCTCCGAGTGAGCGGACCATCCCCGGGGACGCGGGGTGGCGTGTGTTCAACGGTTGTGCTTCCCCCGGCCATGCTGTCGACTGCACGGACCCTGTTCTCTCAAGCATCCGTGCCCGATCCCTGGTCGCGGTGGGCCGTCCAACAGATGCGAAGATTCGGCCCAGACCCGGGCCGCTTTGCCGCACTCCGTCTCACACCCTCGCCGGTCCCTCTTCACACCGTTCAGGCGCCCACGCAGCCAGGCCAGATCCGCCAGTGCCCAATCGAAAACAGCCTCACCGAGTGCAGAGGCCAGGGCCTTGCCGCTGCTGCAGCAGAAGCGCCGTAGCCATCCACGCAGCCCTTCACCCTGGCGCTCTTTGGCAGGCCTTGCGTGAACCAGCGGGCCGCTCGCGCACTCGGACCAGTCACACAGCTGACATTGTCGGCACCTCAGGACCGATCAGCGGCACCCAGCCAGCCAGCCAGCCAGCCAGCCAGCCAGCCAGCCAGCCAGCCAGCCAGCCAGCCGACCAACGCCGCGACCTCTTGTGCGGCATCAGCTTCCTTTCCCCGATCTCTGGGCGTGCCACCCCCAAACAGGCTCTCCCGCATGGGGCCCCATGTACCCGGGACGGCACGAAAGGCCCGTTCATGGTTCGCTGGTGTCGCCCGGCAGGCACGTGTGGGCAGGGCGGGTCCACATCGAACGGCCTGGTCTTGTCATCGACAACCCTGGTGAGCTCAGACAGAGCTATGAGCAAGGACCCTTTCCTGTTCCCATCTCTGTGCCGCACGGTATAGGCGGTGCTTGCGCTCCCTGTGCATCACTTCTGGGAAGACAAACTGTCTTGGCCACGGGCCGGGGTCACCGCCCGCGGCTGAAGGCACACTCAGGCCTACACATCGGCTGACCTGCGGATCCGTCACAGTGCGCGCGCCGCAAATAGCCGGCGTCCCGCCGAAGGCTGCTTCACACGGGCCTGTCAGGCAACTGCAGAGGTGCGCTCGCGGAAGGCAGCCACCCTCTTGGGAGGGGCTCGGTTCCTGCCTGGGGGCACCGTGGAACAAAACCCAGTACAGGGATCCCACTCCAGCAGGCCATGACTGTCTGGTGTGTCTGCGCAGGTCAAGACACACGTGGATGAGTCCACATCCCTGTGATCCCTGTATGGAACGAGGATCACAACATGCTTCCCCGGAGGTCCCCGCACCTTCTGCAGTGAGTGGCGTGAAGAGTAACCACTGGAGGAAGGACTGAGAGCAAGGCAGAGGAAGTGGAGAGGGCATCGCCCAGTGCGTTACGGTGTATCTACCTCTGCAGGCTCGCCTACAGTGGTAAGCAACGACAACGGCTCCTGCTCCGGTCAAAGAAGAAGGAGCCGCTGCACTCGATGGGACTCGTCCCGTTAACCTGCCCTCTTGGCGTTGGCGCGCCAGGGGGCAGAGTGCGTTTCTGGGCTGGTCAGAGCGTTACGCAGAGCGCTTCTGCGCTCAGGTTGCTGCGTTGGTGTGTTGCTGTGTTGCTGTCGCATCGACGTACACGGTTTCGCCCTGCGAACGCTGCGTCAGCGGTACGGGCCGTTACCGAGGCAGCAGCCTTCTGGATGTCGTTCCCAGCGCACCGCCCCTGTGTGTTGCCGCGGCCAGAACCAGCGCTTCGCACTCCACGGCATCCGCAGCCGTACAGCGGGCATCTGCCAACCGGTGATGCGCCGGGCGCAGGACAGTCGCAGAGACTTTCACCGTCGAGTGCGACGTCTGACGGCAGTGGCACGAGGCAAATGGCCATCACAGCTGAGGACGGCTTGACTGCTCGAGCCGGCCTGCGGCAAGCGTCGCGCGGCAGGTCCCTTTCACCGGCGCCTGGACACTCCGGGCTGCCTGTCACCGGCCGGGACGAACGCGGGCAGCAGGCCTCAAGCACACCCTCACCTCTGCCGCCAGCGGTAGGCGGCAGAGGTCACGAACCCACCCAGGCACCTCTCCGGTCCGGGGGCCACCCTCTGGTGAGCACGCTACGAGCGGCGCACACGGACACTGGTACGCCGACTGCGGCTTCGGCCAGGGCGCAGCGAGAGCTGCAGCTGGAACTGGAGCTGGAGCTGGAGCTGGAGCTGTGCCGGCTCGGATGCCCGTCATCGCCTGTCCCCAGCGACTCGAAGGCGACTCTCGTGATGCAGCGTCAAAGAACTTCCACGATGGATCGTCACGCGGAGAACAGCCCCCGGATAAATGCGTGGACAAGATGACGCCCCTACCTCGCTCTTACTCTGGCACATTCCCGGGCCGAAGCGGAACAGACCTTCCTCTGGGCAACGGGCCGAGAATCACCGGCACCGGTCCGTGGCAATCCGCCGGCGCTCTTCGCTTCCACCGCGGACGGGAAACAGCTTCGGCCCATCTCATACCGCCCACAGTCATGTGACGGAGCGCCAGGCACACGTCGGCGAACAATACTTCGCCATCGAGTCCCCTCCAGAGGCGCGGCCAGCAGAATCCGGATCGACTCGCGAACGGGAGACCGCTTACCCAACCCGCAACGATTAACCAAAGCAAATGGGCCTATGCGGCATGAGGCCGGGTCAGGTGGGGCCTTTCGCATGCCCGGTCCCACATCGCCGGGGCGCCCCGCGTGCGCGGCCCGCCTGACCGCCCGGCGGACGAGATCAAAGCCGATTCGTATAGAAGTTCGATCTCGCCCGGGTGGCGGCACCTCGGCGCCGTCACCGCGAAAGAGCGGAGCCGCCGCGCGAGGGGGGCCGGCGCGGCGCCCTTTCGCGCCGATACGCCTCACGCGGCGGCCCCTTCAACTCGACACGCGCACCACCAACGGCACGGAAGCACTGCTTCCGTACGCGATCTGGAGCTCCATCCCAGCCTCACAGGTGAGGAATTGCCTGGTCAGACCTCGAAGGATTCACCCCTGGAGCGCAGTTGACGTCGCGGGAACGATCGAGCTGCCCACCGCCTGTAGAGTGTGACTACGCTCCGCGTCGATCCGGGAGGGCCGTGGTTCACCCGTGGCCCGGCTTTCCTGGTGGGACACGGGGTCCGGAAGGACAACTGAATGAGCGGTACCGGCGACTACGACGGCGAGCCCCCCACCCCGGAAGGGGAGGAGGAGAAGCCGGCGGAGAGCCGGGGCAAGAACCGTGAGAAGCGGTCCAAGGCGCTCGACATCATCACGATGCTGTTCGCCGACGACATCTCGGACTGGATCATCCATACCGGGAAGCAGCTGCTCGAGTATGTGAGCGGCATGTAGCAGCTTTCTGCCCCCTGGCGCGCCAACGCCAGAACGGCAGGTTCACGGGACGAGTCCCATCGAGTGCACAAAGGCGGCCCCCTCTTCCTGACCGGAGCGGGGGCCGCTGCCGTTCCCCTCACCGCCCGCGATCCGTTGACGAGTTCACACCAGAACCAGACTCGCCCTTCAGTCACCCCATGTCCACGCAATCCGCGGGACCCGGCGCACGATCGCGTACGGCGGTGACCTCACCCGAGGCCGCCGGGAACTGCGAGTGGAACCCGAGGCCGAAAGCGCCGGGCCGCGCCGGGCCATTACCTCAACCGGTACTTTGCGAACGCCATCATTGGATGATCAACCTGTGGATGGCCAGAACCCTTACGAACCGGGCTTTCTGACGCAGTGCCTCATCGAAGACTTAGCCCTGCCCACACGGCACTCACAGTGCATTGCCCGAGCCAGCCCCGACCTCCACCCTGCAAATGAATCCTCGAGCTTTCCTACCGTTACAGGGCCAAGACACGAAGCAGGACGGACCATTGAAACCCCGCTCCTCCTCTCAGCCCTCCCCCACGCCTCGAGCAGGAGAAAGATGGTGCCCCCTCTCTCATTGCGTCCACCCGGGGAGAGATGAGACGAGGAATGGCCCTTGCATTCACGGCTGACGGCCGGCCAGTGACATCCGAAGAGCCAGACCGGCCTCTCGGTCTTCGACCGGTGTCTTCCGAGACGTTCGAAGGACTCCACGCCCGGCAAAGGGCGATCCGTGGAGGAATGCTGCGCCCGCGGGCAGCCACGCCAGGTTGCCTGCCGAGTCGTACGCGGGCGTACCCGGACCTTGCTGAGGTGTCGCCGACGGGGGACGCGGCGTGAGCGGACAACCCTCATCCCGAGGGAGCGGGCGGAGCACCCGGACATCGTTGACGTCCGCGGCGGACACCCCGACGACCACAGGCAGCCCCCGCGCAACTTTCGGATCATGCAGCTTGCTGCCCAAGCGACCTGGGTCGTCGAGGGACGGGGCTCGCGCACCCGCTGGTTCGAGGGCGATCGACGCACGTTGTCCCCGCCGGCCATCCGAGCGGGCACAGCAGCTTCAGCTGCCGGTCCAGTTCGTGAAACGAGGGACAACCGAGCTGACTCGCAGGACATACGGCCGACCAGGACAACCGCTACTGACATCGGCCGGCCCCCACCTTCCTCGCGATTTCGGGACGGATGGACGCGAACAGCGGCCTCAGGAAGGACCCTCGTCGGCCCCCGTCTCCCTCCCCCACCACCCAGGCCCCGAGCAGCCCCGTCCCCACCCCAGCACCACGAGCACCCCAGCG
Organism: Streptomyces sp. SJL17-4; assembly: GCF_036826855.1. Taxonomy (NCBI): domain Bacteria; kingdom Bacillati; phylum Actinomycetota; class Actinomycetes; order Kitasatosporales; family Streptomycetaceae; genus Streptomyces; species Streptomyces sp. SJL17-4. The sequence goes on along the minus strand of NZ_CP104578.1, from coordinate 8,410,418 downwards.
CCCGCCGTCGATCACAAAGCCAACGACTCCGCCATGAGCACCCTCCTGTCCTCGGCAGGGGGCACTCTGGTCGCCAGTGGCGTCGTGCTGATGCTCCGGCGGCGGCGCACCCTGCAGCGGCGCCGACGCGACAACGGCACAGCCATCGCGATGCCCGCTGGTCATGCAGCGGTCACCGAGCAGGCGCTGCGCAGCGTGAACTCGACTGCGGAACTGCTGCTGTTGGACACGGCGTTGCGTAGGCTCGCCTGCCACCTTGCTGCTGAGGAACGGGCGCTGCCGCCTCTGGCCGCGGTTCAGCTGGGTGCCGGGGGCGTGCTGCTGCACCTGTCCGAGACCGCGGTCAGCAGTGAAGGGATGAGCCCGCTGGACGCGGTGGCTCCGTTCACTACCGTCCAGGTCCGGTCAGGGGTGTGGTGGCGCCCGGCCGGCTCCACCGAGCTCCTGGGCAGCGACGATGTTGCCGAGGTCGCCGCTCCGTACCCGGGGCTCGTACCGCTGGGGGAAGACACAGGCGGCAGCGTCCTCCTCGTCGACGTGGAGGAGTTCGGTGCGCTGCACCTGACGGGAAGCCGCCGCCTGCAGATGCTGCGCACCCTGGGTATCTCGCCGGCTTTGTCTGCGCTCGGGCAGGTCGATGCCGTGGTCGCGGGTGGGGACACGGCCCCGGGTCTGTCTCTTCTCGACGCCCAGCGGGTCCAGCCGCATCCAGACCTCGCATCAGCTGCGACTGCAGCGGGTGCGCACCATGCCGACCAGCAGCGGCTGATGGCTGATGTGGATCTGCCGGATCTGTTTCACGCCCGTGTGTCGGATAACGCCGAGGAGTTCCCGCCCCTGGTGGTGCTCTCCGATCTCGACACCTGCCCGGCTCCCGGAGCCGTCAGCCGGCTCGACGACATCCTGGACGCCGAGCCGCTGTCGTCCACCGCGGTGATCACCAGCGGTGCCCAGCCCGCCCGTGCGGCAGCCAACGAGGTGTGAAAGATCGACACCGACGCCCCCGTCCTCGCGGTGCCGAACACCACGCTGCACTTTGTGCTGTCGATGTGCAGCGACGACGAATACGCCGACATCCTCACACTCGCGGTGACAGCGGGCTCCCCCACCGGCGTACCCGCCGCAGAACGAGTCCCCCTGGCCAAACTCCTCCCCGGCCTCGAACCCACCACCGCCTCCGCCCCCCTCACCAGTGCCAGGCTCCGATACAGGCGGGGCGACGCCGAATCTGCTGTCACTCCTCGCTGATCTCGATGAGGACCCTGAAGACGCGGGTGAAGAAGAGGAGGAAGAGGAAGAGGAGGGGACCGAGGGCGGCGGCGAAACGGTTCCCGAGGCATCGGTGACCGTCAGTCCTTCCTCGTCCGCTGCCGTCGCCACGGTTCGCAGCGCCGGCGTTGTTCCTGTAGTGCCGGTGCTGCCTGCCTCCACGGCGCCAGGGCAGGTTGTCCTGCCCTCCTCGCGGGCCCTGCCACAGATCAGTGTCCGGCTGCCCAGTCCCGTCCCGCCCACTCCCCCACCCCAGCCCCCGGCACCACCCCTGGGCCCGCCGGCTCACCCGGGACAGAGCAAGCGGACGTCGTCTTCCCCCAGCACCGGCCAGTGGTCAGCATCCTGGGCGCGGTTGACGTCACCGGGGCCCGCGGCACCGTCGACTCCAACCGCCACACCCGGGCCACGGAACTCTCCGCGTTCCTCGTCCTGCACCCCGGCGCGACACCCCCCCGATCGACGAAGTCCTCTCACCCCACGGCGGGCTGGCCAACCCCAAAGCCCGCAACACCCGCCTGCGCGATGTACGACGGTGGCTCGGCCTCGACGATGAAGGCCAGCCCTACTTCCGCCGCATGACCAAACACGCCGAAGGCCACCGCCTCGTAGGAGCGGAATGCGACTGGATCCAGTTCCAGCTCCTCCACGACATCGCTCTCCAAGTTCCCCGCAACCAAGGCCAGGCCCTGCTCCGCCGCGCACTCGAGTTGGTACGCGGCAGCCCCTTCACCGGCGTCAACACCACCTACTACAGTTGGGCCGAACCAATCATCGAAGACGTCAACGACAAGGTCGTCAACAGCTCCAGCCTGCTGGCGAACTGGTACCTCGAAACCGGAGACGGCCCAGGCGCACTCTGGGCCGCCCGGCGCGGCCTCGAAGTCGCCCGGGAACGCGAAGAACTCTGGCGCCACCGCTTCCGCGCACTAGGCCGTGTGTCGAGAGTCGCTGAGAGGCAACGTTGTGGCGGGCCAGAGCGTCCATGGGATTGCCGGACTCGGCTTGGCCAGGGTGTTGAGGGGGCTCGTGGAGCGGGGTATGGGGAAGCAGGACGGTCCAGGGCGAGAGCTGAACGCTTACGAGAAGGTCTACGCGGAGGACCGCCGCGCCATGCGCGCGATGTTCCGCGTGAGCATCGGCGGTGCCCATGCCGGGCTCGCCATTACGCTCTTCATCGTGGTCTTATTCGCTGCGATTGGCTGCAACGTATGGGCTCTGATCGCTGGCGGAGCGGTTGCGTTCTGGTTCACCGTCGCCCTTATCGCGGTTGTCGGTGGCGGTCGCCGCAGGTGGGCCGCGGTCAAGCGCGCTTACCTCTTAACTTTCGGCTGGGCCGGCTGGCTGTGATCGTCGGCGAGGGTATGGCCGACGCGAGTAGGCAGCATCGGCAGCTCCGTCGGTCACAGCCATTCTCCGATCGCGGCGACAACGACGGTGGCTTCGAAGCGGACGGCGAGTTTGCCGAATCGGGTGGCGACCGCCCGGTGCCTTTTGGGGCGGTTGATCCCGCACTCGACCGCATGGCGTTCGCGGTAGTCGACCCGGTCGAAGCGCGGCGGCCTTCCGCCGCGGGCGCCGAGCTTTCGGCGGTTGCGCGCCTGGTCGGCCTTGTCCGGGATGGTGCAGCGGATCCCGCGGCGGCGCAGGTAGGACCGGTTCCTGCGGGAGGCGTACGCCTTGTCCGCCCGCACCCGATCGGGGCGGACACGTGGCCGGCCTGGACCGATGCGGGGCACCCGGGCCTTCTCCAGCATCCGTTCGAATTGCGGCGAGTCGCCGCGCTGCCCGGCCGTGATCACGATCGCCATGGGCTTCTGGCCCTGCTCAACAGCCAGGTGCAGCTTGGTGGTGAACCCGCCGCGTGAGCGACCCAGTCCGTGATCATCGGGCTCGGTGAACACGCCGCCCGGCGCTTCCTTCTGCAGGTCAGCCTGCTTGCGGGCCCCGGCCGCATGCTGATGAGCACGACAGACAGTGGAATCGACGCTCAGGTCCCACGTGATCGCCCCCTTCGCATCGGCCAAAGACTGCAGCCGAGTCAGGACCCAGTGCCAGATGCCCTTCCACTGCCACCGGCGAAACAAGTCGTAGACCCGGCCCCACGGCCCATACTCGACAGGTACGTCACGCCACGGAACACCAGTCCGGACCCGAAACCATATGCCATCGATCAACCGCCGCCGAGACCAGACGGGCAGCCGGCCCACCTTGGTGCCCTTCGGCAACAACGGCTCCAGCACCGCCCACTGCTCGTCCGTGAGATCTCCCCGACCCATGAACCGTGATCATGCACAATCCAAGATCCACTTTCGACACACGGCCTCAAGGGTGTTGCCAAAGCGCTGACCGTGTCGCACAACGATGTCTGATTTCCGCGAGCGAGATGCGCCTTTGCTGATCATGCTGGCGCCATGACGATGTCATCCACTACAGACTCAGTGACAGTCCTCACCGGCATGTATGCGGCTGAGGCCGAGTACCTGGCGGCCGGAGGCCCTGGCGAGGCTTCGTTCAACGTGCTCGCCCCCTTCTTCGCGTTGAATGTCGAGCTGCACCAGGCGGATGCTCTGCCATACGGAGGTACTTGGCGTGGGCACAAAGGAATGACGCAGTTCTTCCTCACGATGGGACAAGTGTGGGAGACATTCGACATGGTGGAGCAGGAGTTTCTTGCCACCGGTGAGACTGCGGTCGTGCTCACTCAGGTCCGTGCTCGCGCTCGTGCGACCGGCCGTGAACTCAGCTTCCCAATCCTGCAAACGATCACGGTCAAGGACGGGCAGATCACCGAGGTCCGTCCGTTCTACTGGGACACTCAGGCTATCGCCGACGCCTGCGCCGGGTCCGCGCCGACACACTGAGACCGACTGCAAATCCGCTGGTCACAGCCACTCGTTGAGGACTGCGACCAATACAGTCGCCTCGTCGCGGACGGCAAGTTTGTCGTACCTTGTCGCCACGGCACGTTGGCGCTTGAGACGGTTGATCCCGCACTCGACGGCATGCCGCTGCTTGTAGTCGGTCTTGTCGAACTTCGGCGGCCGGCCGCCCCGGGAGCCGAGCTTCTGGCGGTTTCGGACCCGGTCCGAGGGCACTGGGATCGTCGCCTTGATCCCGCGTCGGCGCAGGTAGGCCCGGTTGCTACGGGAGTCGTACGCCTTATCGGCACGCACTCGGTCCGGGCGCTTGCACGGCCGCCCGAGGCCCAGCCGGGGGACCCGGATCGCTTCCAGGACCGACTCGAACTGCGGGGAATCACCCCGCTGACCGGCCGTGATCATCACCGCCAGCGGCTTCTGCCCCTGCTCGACTGCCAGGTGGATTTTGCTGGTCAGCCCGCCGCCGGACCGACCGAGACCGTGGTCGGCCGGCTCGACGGCAATGCCGCCGGGCGGCTCCTTCTGGAGATCCCCCTTTTCGCCGCCCGGCGGCGTGCTGGTGGGCCCGGCAGACCGTGGAGTCGACGTTCACCTCCCAGGGGATCAGGCCCTTCGCGTCCGCCTCGGCCTGGCGCTGGGTGACGATCAGGGCCCAGGTACCATTGCGCTGCCAGCGCCGGAACAGGTCATAGACCCGGTCCCACGGGCCGTAGCGCTCGGGCACATCACGCCACGGAGCACCAGTACGGGTCCGCCACCGTATGCCGTCTATCAGCTGCCGCCGCGTCCACACCCGTGGACGGCCCGGCTTGACGCCCTTCGGCAACAACGGCTCCAGCCGGGCCCACTGGCCATTCGTCAGATCACCGCGCCCCACAAGAAGTGATCATTCACGACCAAGATCTACTTTCGCAACAGACCCTAGCCCTCCTGGGCGACCACGACGGACTCGAGGAAGCCATACAGCGGCTTGAGACGCTCCTCGTAGACCACGGATGGGCCCTGGAAGAAGAAACCTCCCACACCATCCGCATGGTGCAAGTCACCCGCCACTGACCCGCCGCCAAGGCCGGCGGGACCGCCAAGCCGATGGCCCCACCCCCTCTCGATCCCGACCAGCTCCGGAGTACTTCGCGGGCTCGTGGCAACAGCCGCCACGCCCCCACCCGCAAACGGGTCCATGTCCTCACCCTGCCCTTCCGGTGCCCACCCCCCGGAGACGCCAGCCACGGGCAATCGCCGGAACAGCGACCCAGACAGTGACCCACCACTAGAAACGCAGGTCAGATAAGGCGGGCCACCCCTGCGTGGAGGTAATGCCCGATGTGCGAGAGGCACGGCCTGCTCCACGGGGTCAGGATCCGCGGCCCTGACCAGGCCGGCTCGGAGTACGAACGTGTCCGTGCCCGACCCGGAGGAATCCCGGCCTGGCTCGACCGCGCCGACGGCCTCGCCCTGACCCGCCGCCCGGTGGGAGGATCGCGCGACAAGCGCCACCAGCCTCGCCGTCCGCCGCACGGGCCGCCGAGGAACTGTGCCTCAACGTGAAAGACGGAAGACCTCTACCCGCAGGACAAGCGCGGCAGGATCACCGCCAACGGCGGGGCGACCGAGTGGATTCACTGGCAGTCCGGCACTGCCCACCCACTCCCCCGCCTCATCGCCCACCGCACCCGCGGCCCACTGATCCTCACCGACCCCAAGGCCCCGGCCCGAACACACCGACGCACAACGCGTACCCGGAGACCGCCCGCACCCGACTCCCCTACCGCCGAGCCGAGCAGATCTTCGAGAAAAACACCCGGCTGCGGGGCTTCAGGCTGTGCGGTGCGCGCCGACGAAGGACTGCAGGGCTGCCTGCGAGCACGGAAGGCCGAGTTCACCCAGCCGGTCGGCGGACGAGCGGATGACCCAGGCGTGCTGATGGCCGGCGAGACCGTCCAGCAGTTGCTGCTGCGCCACTGTCAGGTCGGCGTAGCGAGGGGCGGGATGGGGTTGCGGAGCGGGGAAGAGTTGCTCGATGGCCTTGCGGGTGCGGGATCCGGAGCGGTCCCGGGCGATGCGGGGCAGGCACGCGTCGAGCGCCTCGCGCGCGGCGGCCGGGTCTGAGGTGGGCGGGAGATCGTGGAGGGTGCGTTCGATATGGCCGTGAAGATCGCCTTCGGAGTAGTCGGTCACCTGATCGAACGTGCTGTGGGCTGCGGCGGTGAGTTCCGTGACGGCCCTGCCGAGCAGGTCGGGGTCGACGGGCGCTTCGTCGAGGCCCGCGAGGCGGACGAGGGCGGTGGCCGCGGCCCACCGCATCAGCGGGTCTGCGGCATCCAGGTACGGGGTGATGTCCTCGACCGTGGAAGGGGGGCCGACGAGGCCGGCGGCGAGCAACGCAGTGGCTGCAGTGACCGGGTTCTTGTCGTGTGCGGCAAGGATCATGAGGCGGGGCAAGGCGGTAGCGGAGAATTCGGGGAACCAGGCCAGGAGGTAGGCGATCCGGGTCCGCAGACAGGCGTCATCGTCGTCAAGCAGGACGAGAAGGCCGGGAAGTTCAGCGAGGACCGCGTCGTATGCCTGCAGCGCCGACCACCGGGAGTCGGGCGAGTTGCCGGCCGCCACCCAGTCCCGCGCCTCCTGCAGCTGTGCGCGCTTGTCGGGATCCGTCTCGACGGCCAGCTGCTCCTCGTACCACGGCAGAAGCTCCGCCGGCCCGCACTCCGCCGCGGCCGCACGCCATCCGGCCACGTTGATACCGGTGGTCACGTCGTACTCGTCGTGCCAATCCACAGCCAGGCGGGTGAGCAGCAGCATCGTGTCCTCGCGGGCGGCCGCAGGCCCCGCAATGGCGATCCTCGCGAGAAACGGCACGGTGACCGGAGAGGCCGAATACCGCGAGCCCTGATGAAAAATGCTGCTGAACAGGCTGATGAACGCCTGCTCCCGCGCCTCATCGTCACTCCCGCACAGGGCACGTAGATGCCCTGGAACGTCATGCGCCGACCTGTAGGCATGCGACAGGCCGGCCCAGTCCACATCGTCCAACCCTGCCAGTAGCTTCTCGTACTCGTTGATCACCGACGAAGGATGACAGCAGGCACTGACACCGATGCTGATACTCAGGTTCCGGAGGCCGTGGCTCAGGCACTGACTGATGCCCTGCCGGCTTGTCCTCAGAAACCGTATTTCAACCGAACGTGATCCGCTGATTTCTGCTGGTCAGGCATGGTAGCGCGGAATGAGAGAGGGCACCCCTCGCTCACGGAGCGGAATCAAGACGCCGAAACGCGATGGCGTCGGTGCTGGGAAGGCTGGAGGAGCGGGAGACAGCGGCGCGTGTGCGGGTGGAAGGACTACAGGAGGAAGTCGCCCGGTTGGCTCGGTTGTTGGAGGCCGCCGAGATCGAGCTGGACGGGCGATCGCACGGGAAGAGCTGGTCGAGGCCTGGCAGGCTCGGCTGCCGAGACCACCGCCGGGACCGAGGCCGAGGAGAAAGCGGTGCTGTCGCTCGCGCCGGTGCCGGGCTCGACGGTGCCGCCCTGGCGGGAAGGGCTGCCGGTGACGGTTCTGGCGTCGGACTATCAGCGCATTCTGGGTGTGCTGGAACAGCAGCGAACCACGGGTCACAGACCGCTTCGGGCCAAGGAGATCGCGGTGGAGCTGGGCCTTGACGTGACGTCGGCGAAGGTCGAGGGGCTGCGGTCGAAAGCCCGGCGCCTGGGGGAGGGCGGGTGGCTCCTCCTGGAAGCGTCGGAGGCATTCAGTGCCGGTCAGTGGCCCGAGGCCGCGCCAGACGCCGGCTCATCCGCGTGACCATCGACCACCGGATCATCGCTTCACTGGCGCATACCCGGCCCCAATCGGGGACGTCCGCGGGCATCGCCCGCCACGAGATCCCGCCCGAGACCAGGTAGCTGATCGCGTCCAACAACTGCCATCCCGTTCGACCGACAGCCTTCGAGATCGGTACGGGTGACAACCACTTACGTGTCGGGATGCTGCGGCAGGGCGAGCCAGTCCGACCAGGAGATCTCACGGCCGAGGAAGCGCGGCTGTTCGAACGGCCAGTCGGCGGCGATCCACTGCGGCACCAACGCGTCGAGGGCCTGCTCGACCTTGCTGCCCACCAGCTCGTCCACCACCCACCAGGAGATCTCGCCGTCCGCGCCGGCCCTCGTCGGCGGGTCGATGTAGACACAGCCGAGCAGAACTGTCTCCGCCGCGTCGAACAGCGCGTAGTTGAAGGACTGGTGCGCGGCGATCTCCTTCTCGTGCCGCAAAAGGTCGGCCTGGTCGGCCTCGTAGGTCATGGTGTCCGCGGGCCAGCCCCAGGCCGGACCGAAAATGGTCCACAGCCGCTCGCGCGAACCCATCACAGCCGGGTAGTCGAGCGGGGTGTCCGCCTCCCGGATCGGCCGCAGGTGGTGACCACCGCCCGGCAGCGGTACCAGGACGGGGTGGACGAAGTCATCGGGAAGCCAGCTCATGGCGCCCGACCGTAGCAGCGCGTGGCCGTCCGCTCCCCTGGATTTTCCCCGCATACCGCCAGGCTCTGCTCTCATGCCGGGCAAGGCCCGCGATCACACGATCGAGACTCCCGTTCGATCGACAGACTCCATGACCGGTACAGCAACGGCTTCCAAGAACTCCTACTGAGGTTGAACTCGTGATGTCGTCTACCAGCGGTGCCAGATCGCAGCGGGCGCGGCGTCACGCGTGATGGAGGGATCTTCTCCAGCAATGAAGAACAAGGCCCATGACACGACGTGGTCGCCGGCACGCTGCGCGCCGATTTCGAGCTGGAAGCCGTCGCAGAAGCAGTCGCCGCCGTAACTGAACCAGATGCCGGTGTCGTGTTCGCTTGCGTAGTCCTCCATCTCCCGCGCGAGCTGCGACGGCACACGGCCGATGAGCCGAATCCCCTGACAGGCCACCTGTGGGCCAAACCGGCCGTCGATGAGGACGTAGGCCAGTTCCCCGTCGTCGTGGAAGTAGCACTCCACCGCCGCCTTGATTACCGGGCTGCCTTCCTTGGCGAAATGTACAAAACCACACCCCTCGATACGCCCGTCGGACTGCGTAGCAAACCCATGCGCGGCCAGAGCCGCGATGACCTCCTCGCGATGCATATCCATGCGCAGCGGCCCCAGGGCCTGCCCTGGGAGGTAAACCCACTGATCCCGTTCCGCGTCCGGGAGCGTCGGCCACATAGCTGTATGCATCACACGATGATCGCCTACCTGGTTCACGTCCCGTGCATCCAGGGGTGGCAGACGGATGGCCGGGAAAGTGGCGGCCATCACCGACCATGACCGTTCACAGGGCGACTGGGATTGAACTCGTGGTGTTGCTGGGCTACTCAGGTGGGTCTCATGGTCAGGCCGGTCTCGGCGAGACAGCCGTCTATGAGGTAGCTGCGGTACTGGATGTGCCGTAGGCCGCGTCGGATGCGCTGGACCAGGTGTTCGGGTGTGCTGAAGGCGACGTTGGAGACAGCCGCGTCACAGCAGCGACCAGATCCCTTCGACGGAGTTGAGGTCGGGTGCGTAGGGCGGAAGGTGGTAGATGGTCAGCCACTCCCGGGCTGCCGCCCACTGCCGCACGCCGGCTGCCTTGTGGGCGTTGAGGTTGTCCCAGGCGAGGACGATCGGGCCGTCGAGTTGCTGGTGGGCGGCGATCAGCAGGTCCCGGTAGTCGCGCCAGGAGAAGCTTTTGCGTCCGTCGCGTTGGCCGTCGTCCCGGCGCGGCCGGTAGATCAGCCGAGACCGGTGGCCGGGTTTGCAGCAGGTCAGCGCGGCGATGGAGACCCGTCTGCGGGACCGGCCGCGGACCCTCACCACCGGGGCCCCTCCGCGCTGTGACCAGGTCCTGGCCTGCGGCGGCGTCATGGGGAATCCGGCCTCGTCCTCGAAGACCAGCCAGGCTCCACTCGCCGCCGCGAGTCTTCCGCGCAGGGCCACACCTCCATGACCCACCCGGCCACCGCGCGGTCGTCCCGCTCGTTCGCGCGTCGGGCCGGGACCTGGCAGGACCAGCCGTTACGCACCAACAGTTTCCGCACGCCCTGGATGGTGTAGCTCATGTGGAAGCGTCGGCCGATCGGCGTCTTGATCCGCGCGAGCGTCCATCGCTGGACCTCCCAGCCGTGGGCAGCTGGCCCCTTGGTCAGCTCCGCCTCCAGCTGCGCGAACTGCTTCTCGCTCAGCCTCGGGAGCGACGCCGGCCCCTGCGATCGCAGAGCCCGCGGACCTCCCTCGTTCCACATCCGCCGCCACCGCTGCACCGAGCGGACACTGACCCGCAAGCCCTTGGCGATCACCGAACTCGCCTCACCCCGGGCGAACTGCTTCGCTGCTTTGAGCCGCAAATCCTCACGGAACTGCTGCCGTTCGGGGGTCGGCCCGCCCCCATGTGGATACCGCATGCACGGGTGATACCGCACGGACGAGGAGCCGTCAGCCCCGACGAGACCACAAGTTCAACCTCAGTAGGTGTCCTGTGACATCGAACCTTCAGCGCGTAACGTCGAATGGTGAGTGACTGGGTCGGCCGACCAGGTTCCCGGCCTCCGGGCGGTGTCAGTAGGGGGCGGCAGACTGCGCGCGTGGATGCTTCTCACGACGCCGATCGCTGTGACCGTGCTGGGCTGGTGTGGGTACGGTCGATGGGCGGCCCCTTGATCGTCATTCCGGGGTCCTCTGTGAACGACTGGGGTGGATGCGCGGAGGACAGTTCCGTCCTTGGCAGTACCGATGGCCGTGATGACTATGACCGCGCCTGTGAGGTGGAGAACTGGGCCGGTGTGATCGCTGTGGCCGCGGGCGCCGCCACCGCGCTTGTTCTGGCCGACGAACCTGCAAAGACGTGCTTCCTGCCAGAGAAGCTGCTGTTCGTGCGGTGGCTGGCTGCGGACTCCGAGGCCGAATTGTTCGCGGCCGCCGAGGCGATCCTGACCGATCCAGACACCGCGTGGGAGGACGCCGGGCTGTGGGTCACCGATGGCCCAGCGGTGTTGATGGATTCGGCCGAAGCTGGCGCCGATCTGGGAGTGGCGTATCCCGATGGGGGCCAGCCGGACCAGGCTCCAATGGAGCTCCCGGCAGGTCAGTGGAGGGTACGTGCGGTCCATCAGACGGGCGAGTTCCCGTGGGTGGGTGTGGTGCAGCTCGTTGCCGAGGACGTCCACCCCTGACACCCAGCGCCCCGTGCCACTCAACTTCGGTGACACGAACCTAATGATCATCAACCTTCGACGGCAACGATCAAGGTTCGATGGCACAGGACATTAGATCAACCGCGACGAATGCGACCCTTCCTTGTACGCGCAGCACTGCTGGACCTGACCACCACACTGGCGCAGCGGACCTGCGGCCGCGAGCAGATGGCACGCAAGCTTGGTGAGGTGGCCGTACACGACCCCTTGAACCGGCGGACCCGCAGCTGGAGTGCGACGCTCGTATCGCAATAGGAATGTCAATGGGGAATCCGCATGCAGGAGCCGTGAACCTGAGCGGACCACGCTCCGCTCCGGGCACGAGGCACCTGCCCGGCCATGCCCGCACATCAACAAGCACTACTGCGACGTTCGCATCCGTGGCCCGGGCTGGGGTGGGTGCGGAGAGGCAGGGAGACTGGGGCTACATGGTCTTGAGCACCTTGGCCCAGTTCACGCTGGTGCCGGTCACCGCCATGACGATGGCGATGACGCCTGTTCCCACCAGGATGACCGCGGGGCTCCATCTGTCGGTGGGGAAGTTGCAGAAGGTGAGCTACAACAAGCAGAAGGAAGCGACCCTCAGGTCAGGGCGGCGCAGACGCTTCAAGTTCGAGATTCCGTGGCCCGAGGCCTCAGCGGCTGGGGCGGCTTTCGCGGTCTGGGCTCTCTCTGCCCAACACGCCCCTGCAGAAGCGCGGTGGTGAGACCCAGAGTCGCAATGAAGATCCCTAGCGCAAACCGCCAGTGCGCGGCCCACTCCGCCTTGCAGACGGACTGCCCTGGCAAACGCTTGGGTTCTCCCAGCGCCGTCAGCACAGCCAGCCAGACGGCCAAGGTCTCCGTGGGGATGAATGAGGTCAGCTGGCTGAGCACCGCGGTCCTGTCCACGATGACGAAGTCGTCTGTGCGGACCTCGACTGTGCCGTCCTCATCCACTGCCGCGCGCAGGCGGTGCCCTGCGGAAGAGCTTTCGGCTCCCGGCTTCACGATACGCAGGGCACTTGATTCCGCGAGAGATGTGCAGCTCAAGGCAGCCTCCGCTGTGCTGGCAAACTGCCCCGAACTGGACGCACTCGCCGGGCACGTGCGCTCCTTCGCCCGCATGCTCGCGCGCGCGTCTTGCGGTCGGTGTTGATCGGCACGTCCAGCCGCCCGCAGAGTATTCCGCTTTCGGTGAGGACACCGGTGCGCCAGCCCTCCGGCGTCGCCAACAGAACGATCCCCTCGGAACGCTCCAGGCGGGCCGCTCCCTCTTCTCCTTCTTGCGTCTCACCATGCCGTTCTCCAACATCGTCGAGTTCATGGTGATGAGTCTGGGTGGAGGATCAACCGCCGCAGCACGGTTTGGTGCCGGCCTTGCATGGCAAGCTGAAGTCCTTCAGGGCAGATCGTCGATGAGCCCGAATCCCGCCGGGAACTCCTCCAGGAACTCACGGCGAGCGGGGTTGGTCTCAGCGGCTGCCATCGCCCCGAGCAGGGCGATCAGCTCCTGCTGCTGATTACTCGACAGCGTGCTGACCACGTGGGCGACTCCCTCTATGACCTTGACCGCATCATCCTGATCCATCTGCTCGTCTTCACTGCCCTCGATGAACCACAGGACGTCGACCAAAGCCTCGGCCAAGGCACGAGTCAGGGACGGGTACGAAGACGTCACGATGGTCTCCCAGTGGATCAACGGCAGAGTCCGGCCATCCCACCACACACCGCTGACATCACGATCCGTGAGCCTCCACGGAAAGTGGACCAGAGCCACAACTGCTCGATTGAGCCAGGAGGGGGTACGGACCTTGCTGCTGCGACGGTGAGCATTCGCTGTTCCGGGGACACCTCACAGGTGGACCAGCTCAGGGCTGCCGCGCCGAGACCATCAACTTCACAGCCAAGTCCACCGACAAGGACGGCAACCTCGACTTCACCATGTGGCCCACCAACAAGTGGCACATCACCGGCGCCATGCTCCAGTCGACCGGAACGGTGTCCGTGGGCGGCGACACCAGCGCGGCCACGCGCACGACCCCAGGCTTCTCCACCAACGGCCTGGTCAACAACACCATGTACTCGTGGTCGGTCCGGGCGATCGACGCCGCCGACACCAGCTCGCCGTACACGCCGGCCACACTGCCCTGCCACTTCATCTTCGACAGCGCCCCCCGTTACCGTCTTCATGGCTCCGCAATGGGGCCTCCGGTATTCGGGTCCGGCATGGCTTCCCCCTCTTGTTGTTCATGATCCGGGGGGGGTGGTGTCACCGGGCCCGGAGGCATCGACGGACCGCTGATGAGGGGCTTGAGCACTGGCTTCACCCGAGCCGGAAGAGCTCTCCGTAACGTGGATGTGGCAGCTCGGTGCCCTGGCAAGGCCGGACGGAAGCGTGATGGAGGGGCCTGCACGTGATCGACACCGGCGACATCGACGTCTTCCTCGGCCTGGACGTCGGCAAGGGCGAACACCATGCCACCGCCGTCACACCGGCCGGCGAGAAGGCGTGCGACGAGCGCCTACCCAACACCGAACCCAAGCTCCGCGATCTCTTCGCGAAACTCCAGGCCAAGCACGGAACGGTGCTGGTCGTGGTCGACCAGCCGGCCTAGACCGGTGCCCTGCCGCTGGCCGTGGCCCGGGACAGGGCTGCCCGGTCGCCTACCTGCCCGGGCTGACGATGCGGCGGATCGCCGACCTCTATCCGGGGGAAGCGAAGACGGACGCGAAGGACACGTTCATCATCGCCGATGCCGCCGCGCGATGCCCACACGCTTCGGACGATCGACGGCGAGGACCAGACGATCGCCGAACTGGAGATGATCGTCGGCTTCGATGACAACCTGGCCGGCGAGGCCACCCGGGTCGCGAACCGCCTGCACGGCCACACCCAGATCCACGCCTCGCTGGAACGGGTCCTGGGGCCGCGGTTGCAGCACCCAGCCGTCCTCACGCTGCTGGAACGGTTCGGATCCCCGGCCCAGATACGCAAGGCGGGCGTCGGCGCCTGGTCACGCTGCTGACGCGGCCGGAGGCGCCGAGGATGGCCGAGCGGCTGGTCGAAGAGATCTGCGACGCCCTGGACGAGCAGGCCGTTCCCGTTCCGGGGACCGATGCGGCCGCGCTGATCGTCCCGAGCCTGGCTGCCTCGCTGACGGCTGTGCTCGATCAACGCAAGCTGTTGGCCGGGCGGATCGAGGAACTGCTGGAGGCTCACCCTCTTTCGAAGGTCCTGACGTCGATGCCGGGAGTCGGCGTCAGGACAGGAGCCCGCATCCTGATCGAGGTCGGCGACGGCAGCCCCTTCCCAACCGTCGGCCACCTCGCCGCCTACGCCGGTTTCGCCCCGGCTACCCGGAGCTCAGGCTCATCGATCTGGGGTGAACAGCCGTCTCGGAGAGGGAACAAGCAGCTCAAACGGGCTTTCCTCCTCTCCGCGTTCGCCGCCCTGGGCGACCCGGCGTCGCGGACCTACTACGACAAGAAGATCGCCCAGGGTAAGCACCACACCCAGGCCCTGCTCTGCCTCGCCAGACAACGAGCCGACGTCCTCTTCGCCATGCTCCGCGACGGAACCTTCTATGAATCCCGGGTCGCCACCTCAGGCTGCCCCTCATCAGTCACGCCGCACACGGGGCAGTCCCATTCGTCGAGCGAGTCGATCACGACAGGGTGATTGCAAAAGACGCACGGCCGCATGCCCTCGTCGAACTGGTGTCCCCCATACACTTCATCGCTCATGGCAGACAGAGTGCCACCTGACCACCTTGACCAAAGACATAGGGGCCCCCGCGTTCGGGCCGAGTTCGACGACGTCTTCGACACTGACGCGGGCCGCACCGGCGAACTCATCGCCCTCGGGCAACTCCTCCAAGTCGCCTCCCGAGGCCCCCCGAACTCGCTGACGCCTGGACCACACACGCCGAGCACCTGACGGGTATCACCCCACCAAGGAGGGAAACGTAGGCCCATCGGGCAGACATCCCCGTCGACCGAAGCCGCTGACGCAACCTCCGCACACGCACGGAAGGGACCGATGTGAGCGCCAGGAACACCGCCGAGTACTGGAACCCCGTCTACGACGACGGCCGCGACTGGCGGCAGGTCTGCGACGCCGAGATATCCATGTTCACCCGCCATGCCGCCCCTCAGCCTGGACAGAAAGCCCTGGACATCGGATGCGGCACCGGCCAGTTGGCCCGCTGCCTGCACTCCCTGGGTTACGACGTGACCGGCGTAGAGATCTCCGCCGCAGCTCTCCTCAAGGCCCGCGCCCGCTCCTCCACCCTCGGCCCCCGCTGGATCCAGCACGACATCGAGACCGGGCCGCCTCCAGGCGTCACGCCGGCGAGCATGGACGTCGTCTCGTTCCGGCTCTCCTTCCAGTTCCTCGACCGCAAACCAGAGCTGCTCGGCATGGCCCGCAGCCTGCTGCGGCCCGGCGGCCTGGTCTACCTCGTCCTCCCCGTCCTGGAACGCGAGACCCTCGCCGCCGGTCGCCGCTCCAGCGCCCTCCCGGCCGCCGAGATCACCGGCCTCTGCCAGGGCTGGGACGTCGACCGGTGGGAACTCGGCTGGCTCGACCACCTCATCCTCCGGTCCCCGTGACCAGCCACCGCCCTACACCGCCCACCGCGCCCCCCATCCACCAGCAGACAAGGACACCCCATCCCACGAAGGGACCCCCATGCACCCCAACCACCCAGACCTCGCCGCCGAGTTACTACGCCGCCGCGAACTCGACCAGGCCCCACGCCTCCGACAGCCCATGGACGCGCGCGAGATGATGGCGGTGGACACCGGCAACACGGCCTTCCTGAAGAGCGTCATCGAGGCACACGGATGGCCCGGGTACCGCCTCGTCGGCGAGGAGGCCTCCTCCGCCGCCTGGCTCATCGCCCAGCATGCCGACCTGGATCCCGCCTTCCAGCACCAGGTGCTCATACTCCTTGCCGCGGCCGTGGAAGCGGGGGATGCCGCCCCGGATCATCTCGCCCTCCTGACCGACCGATGCCGCCTGGCAGACGGCCGCCCACAGGTCTACGGCAGCCAGTTCGCGCGGACACCCGACGGACTCCAGCCCCGGCCGATCGAAGACCCCGACGGAGTCGACGACCGCCGCCGGTCCGTGGGGCTTCAGCCGATCGCCGAGTACGCGGCCCTCCTGGAAGCAACGTGGGCCGAGACCTGACCGACCTGCGCAGGACGCCCCCGCCGGATTGCCGGGACGAGAAGGAAAAGAGCCCGCCCGGGAAGCCGTCGCACGTTGCACCGGGCGGACCATCCGCGGGCAATCACCTGGAGGGACGCCCCGTCAGCTTCGGATTCCCTTGCCCAGGAACGGCTCGTTGACCGGGCGTGGGAAGGTCTCACGTACGCGTACAAGCTCGCTGGCCGAAGGACCGCTCTGGACGTTCCCTGCCCCCTGCGCCGCTGCTCGACCGCGTTGGGACTTCCCCCGCCCGCGCCACGCAGAGTCAAGGAGGCCAGGGGCCAACAGGTGTACCCAAGGGTCGACATTCGCGCTCAGGCCACAGAGACAAATCTAGCGACCCCATCCCGTGGACCGGCGGGGGGCGCTTCACGCCACAGCAACATCGCCGGCGACTGATCGAGTCGCAGATATCTCACATGTACTCGAAGTACCGGTCGTGCCAGTACGCCCTTGTACGAAGGAGGCGAGCACGGTCGGGGCTCGGTGATCGCTCGGAGCACGTCGGCCGGCTCGGGCAACAGTCCTCGGGCCTCTACGCCCACGAGTACGCCCGCCGCGGGTACGCCGCCCTCGCGTTCGCCCCCTCCTTCGCAGGCCAGAGCGACGGCGAGGTCCCCGACGTCGCCTCACCCGACATCTGTACCGAGGACTTCAGCGCTGCTGTTGACTTCCTCGGCCTGCAGGACATCGTCTACCGCGAGCGAATCGGCCTGCACGCCATCTGCGGCCTGAGCGGCATGGCGCTCACCGCCGCGGCCGCCGACAGTCGCATCAGGGCCGTCGCCACCTCCTCGATGAACGACATGTCGCGCAACTACCACGACAGCTACACCCCGAGCGGCGCCAAGGAGTCGTCGGCTACCTCAGCCGGCGGCGATGAACCGACGCCGAGAACGGCACCCACGCGCGCGGCTCCCACGAACTGCCCATCGACACGGACGGCATCCCGGCCCCGGCCGACCGGGTGCGGCCCGGTAGAGCGGGCGAGAGTCGCAGCACGCCCACGCCCGCGTCGTCGGCGGCGAGGCTGGGCCAGCCTCGTACTGGGTCGCCCCCAGAGGACTGGAAGCCGTATCCGCGCAGTACTTGTCCCGTCGCCACCGTCCGTCGCTGTCTTCGACCTCCAGCCAAAACGGAGCGTCACTCAGTACGGAAGTTGAGCCAGAAGCCCACTTCGGGAGGCACTCTGGTCAGTGGCTGTTCGATGTGATTGTGAAGTGTGAGCGGATGGCGGTGTTCCCGTGCGGATGCTTGACAAGAGGCGCTGGGAACCGAAAGAGGCCTTCCACACGATGCGGCCAGGTACGGACGCGGCTGAGCCTCGCCGCCGGTCTCCGGCAGCACCAGCTCTCCGGATCGGTTCAGTCCGTCTCGCGGGAACGCGGGGCGGGCAGCCGGAAGAGGCCCGGCAGTCTGCGCAGGGCCTCTTCGTCGCCCTTCGCTGCCGCGGCGCCCGCCTCGATCGCGCCGGACAAGGTCAGCCTGCGGGCGGTGACGGCGGCGAACGCCTCCTCCGTGATGGTGATCGTCGCGTCCGGGTACTGCGCCGGTCCGTGGATCGTCTCGACGGTACCGTCGTCGACGCGGGCGTGGAGGACCTCGTCGCCGACGTGGAACTCGTACACCGCGCGCAGCCCCACGGCGGCCTCCGGTGCGAAGCAGGCCCTCAGACCCAGCACGGTCCAGCCGGCGTGGAAGGTCTCGCCCGCGCGGCGCTCACCCATGGCCCACGTCAGGCCCCACCGGGCCAACGCCAGGACGGCGGGGCCGAGTTCCTCGCCCGCCTCGGTGAGCGCGTAGGCGGGGGTGCGGGCGGGCGGCGGCAGCGTGACCTTGCGGGCGAGCCCCTCGCGTTCCAGGTGCTTCAGCCGGGATGCGAGCAGTCCGGTGCCGAGTCCCCGCAGACTGGCCTGGAGATCGCCGAACCGCTTGGGGCCGGTGAGCAGTTCGCGGATGAGCAGCAGGGTCCAGCGCTCGCCGACCAGGTCGAGGGTCCGCGCGGTCGCGCAGTATTGGTTGTACGTTCGCTGCTCCACTCCCTCACTCTAGACTTCGCCCTTCCGGTTCTCGAAGCGCACCGGACGTCCTGGCATGTCAAGGAGCAGCCTGGCGAGCGGCTCGGGATCGGTCAGCATCACGTCGTGCGGGCCGTCGAGCGCGAGCGTCCGATAACCGAGGGCGGAGGCGAAGCGGTCGAACGGGTAGGTCGCGGGCCGGCAGTGGATGGCCGTGCCGGGGACCCGGTCGACGGCGCCGTTCAGCCGCGTCGCCTCGGTGAACGTGCGCAGCGCCTGCGGGACGAGGCGGCCGGCGAGCCAGGCCGTGTCGTCGGCGTCGACGACGCCGAAGGCGGCCGGCGGCGGGGCCGGGATCCGTTGCCCGTCCCCGGATGTCGCCGCTGCCGCGCGGATCGCGGTGACGAAGGCATCGGGCGCCAGTCCGAACATGCTCGCCCCGTCGGGTCCGGCCCAGCCGTCCACGAGGACGAGGTGGTCGACGGCGCCGGGCCGCAGGTCCGCCGCCTCCCGGACGACGAGGCCGGCATAACTGTGGCCGACAAGGATGAGCTCCTCCCCTTCCGGGACGGTGTCCAGGGCGGTGGCGACCGTACAGGCGTCGTCGTGGAGTCCGTGGTCGCCGGGCGCGCCGAGGTCGGGGGTGAGCGTACGGGCCCCGGAGGCGTGCAGCAGGGGCACGACCCGGTCCCAGGCCCAGGGTCCGTGCCAGGCGCCGTGGACGAGTACGTACGTGGTCATGGGTGCTCCTCGCGCAGAACGGGCAGGACGTGGTCGGCGAACAGCTCCAGGTCCGCCTCGTGGTCGTCGGTGGCCAGGCGGACCACCAGGTGACGGGCTCCGGCCGCGATGTACCCGGCGAGCCGGTCGAGGGCCTGGCGGGGGGTCCCGGCGAACAGGGCCTGGACCGACGCGACCTTCTCCAGCGGCGCGTCATAGTAGGTCTCGACGCTCGCCCTCAGCCGCACGGCCGCCTTCTCCGGGTCTCGGTCCAGACAGAGCGTCGCGTACAGGGCGGGGGTGACGGGGCCTCGGGGCGGCGAGTCCTCCTCGATGCGGCGGCGTTCGGCCGCGACCGTGCGGAGTTCCTCCGCGTACGTCGCCGTCGTCGGCGGGTACGGCAGCCAGCCGTCCGCTAGGCGGGCCACGCGCCGCAACGCCGGGCCGCCGCTTCCGGCGAGCCAGACGGCCGGGCCGCCGGGCCTGGACGGCGGGGGCGCGATCCGTACGTCCGAGAAGGCGAAGTGCTCTCCTCGGTACGACACCGTCTCTCCCGACCAGAGCAGTCGCATGGCGTCGACGGACTCCTCGAGGCGGCTGATCCGGCTGCCGAACGGGACGCCCACCGCCGTGAACTGGGCCCGGGTGTTCGGGTTCGGGAAGCCTCCGCCCATTCCGGCGATCAGTCGTCCGTCGGACAGCCGGTCGAGTGTGGAGAGTTGGTGCGCGAGCAGGATCGGGTGGCGCAGCGCGGGCAGCAGCACCGCCGTGCCGAGCGCGACCCGTTCGGTGGCCTCGGCCACGGCTGCCAGCAACAGCAGCGGATCCGCCCGCGGCCTGGTCACGGGGCTGTCCCCCGCCCACACCGAGTCGAACCCGAGCCGCTCCGCCCGTCGCGCCTGCGCGACGAGCCGCCCCGGCTCGTGTTCTCCCCGGACCGCCTGGTCGCGCGTCGGCAGTAAGTAGCCGACCTGCAGCCCTGACATCTCCCCTCCCCGAGGTCGTGGGTCGTCGACGTGGGCCGACCCGTCGACTTTAACGTGAACTTCCTGTTTTTGAAGTACCTACTTCCAAATCAAGAAGTTGCGAAGCCGGATGGGCCGTCCTCCGCACGGCAACTCGCCGAGCGACCGCCGGCGGCGAATCTGTCGGACCGGGTGGCGACAGCGCGGTGCCTCTTGAGGCGGCTGATCCCGCACGCGACCTCATAACGCTCGCGGTAGTCGACCGGGTCGAAACGCGGCGGCCGGCCGCCGCGCGAGCCGAGCTTCTGGCGGCTACGCGTCTGGTCGGCCTTGTCCGGGATGGGGCAGCGGCCCCCCGGCGGCGCGGGTAGGCGCGATTCCTGCGGGAGGCGTACGCCTTGTCGGCACGCACTCGATCGGGGGCGACGTGCCGCCGGCCCGGCCCATGCGGGGCACGCGAGCCTCGTCCAGCACCGGTTCGAACTGCGGCGAGTGGCAGGAGCGTTGCGATCCGGCCGGCGTTGACGAAGATCCTTGCTGGAATGGCATGTTCCGCGCCAGAGATCTTCTCCGGGTGCCTGCTCCGCTGTCACCATGTGCCGTATGACGCACATGATCAAGGGGGCGAACGCGCCCGTCCCCGCTGCCCCTCTGCGTGTTGCCGTGGGCCGACAGTCGGTGCCAGGCGCGCCGACCGTGTCAGCCGCGGCCCTTCTGCTCGACGCGGCCGGAGCGGTGCGCGGCGCGACCGACATCGTCTTCCACGACCGGCCCGCCCACCCCTCGGGCGCCGTTCGGCACGTCGGGACGGGACAGGGCGCCGGACAGCTCGCCGAATGGCTTGAGGTGGACCTGCTCCGCGTCGAACCCGACATCCAGCGGGTACTGATAGTCGGATCCTGCGCGGCCGGGACCTTCGGACAGGTCCAGGGCCTCTACACCCAGTTGAGCACGTTCGACGGAACCATCGTCGCGCAGTACGCGGTCACGGACGCCACCGCCGAGACCGCGTTCGTGCTGGGCGAGCTGTACCGGCGCGATGGGAGATGGCGGTTCCGCGCGGTGGGGCAGGGCTACGAGCACGGGCTCGCGGGCCTGGCGCAGGACGTAGGGGGCGCGGGGGCGGTGACGGCGGTGACGGCGGTATCACCAACGGCGCCGGCGGTCCCCTCGGCGTCGCCGGCTGTGCCCTCCGTGTCCGGCCCAGTGCCGCTCGCCGGGGTGGGCAAAACCGGCTCCGGCGTGGTGGCTCCCGGGGCGCCGTCGGGGCCAGGGCCGGATGTGCACAGGGCGGACCGGGTGTCGGCCGGGCCCAGCCCAGTGAGTGATTCCGCGACGTACCCGACCTCACCCCTTTCGCCTGATTCTGCGCCCGCCGGGTTCGTGTCCGCGCACGGCGCCGGGACGCCCGCGGTCGGCACACCCTTCGAGCCCCCGTCCTGGGCATCCGACTTCTTCGCGTTCGAGCCGTGCGTCTACCGCGGCAAGGGCGCGAAGACGGTCACTGTGGACCTGCCGTTTCCGCCCAACGGGGAGCCGGTGATCCTGGAGGCACGGACGGAGGAGTACAACTTCATCTCCGTCAAGATTCCCGGCCGCGAGGACGACGTCTTCCTGTCCGACCTGCCCGATCACTACGGCCGAACCCTGATGGTGCCCAACCGCAAGGGCGGACCGCTCACGCTGAAGGTGCGCAACTCTGGGGCGTGGCAGCTCACCGTCCTGCCCCTGTCGGCGGCCCGGCCGCTGGACTTCGGAACCATCACGGGCAGCGGCCGGGAAGTCTTCGTCCGCACCGGCCCCGCGGCCGAGTTGAAGGTGCGGGCGGAGGACCCGCACAAGGGCTGGTTCCAGATGCACTACCACTGGGGTGACTCCCCCAGTGACCTGAGGCGCCCCGCCAAGCGGCTCGTGTACGAGTGGAACGGCCGCCGGGTCCGGGAGAAGGTCGCCCTGCCCAGCGGGCCCATCCTGGTCACCATCGACAAGAGCAGGCACCAGTGGGAACTCACCCTCGATCCGGCTGACCCGAGCGAGCCGGACCGAGGGGCGCGAAGGGTGTGGCGTCGCTAGGTCTTGTCCGACAAAGGATCTTGGACGGGTTCGCGGAGCAAGAGGGTGAGTACGGCAAGGTGGACTCCGGCCCTGCAACGGGCGGCAAGTTCGTCCAGCGGGTGGCGATCGCGCGGAACTGACCAGGACGCCGCGACCTACCTCGTCGCGGTGACCGCCGGGCCGAAGAGGTCGAAGGCCGATCAGAACCCGCAGGAGTGGATACCACCACTCCCCGACGTGCGCGCCGTATGTGCTCACACCCCCTTCGAGGCACGGACCCGTGGGAGATGTTCCGTGATTCTTCGAAACGACTCAGAGCAGCGGAGACGTACACGAAGACCACAAGTTTGCGGCACCTCAATCTTCCTGACGAAACGTCAGCAGCACGTTTGCACTCCGCCAGGATGCGTCCGCGCACCCCGTTGTGCCTCGTGTCAGTTGCCGTCCACACTGCGGCAAAAACCGGCGACGCCCACGAGGGCGTTCAAGCGTCGCCGGTGTTCCCCACGCCCAAGGCCGTGGCGACAGCCTCCGCACCCAAAGCGGCCCACCACCACTCGCCAGTGACTACGCTCGCCAGCGCCTGCCGCAGGCAGCCCGTTCGCGGGCTGTGGGATACCTAAAGGGTGCTGCAGAAGGCTCAGTCCGGGCATTTCTCCTGCATGGGTGGGGTATTGCGGGCTGAGCCGGTGTGGGTCGTGACGTTCACGGGCTTGCGAATCGACCGGTTCGCGAAGCTGGTGAAAGTGGTGAAGGAGCGGGGCGGGAACGGTCCCGGTGGTGGCCGGCCGTGGTGCCTGCCGCTGACCGACCGGGCCCCGGTGGTGGCTCGCGGCGGCCCGGCCGGTGCCGGGCAACACCGCGGACGCGAAGGCCTGGCGGGACTCCGGCCTGGCCACCGCCTGCGAAGGCGTGACCGTGCCGGCCGACGGCGCCTACATCAACACCGGCCTCGTCGTCCCGCACCGCAAACGCCCCGGACGGGCCCTGCTGCCGGGCGAGGAGGAGGAGGAGGAGGAGGACAACGCCGAGCACCGACGGGTGCGGGCCCGTGTCGAGCACGCCTTCGTCCGCATGAGGCACCACAAGATCCTCCGCGACTGCCGACAGCGCGGCGACGGCCTCCACCACGCGGTCCAGGCCGTCGCCCACATGCACAACCTCGCCCTCGCCGCATGACGAGACCGGCACCGAAACCGGCCCCGACCTGCCCGGACGCAACCTTCTGCAACACGCTTCAGGGCGCGTATCGAGAGTATTTCCGGAGCGGTCGTCGGGCCGCTCCGCTACGGTGCAGCCATGGCGAACTTTGTGCTGATTGCCGGTGCGCGACTCGGATCGTGGGCGTGGGACGATGTGGTGCCGCACCTGCGTGCGGCCGGCCATGGCGTGTACCCGCTGACGCTGTCCGGCCTCGCTGAGAAGCAGGGCGCGCCGGCCGGGCAGCAGACCCACGTCCAAGACATTGTTGATGAGGTCGAACGCCAGGATCTGCACGACGTCGTCCTGGTAGGTCACAGCTACTCGGGTATTCCAAGCGGTCAGGCCGCCGGGCGGATCGGCGACCGGCTGGTGCAAGTGGTCTTCCTTGACTCCAGTGTTCCAGCCGATGGTGAACCGTTCGTCTCCGCTTGGCCGGACGGCGGGGCGATGATGAGGGCATCGATCGCCGCGAACGGCGGATTCTGGCCGGTCGCGCCCGCGGCTCACTTCGAGGGCCACGGTCTCACCGATGACCAGATCGCACGGATCGTGGGCGGTTCGACGCCACACCCGGGCGCCACGCTGACCGAAGCCGCTGTGCTGGAAAGGCCGCTCGGCGACCTCCCGGCGATTTACATCAAGTGCACGCTCGGTGACCCCGAGCCGAGCGACGATGTGGCCAAGCTGCTGACCGACGGGCGCTGGCGGCTGATCGAGATGGACACCGGCCACTGGCCGATGTTCTCCCAGCCACGCGAACTGGCGCGGATCCTCATCGGCATAGCCGAGGCGTGACCGCAGTTCCATGCTTGCGGACTCCTTGCCAGCGTCGTATCAACTGCGCTGCTCACAGCCACTCGTTGATGGCCGCGACCAGGACGGTCGCCTCGTAGCGGACCGCGAGTTTGTCGTACCGCGTTGCCACGGACCGATGCCTCTTGAGGCGGTTGATCCCTCATTCGACCGCGTGACGCTCGCGGTAGTCGGCCAGGTCGAAATGCGGCGGCCGTCCGCCGGGGAGCCAAGCTTTCTGCGGTTGCGCGCCTGATCGGCCTTGTCCGTGATGGTGCAGCGGATCCCGCGCCGGCGCAGGTAGGCGCGGTTCCTGCGGGAGGCGTACGCCTTGTCCGCTCGGCCGATCAGGACGGACGCGTGGGCGGCCCGCCCCGATGCGGGGCACGCGGACCTGAGCCGGGTGAGGAGGCGGTGCCAGGTGCCGTCCCGCTGCCACCGGCGGAACAGGTCGTAGACCCGGCCCCATGGCCCGTACTTGACGGGCACGTCCCGCCACGGCACACCGGTCCGCACCCGGAACCGTATGCCGTCGATCAACTGCCGCCTCGACCAGACGGGCGGCCGACCCGCTCTCGTGCCCGTCGGCAGCAACGACTCCAGCATCGCCCACTCTTCATTAAGGGTTGTCCCGCAATAGCTGCTCATAGCTCCGGGAACGGCGGGATGCAGTCCATCTCCTGCAACAACTTCCGAGCAGGCGTCGCTTCCTCTGGCCGTACGGAGGAGGCGACGCCCTCGATGACTGACCGGCCTGCGTACACAGCTGTCCTTGCTGCCGCCTCCCAGCCGGGTTGCTGCTGGTAGTTCGCGTCGTGCTTGCGGTCCTGCGCTGCCGCAGCGGCAGAATGCCACTGGTCGGCCCGGCAGATGCTTCCCAGCAGGTCTAGCAACTCGGCCTTGCAAGCCACGTGCGGGGACCCGAGCAGTTCTAGAAGGAACGGCACCGTGGGAGCTGTCGCCTCGCCAACGACGAACCCCAGAGCACAGATGGCATCGCCCAGGTCATCGATGGCGATGCGGGCCGTGTCCTCATCCCCGTATGCGATCCGGGACAGCAGAGGGGGGACACCGCCGGCCGCGGCGCCCGTCGCGTCGCGTAGTTCTCCCCAGCGGACCCCGGAAACGCCCTTCAACAGACTTCCCACGCCCTGCTCCTCATCAGATCGTCGTGCCAGCCCTGGCGGTGCTTTGATCATGGTGCAGCTAACGGGGTGGCGTGAGTCCTCTCCCAGGGCAGACGGCGCCAGCGCCGCCGCGAGTTGGCAGGCGTAGGCCGGGCTGGAAGTACGGCGGTGCCGCTGTGACGGGCGCGGGGGGCGCGCCGGGTGGTTCAGGTGGCCGGGGGCGGCTTACGGGCGCTCGGGAGCAGGTCGGTCTGGTGGGGCTGGGTCATCGGGCCCGTCGGATGCGGATCGGGCCCCGAGCCTTGCCCGGTGCGACGGGGTGGCCGCGCTGAGTGATCTCCACCTCGCCCTCGTCGACCAGGTGGCGGGCCGCGACTCGGGCAGGCTCCATCAGAGCGCGCGCCTCGTACCGCTGGACCCCCTGGCCCTTCACGGTATCGAGTGCCGACCGGTGGTTCACCCGGTACCGGGAGACCGTCCAGGCCTGCTCCGGTCGGCTCAGCCGCGTGACGGTGAAGACCAGCGGCGTCACCCAGCGCGCAGGCGACGCGGACGTCGCGCAGGCATCGCACGGCGCGCAGGCATCGCACGGCGTCCGCGTCGCCTTGCTCCCGAAGGGGCGCAACCTCACGAAGCGGCGGAACCCATCAGCTACCCGGCGTCATGTCTGCTGTCGCGTGTGCCCGGCCGGGTGCCCCCGCCTCCCGTCACCTCCCGGATGTCCGGTGCTGGCACGGATGCCCGTCGTGTTTCAGCACCGTCAGCTCGGGAAGCCGCCGTGACAACGGACGACTTCCCGAGGGGAGCGAAGCCGATGTCAACAGGAACGATCCTGGCCATCGTCATACCCGTTGTAGTGGTCATCGCGCTGGTCGCCGTGGCGGTGACGCTCAGCATGCGTCGTCGACGTCGTCTTCGGGAGCAGTTCGGGCCGGAGTACGACCGCACGGTCGAGGACGCCGGGAGCAGACGAGCCGCCGAGCAGGAGCTGGGCGCCCGCGAGGAGCGCCATGAAGCCTTGGACATCAAACCGCTGTCGAGTCGGCAGAGGGAGAGGTACGCCCAGGAGTGGCGCGGAGTCCAGGAGGAGTTCGTGGACCGGCCCGAGGGCGCGGTGCACGACGCGGACCGGCTCGTCACCTCCCTCATGCACGAGCGGGGCTATCCCACCGAGGGCTTCGAGCAGCAGGCGCGGGATCTCTCCGTCGAACACGGGCGCACGCTGGAGCACTACTGGGCGGCCCACGAGATCAACACACTCAGTACTGCTCAGCGGGCCACCACCGAGCAGCTGCGGGGAGCCATGGTGCACTACCGGGCTCTCTTCGACGAACTCCTCACCAACGGAAGCTCGGCCGATCCCGGCCGGAGCTGAGAGGGAAGGTGCGTCATGCGCGAGCGTGAGACACCGTCGCAGGCCGGGAACGGCCTGTCGACCGAGGACATCGCCCAGCAGACCGGTCGCGGCACGGCAGAGGAGACCGGCCGCGGCAGGGAAGACGATCGCCAGAACCAGGACCGGGGGCAGGACCGCGAGCGCGACGGTAACGCGCGCAATGCGCCCGTGTACCCCGGAGAGAGCACTGCGATCGGTGACACCGCCGACGCCGGTGAGAAGCAGGAAAGCAGCGCTCCCGAGGCGGAGACGCGGGCACAGGCGGCTGCGGAGCCGGCCGCAGACAAGGCTGCTGCGGAAGAGACTGCCGCGGAAGAGCAGGCCGACGACTCGGCGCGACTGCTGGACAGTGACGACGAAGCATCGTTCCGTACGCGCTGGAGCGACATCCAGAGCATGTTCGTCGACGACCCCCGCCAGGCCGTCCAGGCGGCCGACGCCTTGGTCGCCGATGTGATGCGACAGCTCGCCACGACCTTCGCCGACCACAAGAGGAACCTCGAAGGACAGTGGGGCGAGGACGACCACGTCAACACAGAGAGCCTGCGGATGGCCCTTCGCCAGTACCGGTCCTTCTTCAACCGGCTCCTCTCCCAATGATGCGGGTTCACCCCTCCGGCGGCGTCCAGGTCGGCATCGTGGCGGTAGACGACGGACAGGCCGCGGACGCTGGTCGCATCAGGCACTCTCGACGACGCGGGTGTCGGTGCCGGGCAGCGCCCGACCGCTCTGCCTGGGGGCCGCCCCGAGGACTCGGCGAACCGTGTTGACAGCGGCCTGCTCCCAGGTGGTGGGTTCGGCGAGGATCTTCTCAGCGGCCGGCGCCGGGGTAGAACGCGTGGGTCACCGGGCGCCGGCCTCGGACAGCTTTCGGCGGAGTTCGGCGGAGTTCGGCGGCGACATCCTCGTTGCTGCGTCCGATGGCGGCTGTGGCGTGAGGGTCGCGAGCAAGCAGGACGCGGTGCCGATAGGACTGGACGATCTCACGGACTTTGGTGAGGTCGTCCAGGCCTACGGCGCCAAGCTCGAGGTCTAACTCCTGCCGGTCGCCCGCGAAACCGTACGCGGTGAGGGCTTCGCGGAGCTCGGCAAGCGTGCGCATGGGCGGCACGGGCCCGGCCGGGCCGTTGTGCTCGGGTTCCGGCGGACGGGGCGACGTCACGCGGGGGCGCCGAGTGGCGGGTGCTCGAGCACGCGGGGCTTGTACTCGACCAGCTGAATGCGGCCGTCGAAGGTGCGGTGCTCGATCATCTCGAGGGCGACGTCCGGGTAGCCGTCGTAGATGCGTTCTTCGCCCGTGGCCCCGGTGATCACCGGGAACATCACGACCCGGAAGCGGTCGACGAGTCCGGCTCGTAGCAGGGACCGACACAGGCTGAGACTGCCGATCGTGCTGAGGAGCCCCGAGCCACTCGCCTTCATGGCGCGGACGGCCTCGACGGCGTCGTCGCGGACGAGCGTGGAGTTGGCCCACGTCAGTGGCTCCTCGAGTGAGGAGGAGAACACCACCTTGGACGCCTGCGTGAGCTCGTCGACGGACGCCTCTTCTTCGGGCCTGAATTCGTCTTGGCCGTTCTGGACCTCGCCGGCGGCGAAGCCCGACATCAGGCGGTAGGTGTTCGCTCCCATCAGGTAGGTGACCTCGGGCTGACCGCCGAGCCATGCAAGGTACTCCGGGCCCTCGAGACCCCAGAATCCGGGCCATCCCTCTCCCGATGCGTAGCCGTCGAGGGAGGTGATGAAGTCGACGAGAAGCTCCGACATTGGCGGTGTCCTTTCCTGGGGTGTCACGAGCTATGACCGGCCGGGAGCCACAAACTCATCGGCCGCGCGCTGTGGGGTAACGAGGAAACCCATCGCCTCGCCAGTACACCCCACGAGACTGCGTTACGGAGCGCTCGACGTGCGCCCAGCATGACTTCGCGCCCGCGCCTTGCAAGTCATCCCACGGATGCCACGCTCGCCAACGCCGATCCCTACCCGCGCGATCCCTGAGCCGTTCCCTTCAGATCATCGGACCGTTCCCCTCGCCGCTCACCAGTTGCAGAGCCGGGAACGGGCCGACGCCCACTCCACTCGGCCCGCTGCTCTACCGCGCGTTCTGACCGCGCGCCAGGAGTCCGACAGCGTCGGCGTTGTCGGTCCCCGGTGTTAGCGTCGCCACCATGGCGAACCGTTCATATCTCTACTCCGCGGACTCGATGCCGAACGAGGCGGAGATCCCCAAGCAGGTCCGATGCATATCCGAGCACAACTGGGACATCCCGCTTGCGCACAAGCTCATGGTGGGGCGCGGAACGACGATCGTCCCGTCCATGATCTGGAACCCTCCGATCGGCATCGCCGCGGACTACGCCGACGGGGCTGCCCTGCTCCGCGACCTCCTGCACGCGGTCGGCAAGGGCCTGGAAGACGACGCCGAGTTCGCCGAATGCCTTGCCAGGACCACCGCCCACCTCGAGAAACAGCAGGCGAAGTACTTCATCCTCGAGACCGGGGAGATCGTCTCGATGTCGGGTGACGATCCTGCAGCGAGCGTGCAGCGTCTGGCGTGCGAGGACATCCCCGACGCCGTCGCCAAGGCCCAAGCGGCAATCGCCGGCCAGAACGACGACTGGCTGGCCTCGGTCCGAGCCGACTGGCAGAGGCACTTCGCGTCGTTCTACAGCGAGGCGCTCTACTTCTCCTTCCCCAGCTGACACCCGCAGCACGGTGCCAGGCGATACCTGCCTGATCTGAAGCACAGGACCTGGTGACCTGAGTCGGAGATCCGCTGGCAGTAGGCGGCGACTTTGTCGAGGGCTCTCGTCGGCGGTTTTCGTCCAGACGAACGGTCGTGGGTGCTTGTTCCAGCCGGCGAGCCAGACTCGGACCTCGTGTTCGAGGCTTGGACGGAGCGGTGGACGCCGCGCTCGAGCTTCTTCTGGGTCAGCTCGGCGAACCACCGCTCGACCAGGTTCAACCAGGACGCGCTGGTCGGTGTGAAGTGCAGATGGAAGGGATGCGGCCAGCAGCCAACGCTTGATGTCGGTTGTCTTGAGGGTCGCGTAGTTGTCCAGGATCAGATGGACCTGCAGGTCATCCGGGACCTCTTTGTCGAGCTTCGCGTGAAACTTCTTGACTCCGCCGCCCGGTGGCGGCGGAGCAGGGAGCCGATCACCTTACCGAAGGCGACCTTGAGGGCGGCGACGCCTTAAACGGTGTCGCTCATGCGTTCGTGGCGGCCGAGGTGCCGGGCCAGGGCCCGCCAGTTCTTCGGGTGAGCGATGCCCGGCTCGACCCGGATACGGCGTGAGGAGTGTGCCTTGCGCTGTCGCTCGTGGATCTCCTCGTGCCAGTCCGGGGCGTTCTTCTTGAACTTGTGGTGTGGTGGTGTCACCACGCGTCCGCCGGACTGGGCGCCGGATTGGGCGCCGAGGCCCTGGTAGCCGGCGTCAGCCCTCACGATCAGCACCTTCCGCCAGAACGGCAAGACCAACTTCGCCGCCGTCCTCCGCCTCACCAGCCGCGACTACCCCGACCGCTGTCCACCCTCGGCCTCACATGATCAACCCGGACAGAACCCGATCGCGCAACGCCCCCTGCCCCACACCCATCCCCCGTCACTTACGGATGCCACCGGCGACAAGGCGGGGGATGATCAGATTGTGGAAGGGCTGGATCGCCTTGAAGTACAGGCGTCCGGCCAGATTGTGGAACCGGATGACCGTGGTGAACACGCCTTCCAGCCCGCCGGATGCAGACGGGCGCACCGCGAAAGAGGCACGGAAGTCGAGGTGCTTGTCGTCCTCTCCGCCCAGAACCTCTTCCTCGCTGACCGACCGCACCAGGATGGGCCCCAGCTTCCGGCCGGACTCGATCCGGATGTCCGGTACGGCGACGCGCTCCTGGGAGTGGAGCCCTAAGGGCGCCGTGATCTTGTCGCGCAGGTCCAGGAGCCGGTGTACCCACTCCGGGGTTGCGGCGAGGACGCTGCGGGCGAACTCGGCGGCGCTGGTGCCCGCGGGGATGTCCACGGCCACCGCGTCCACGTGGTCGTAGCCGCCGAGACTCGCCACAGCCCTCTCCATAACGGGCCTCGCGTTCCTGCGGACTCGCGTATCAGCCACGGCTCTTCAGCCCTTCGGCGAACGCGCCGGCCGACGTACACACGATCACAGACGTCACAACGAACTCCCCCTCATGATCCGTACCGCGCCAGTCATGATCCTAGCCACCCGACGAATATGCCTTCTCGCGGGCAAGCTCGTGGTCCTGGGCGCACGTCCCGCCTGCCGCGTGCCCAATATCCCCGCCGCCTGCCGCAGCACCGCCCCCGACTACCGGTGCTCCGTCGCGGCTGCGGCCGGCGGGGCCGTCATGCACGCCCAGGACTGCGAGGAAGCCCTTGCCAGGGAGCCGGTTGCGGATCTGGAGAGGGCCCTGAGCATGGCGGAGGGGCCGTCGACGCGGCAGCGCACCCCATGCGGCTGCGCCCAGGAACCTTCTCCGCAGCTGGGCTCCAGTCCGGAGCCGAGGTCTGAGCGGGTTCAGGCGGTGTTCATGGGTGCGGCCGCCGCGCCACTCGACTCAGGCGGGGTCGTCGACCACCGTCTCCGGGTCGAGAACGCCCGTGGCCTCAAGGAAAACGATCAGGGCATGGTCGGAGTGGGCCAGGCCGAGGATCTCGTCGTGCCCGGCCGGGTCCACGGTCACCCGCGAGCCCCCGTAGGTAGAGGGACGGTGCATGGTGATCGGCGCGGCGCCCACCTATCCAGGGCCCCCTGGGAAGGTGGACGCAACGTACGGACCACCCCGGAGCGCCTGGCCTGGTCAGGCAGTTGCCTTCCCCCTCCCACCGGCGGGGGTCGCCAGGGCAGGGGCGTACAGAAAGGCGGCCGCCCGGGCCAAGCGGCTGGTCCAGGAGATGAGGACGGCGGCAAGGATGTTCTGCGGGGGCCCGGTCGGTGATGTCGAGGAGGAGACCGTCGAGCGGGCCGCCTGTCGGCTCGGCGTCGATGGAGCCCGGTTCCGGACCGGGCTGGGGTCGTCTGGGTCGTTTCCTTACACGCGGCGTGCCGGCTGTTCGGCATCGCCGCGTCGGGGCCGGGGAGCCCTTCACCACCAGGGACTCGTCGAGGGTCCTCCGGGTGGAAGGCAGTGGCAAGGTCAGGTGAGGAATAGAGGATGTCGCCGTTTCGGTGCAGGTCCCACTGGTAACTCACGGCAGAGGGAGCAGCCAAGCCCGAAAGAGCAACCGCGTGTTACAACAATCCTGCCCGGGATCGGATCGTCCCCATGCGTGAGCCGTTCGGTCCAGTCGAGGCAGGTGCGCACATGCGGTCGCGGAGACGATCCGGGAGGTTCGTCGACGATGCCCAGTCTCTGAGCCAGTGGGCTCCCGAAGTGGTGAGCGTCGGGCCGTAGTCCCAGGACAGGAGCCCTTCGGTCGTCATCGCGTCGGTGATCGCGACAGCCAGGGAGCCGGCCGGGTGGTCGTGGCAGATGCGGGCGAAGGCCGGATCTCGGTGGCCGCGGGCTGCGTTGAGGGAGCGTACCGGCACCGGGCACTCTGGGGCCCGGGCGGCGAGTGCTTCGATCATCTCGGCCACATCCGGGGCCGCGAGCCGGACGTAGCGGTTGCGGCCCTTTCGTTCCTCGGCCAGCAGGCCGTCGGCCTGATTGTGCAAGCGAGCTTGAGCAGGCCATCGTGAAGGTCGGCGCGTCGCTAGCGGGTGCGGAGCCGTTTGAACCGGTGGAGCCAGGCGAAGGTGCGCTCGACCACCCACCGCACCTTGCCCAGTCCGGAACCGTGAGCGACGCCGCGTCGGGCGATCACGGGTTTGATGCCGCGTTTCCACAGCACGCGGCGGTACTTGTCGAAGTCGTAACCACGATCGGCATACGGGCGCCGCGGCTTGCGGCGGGGGCGTCCGCGAAGTCCACTGATCGGCGGTATGGCGTCCAGTAGTGGCAGGAGCTGGGTGACAACGTGCCGGTTGCCACCGGTGAGCATGACGGCGAGCGGAGTTCCGTGGCGGTCGACGATCAGGTGGTGCTGCGAGCCTGGACGGGCCCGGTCCACGGGCGAGGGGCCGACATGATCCCCCCTTCGAGGGCCCGGACGTGCGACCCGTCCACGGAGCAGTCGTCAAGGTCCAGCAGGCCGGCTTGGCGAAGCTCGGTCAACAGGGTGGCGTGCAGGCGAGGCCAGACGCCTGCCTCGGTCCAGTCCCGCAGCCGGCGCCAGGCCGTCACCCCAGAGCAGCCCACTGTCTTGGCCGGAACATCACGCCAGGCCACACCAGTCCGCATTCTGAAACGCCCAGTTGGCGCATTCCGCATGACGACCGACACGCGTCGAGTGATACGTCCGAGCATCCTCTACTTCGGTACCCCGGTGGTCTGCTCATGACCCCGGGCGGAGCAGGCCGATTCTTCGCCGTCGAGTGCCAGGTGCTCCGGGTCCACGCCCACGAACGCATCGTCGTCCCCGGCACGTGAGTCCGGCACGGGGAGGAGCCGGACTCACCTTTGCAATGATGTCACCGATGTTTGGCATAGGACAAAGTGTTAGAGTCGGTCGGGGAGGTGATCACGTGGCGATCGCGGGTACGACCGCGGCGGAGATCGCCGGCAGTGTGCGGGACCAGGTCGCGTCGGGCGCGCTCGCGCCGCGGGCGATGCTGCCGCCGGTGCGGGCGCTCGCCGCCGAGCTGGGAGTGAACCGGAACACCGTCGCCCTGGCATACCGGCGATTGGTGGAGGCCGGGGTGGCCGAGACGCGGGGACGCGGCGGCACGGTGATCTCCGCGGTGCCGCAGCTCGCCCGTGAGGGCGTCGGCGTCGGCGGCGGGTCCGTCGACCTGGCCAGCGGCAACCCTGACCCGGAACTGCTGCCGGACATCCTGGCCGCAGCCCGCAGCGGACACTACCGCCAGCCCCTGTACGGCATGCCCGCCGTCGACGAGGAGCTGGCCGCATGGGCTTCGGCCGACTTCGCCGAGGACATCGAGCAGCCGTTCCGGACGCTGGTCGCGCACGGAGCGGTCGACGCCACCGAACGGCTCCTGAACGCCCACCTCACCCGCGGCGACATGGTGGCGGTCGAGGACCCCTGCTTCCTGGCGAGCATCGGCACGCTACGGCTGAACGGCTACAAGTCCGCACCGGTCCAGGTCGACGGCGCCGGCATGCGTCCTGACGCCCTGCGGGCCGCCCTCGAAGGCGGCGCCCGCGCCGTCGTCTGCACGCCGCGCGCCCATAACCCGACGGGTGCGAGCCTGACCGAGGAACGGGCCGCCGAGCTGCGCACGGTCCTCGCCGACCACCCCCAGGTCCTGGTGATCGAGGACGACCATTTCTCGGCCGTCTCCGCGCGGCCGTACCACCGGATCACCCCTGCGACCACGGCGCGCTGGGCGCTCGTGCGGTCCGTGTCCAAGTTCCTCGGCCCGGACCTGCGTCTTGCCCTGATCGCCGCCGACGCGGAAAGTGCCACACGCCTGGAGGCGCGCTTGAGTGTCGGCACCACCTGGGTCAGCCGCCTCCTGCAACACGCGGCCCACGAACTGCTCGTCGATCCCGGCGTGCAGGAACTCCACGAAAGAGCCCGCGCGGCCTACGCGCACCGCAGCAGCCTGCTCATCCAGCGTCTGCACACCCATGGCATCGAGGTGCCCGACCGGCCCGACGGGCTGAACATCTGGGTCGAACTCGACGTCGACAGCCGATCAGTGGTCCAAGCCCTGGCCGAGCGGGGCTGGGCCGTACGACCCGGCCACCTCTTCGTCCGTGATCCCTCCGCCCATCAAGGCGCGATCCGGATCACCAGCTCCACCATCACCGAGCCGAAGGCCGAGGCATTCGCCTCCGAACTCGCCGCTGTCATCGCCGACTTGCGCCCAGTTCCCTAAGAGACCGACGCGCGCTCTCCCCCTTCAAGGAGTCACCATGTTCCACGGCCTCAGCGCCTTCCCGCTCACGCCCACCGACGAGGACGGCATCGACACCACGGCGTACGCCGCGCTCGTCGCCCGCCTCGCCACCGCCGGCGTGGACTCCGTCGGTGCGCTGGGCTCCACCGGCGGCTACGCCTACCTCACCCGCGAGGAGCGCGCCCACGCCCTGAAGATCGCGGTCGACGCCGCCGACGGGACCCCTGTCATGGCGGGCATCGGCGCGCTGCGCACCTCGCACGTCCTCACCCTGGCCGAGGACGCCCAGAAGGCCGGAGCCTCCGCCGTGCTGCTCGCCCCGATGACGTATCAGCCGCTCACCGAGGACGAGGTGTTCGGCCTGTACGAGGACGTCACCCGCGAGCTGTCGGTGCCGTTGTGCGTGTACGACAACCCGGGCACGACACGTGTGCAGTTCAGCGACGAACTGCACGGCCGGATCGCTCAGTTGCCGAACGTCGGCTCGATCAAGATCCCGGGTGTCCCTGACGATCCGGCGCAGGCCAAGGACCGGATCGACGCGTTGCGGGCGCTGATCCCCGACACGGTCACCATCGGTGTCAGCGGCGACTGGATGGCCGCCCATGGCCTCAACGCCGGGTGCGATGTCTGGTACTCGGTGCTCGGCGGTACCTTCCCGCTGACCACGCTCGCCCTGACCCGCGCTGCTCAGGCCGGTGACGCCGCTTCCGCCACGGAGCTGTCCGACTCCCTCGAGCCGCTGTGGGCCCTGTTCCGCCGCCACGGCAGCCTGCGGGTCATGTCCGCCGCCGCCTCTCACCTCGGGCTGACGGGCGAGCCGAACCTGCCGCGCCCGCTGCGCGGGCTGGACGAGGCCGCACGTCAGGACGTGGCCGAAGCGCTGGACGCACTCGGACTCGCCGGCTGAGCCCTGTCGCCATGAATCACCAGCCCATCGCGACCGTGACGAATGCCGTGAGCAAGCCCTCAGGGTCCTCCGGCTCCAAGGGGCGCCTGGCGCGCTACGACATAGCCGCGGCCCTTGCCCGTACAACTGACGGGGGAGCGATCGTCGCAGTCGTCCTCCTCGTCAGCTCATCGGGCGGGTCGGGAACGCTCGCGGGTGCGCTCGGCGCGTCCATCACCGCACCACTGGCAGCCCGCTTACGCGGCCCTCCACCGGTGGAACACGCCGGTATCGGCCTGACGCCTCGCACACCGCTCGTACACCCCTCGCACCCACCGACAGCTCTGGAGTACCCGCATGTCCGCCGTCGTCGTCGTCACCGTCCTGACCGCCGGCTGGGTCGGCTTCTCCGGCCATTCCCTGCTGCGCAGGGCCCAGTTCGTCGTGGAACCCCTCGCCCAGTACGGGGTGCCCAGACCCTGGTGGACCCCGCTCGGGGTGGCCAAGGTCGCTGGCGCGGCCGGCCTGCTGATCGGGCCGGCGGTACATGTGATCGGGCTGCTGTCCGCAGCCACTGCCGCCGCACCGCGACCCTCCTGATTGCCGCCAAGCCCCCGCGGCGCACACGGCCACCGCCCCCTCTTGAGCGCACCGCTGGACCGTCGGCTGGACCACGGCCGTACAACTCCATCCCAGAGCTGGTACGCGACCTGGGCGGAGGCGAACTTCGACGACCAGACCGTACGGCACACCGAACGCTCGGCGCGGACGGCTCCGACCTGCGCGTACACCTGTCCCACGCCTTCGGCACGACCCCGCTCCAGCTGACCGGCGCCACCGTGGGCCTGTCAGCCGGGGGCGCCGCCGTCCAGCCCGGAACCGTCCGCGCGCTGACCTTCGGCGGATCTGCCTCCCCTCGGTCCGCACCAGCGGCGCGTACGCCGGCAGGGACGGGCTCCACCTCAACGACGCCGGGTCCCGGGCTATGGCGGATGCCGTGGACCTGGACTCCCTGTAGACCCCCTCACCCAGTCGCGGCACTCGCCGCCCGCCACCGGGCCACCGGCCCATCGACCAAAGGACACGGCACCCGTGACCACACCCCCTGAGCACTACGACCGGCTACTCGCCGCGCACTACACCTGGATGCTCGGCAGCGACATCCACGCCAACGCCCGGGACCAGGCCGAACTCCTCCAAGGACTGGGGGTACGGCCCGAGGCCGACGGGGACGCGGCCATCGACCTCGGATCCGGACCGGGCCCACAGACCCTGGCCCTGGCGCAGCTCGGTTTCTCCTCCGTCACCGCCGTGGACACCAACCGGGCCCTGCTCGACGAACTCGCCGGGCACGCCGAGACCGCGGGCGTCGCGGACGCCGTACGCACCATGCACGCGGACCTCCTCGATGCCCTCCCCCGCGTGGCCGGACCCGCCACCGCGGCCGCCATCGTGTGCATGGGCGACACCCTGACCCACCTGCCCGGCCCCGCGGACGTCCGCGCCCTGCTGAAAGGCATAACCCACGCCCTACGCCCCGGCGGACACGTCGTCGTGACCTACCGCGACCTCACCGGGGAGCTCCGCGGCGAAGACAGGTTCCTCCCCGTACGCTCCACCGAGGACCGGCTGCTCACCTGCTTCCTGGAGTACGTGGACGACGACACCGTCATGGTCCACGACCTGCTCCACACCCGCGTGGAGGGGGAATGGCACCTCCAGGTCGGCAGCTACCCCAAACTGCGACTGGCCTCGGACTGGCTGACCGCCGAAGCCCTGCGCGCCGGCCTCGAGGTCCGGCAGGCCGCCGCGGGCCCCCGGGGCATGCGGGTGCTCCACGCGGTGAAGCCGGCCGAGGGGCCGACACCTCGCGCGTAGTCGCTCAGGGCAGACTCGAGACCGCAACGATCACCACCAGCCGCGGAGGGTCGCCACCGCCGCGGGGTCGATCCCGGTCAGGGCCCCGCGGGCCAGCGACAAGCGGGCCGAGGCGGCCACCGGGGAGCGGGTAGCGGTTCTCCTCGGCGGTCCTGTCGCCGTGGTGCCGCAGTCCCCGAGGATCGCCGGGGTGTTGCCGCTGCTCTACCTGCACGGCCTGTTCACCGGCGACTTCGCCAGCCTCGCCAGGAGTTCCTGGCGAGGCTGCGCGTCGTTCGTAGCGGGTCTGGCGCCGCTTGAACTGGTGCAGCCAGGCGATGGCGCGCTCGTCCACCCAGCGCACCTTGCCCAGTCCGGAGCCGTGGGTGACGCCGCGTCGCGCGATCAGCAGCTTGATGCCGCGCTTCCACAGCGGACGGCGGTCCTGTGCTTGGATCCGGAACGAGCGCGGTCGACGGGCGAGGGGCCGACATGATCCCCCTCTTTGAGGGCCTCGACATGCGACCCGTCCACGGAGCAGTCGTCCAGGTCCAGCAGGTCGGCACGGCACAGCTCGGACAGCAGGTCGGCGTGCAGCCGTGGCCAGACGCCGGCTTCGGTCCAGTACCGACAGACGGCGCAAGGCCGTCACACCCGAGCAGCCCACAGTCTCCGCCGGGGCGTCCGATCGGGCGGAGGGCTGGGACACGCAGGTGTGCGTCGCAGCCCTCCGCCCCATGGGCCCATACGCTCGCTGACGATCAAGGAGGTCGGATGCGATACCGGATCGTCCGTGGCGCGCGCGCCGCGGTGCTTGCTTTGCTGATGCTGGTGGGTATGACAGGGCTTGCCGCCTGTGATCCCGATGAACCGGAACCGGCCCCCACGACCGCGCCGACCGCGCCGACCGAGGACACCGACGCTCCTCCGACCGAGGACACGGATGCCCCTCCGACGGAGGACACGGACGGTCCTTCGACGGACGAGACACGGGATCCGACAAACACGCCGACCGGGGGCTACGTCCCTCCCCCGCCTCCCCCGCCGACGGCGACCGAGGACGAAACGACTGACCCGCCCTTCGACCCGCCCACTCCGACCGCCACGCTGGCGCCCGAGGAGAACGCGCCGGGGAACTCCCGGGTTCCCTCACAGCCGGCTCCCGAGACCCCGTGAGCGAGCCTTTCGCACACGGGACTGAGCAGCAGCACCCGCCCGACGCCGGGAAACCCCGGCGTCAGGCCGGGGGCGATCCCGAAGGGCCGTCCGCCCTCGTCAAGATCGTCGTCGCCCAGGGGACGTTCATCGCCGCGCTGATGTTCTACATCGGCGCCATCTACACCAGCACGTACTACGACTACTTCAATCTCCACTGGGGATCGATGAACCTGGGGTTCAGCCAGGTCGCTCTGGAAAGCCTGAATCTGCTGAACCTGGACATCATGGTGGCGGCCGGGTGCGTGTTCCTGCTTGTCTGTGTCCCGTGGAGCCGTCGGCCCCGTCGTGTGACGCGGATCGAGGCCGCCGCGGCGCGCTGGTACCCGCTCTTCGTGGCCACTGGGATCGTGCTGCTCGCGCTGTGGCATGAGATCCAGCCGTACGGCTGGGCTGGACCGCTGACCATCGCCGTCGGGCTTCTTCTGAGCCAGTGCCGGGATGCCGAGGGACAGCGTCCTCAAGGGTTCCGCCGCCAGGCTGTGCCGGTCTTCGCCGTCGGCGTCTTCCTCTTCTGGACGGTGACCAACGTAGCCTGGCAGCAGGGCAGGCAGGACGCTCAGGCACGAGCTGCGGCCGTCACCAGCTGGACGGGAGTGCTCGTGCTCAGCACCAAACCACTGAGCCTGCCGACGGATTCGGTGACAGAGCAGAAGCTCTCGACCGACCGCCTGCACCCTTACCGGTACTCAGATCTGCGGCTGCTCGCCGAACATGACGGCCGCTACTTCGTGGTGACACGTGACTGGGACGCGCAGGTGGACGAGATCTACGTGATTCGGGAGAGCGAGGCCATCTGGATCGCGCTGACCCCCGGCACGCAGCCCCGGTCGGTGGACTGAGGGGGCTGGGGTGGTCGCTCATCAGCCAGTGGCGGGTACGTCACCGTCGACACGGCCATGCCCGGGCCGCGCCTGACCATCGCCCGGGCCGAGGTGCCTGGCCACGCGCCGCTCGTCGCGGCCGAGGCCTCCGTCGACGTCAGCTACGTCGTCACCCGCGACTTGGCGGCTGGAAGGACGTCGCCGCGAGGCCGCCGCAAGCTGACCTGCCCCTGGCGCATCGTTACTGTCAACGCCTTCTACTTCCCGACCCCCTTCCGGGGCCCCGCATAACCGCCCTCGATACCGCCGCTGCTCGGTTTCACCCGCTGCACCCGCTGCACCCGCTGCACCCGCTGCACCCGCTGTGAGAACGTCTGGAGGTGAACCCCTTGTTACGGGCGGCAGGACGTTGCGCCGGTTACCTGCCGGGGGCCACCCCATGACCACGACCCCCACCTTGTCGGCGCGCCTTCACTCTCTGGACACCAGAGTCTCGAAGCCGCCGAAAACGGATGGCCGCCGGCCTCCCGCCCGGTCATCCTGACCCAATGGGAGACAGAGCCAACGTCATCGTGGTCCGCGAGAACGGCACACATGAGCTGTACCGAACCGGCTGGGCGGTCGGAATCGACCTCGACCTGCTGGAAGGGCCGACGCCGGTTCTCGCCATGCTTCCCGAACTCCGCCAAGACGGGTGGTGGTTGGACGACACCAGGGCCCAGGGCGGGATACTGCTCGACCTCGGCCGGAAGGTGCTCCTGTTCTTCGCCTGGGAAGGACCCAGCACTGAGCTCCGACACCGCGCGGCCGTGTTCGAGCTCATCCGAGCCGCGTGGCCTGGCTGGGAGGTCCGCTGGCTGTACGACGGCTCGGCCGAACTGCGTGAGTACGTCGGGCTGGACCCGGAGTACGTCCGCTGCCGCGATTCGGACCCCTATTTGGCCCCGCTCCTCTCCCCCGACGACGAGGACTTGGCCGGGCCCGACCCAGGCGGTGTGGTGATCACGGTCAACACCAGCCACTGCCACGTCGCCTCTGACGCCTTCGACCACCCTGTCCGCGAGGGCGCCGCCCTGCTCAACCGCCTGGCAGACGCCCCCGGGCACGGAGGCTGCCGGCTTCATGTCAACTCCGGCATCCACCTCGATTCGGAACGCCGCCACCTGGGCTGGTGGTCCCTCTACTCCTCACCACAGGCTTACCAAGTACCGGAGTTGTGGCCGGGCTGGACGGTTGAGTTCTGGCAGGACGACTGGGAACGGCACGTCAGAGCCAGCGACCGCTTCTCTCCGGCGGCGTTCGACGCCGGAGGGGAAGCCAGAGCCGCGGTGCTCGCCGAGGCCGGGGAGCGCCGGGCCATCCGTGCCCGCAACCGCGCCCAGGTCACCCGTCCACGGGCCGCACCGGCTCGATCCCAGGCAGGATGACGGCACCTGGTCCGACCGCGGACAACTGCCCGACATCACGCATTCAAGCTCAGTAGTACCGCAACGCTCTTCGGGCTGATGGGGAGCACCATGCAGCTGACGATCAGACCATCCCCAGATGCCGCCGGTCCAGCGATCCCCTGTCGAAGACCCGGACGGTTACAGAGCGTGTTGCCCCGTCAAGGCGCTCCCCTGGTGCGAGCATCCCTGCGAGCGATCCGCTCCACTGCTGCTCGCCCTTGAGGGAGACCGCCGGATGCCAAGGGTCAGTTCGTACGTCCGCCTACTTGCCGTGCTCCTGCTGGTGCTGGCGGGGGTGGCAGCCACCGGCACCACGCCGGCTCAGGCCGCAACGCAGGACATCACCGTCAGCCTCTACCGAGTCGTCGAGCTCCATTGCGACGAAGGCGCCGGAGAGGCCTGCGGCAATGACTACTATCCGAAATTCGAGATCGACCACCAAGGCCTGTTCGACGGCAGGGACACCTACTGCTGCGGCCACGGGTCCGACTTCCGAACCAACTGGGTCTACACAGCCACGGTGGACACCAGCCACAACCCCGTCGACATCCAAATGCAGCTGTGGGACCAGGACGACCTGACCCAGGACGGGCCCATCAACTGGACTCAGTCCGGGAGTGCCGACCTGAACCTCCGGTTCGACCTGAACACCTGCACGTTCACCGGCGGTGGACTCACTCCCCAACAGGGGGCGGACCTGCCGACCCTGTCGGGGGAGAGCGAAGGCAGCGGCGCGGATTCGGCCCGCGGGTACTTCACGATCACCACCTCGTCCTGCGTCGCCCTGGCGAACGGCGCCGACAGCGATGGCGACGGCCTCATGAACACCTGGGAAGTCGCGGGCAGGGGGCTGGACTTCGACGGCGACGGGACCGTCGACCTGCCCCTCGGGGACGCGCAGTACGGCGCTGTCCCCTACCGCAAGGACCTGTTCGTCGAAGCGGACTACATGGCCGCGGACAAGCCGCAGCCGGGTGCTCTTACCGACGTCGTGAACGCGTTCGCCAAAGCGCCGGTCGACGAGTACCCCGACCCGTCCGATCCGGCGAAGAAGAAGTACCGGGGCATCAACCTCCACGCCGCCGAAGGCGAATCCCTGCCGGATGTGGCGTCGATCAGATTCCGGACCCCCGGCCCCGGAGCGCTGGACGACTTCAATGACCTCAAGAGCGGGAACCCGGTCGGCCCCTGCACCGGGTTCTTCGGTACCCCGGCCGACCGGTCCAGCCCGAACTGCGCGAACATCCTGCAGGCGAAGCGCCAGGTGTACCGCTACATGATCTTCGGCAACAGCTTCGTCGAGAACCCCAGCTCGTCAGGCAGCTCGGAGTGGGACCCCGCCGGTCCTCCCCGGGGTGGCAACGACTTCATCGTGACGCTCGGCTCTTGGGCGCCCACGTCGTTCAGCAACCTGGGCGGACGGAAGAACGCCGAGACTGCCACGTTCATGCACGAGCTCGGACACACGCTCAGCCTGGGCCACGGCGGCGACGATGCGACCAACTGCAAGCCCAACTACCTCAGCGTGATGAACTACCCGCTCCAATTCGCGGGCAGGGACCCCTCGAGACCCCTCGACTACAGCAGCACGGCCAAGGGCACCGCCCTCGGGACGACACCGGCCACAGCGCTCAACGAGGCCGGCCTCGACGAGAACAACGGCGTGTACGGGACTCCCTCCGACCCCGCTCGCAACATCATCTACGGGATCGGCGGCAAACTCACGGTCGCGCCCGCCACGAACGGCCCCACCGACTGGAACGGGACGAACGGCAACACGGAGGCCGGCGTCACCGCCGACATCAACCGGATCACGTCCATCACCGCATGCACCGCCACCAGCCCCGGCGAGTCCCTGCGCGGTTACGACGACTGGGCCAACATCCAGTACAACCCCCGGCTCAACGCCACGTTCTTCGCCGATGGCGCACGACCGGACCTGCCGCCGGAGCTCACCGAGGAAACAGTGCTCGCCATGTTCCAGAAGGCCGATCTGGCGATCACCAAATCGGCCGACCGCCCCGACGCGGTCGGCGGGGACACCGTGCGCTACACCACCGACGTGACCGACCTCGGACCCGGCACCGCCACCAACATCCGCGTCACCGACACCCTGCCCGACGGCACGACGCAGCAGCGCTCCCTGCCGGACCTGAACAACGGAGCCGTCACCACCGTCACGCCGGGCTTCACGTACCCGGTGCCGTGCGACACGACCGACGGCACAGTGCTCACCAACCGTGTCACCGTCACCGGAACCGACACGGACGGCGTGCCCGACCCGTACACGGACGACAACACGGCGCAGGCCACCACCACGGTGCACGCGCCGGTGCTGACGGTGGACAAGTCGGCCACGGCCACCGTCAATGCGGGCCAGGCCATCACGTACACGATCACCTACGCGAACACGGGCAGTGGTGACGCCTCGGGTGTCACCGTCACCGATACCCTGCCGGCCGGCGTCTACTACAGCCAGGAGCTCGACCTCGGCACAGGCCCCAGGCCCAGTTCGGTGACGCTGAACGGTGATGGGACCCGCACGCTCGTCTGGAACGTGGGTACGGTACTGGCCACGTCCGGCGAACAGAGGATCGTCTTCACGGCGCGGCCGACGCTTCTGGCGCTGGCCGGTACGACGTACACCGACACCGTGTCCGTCACCTACGGGAACGCCGGAGGAGCATGCTCGTTCGCGCCGGTCACGGACTCGGCCAGCACCACCATCACCGTCGTACCGCCCACCCGCGACCCGCTGTCCCAAGGGTTCTGGAAGAACCATCAGGAACTGTGGACCGCCGAGTTCCTGGCGCGCATCCAGGCAACCGACCAGCGATACGACACCGACCGGAACGGGGCCTTGTCGATCAGTGAGGCCGCGGCAGGGTTCAGCAACAGCAACGCGCCGAAGAGCGTTCTGGGCAGGCAGCTTCTGG
Source organism: Streptomyces sp. SJL17-4 (assembly GCF_036826855.1). Lineage (NCBI taxonomy): Bacteria > Bacillati > Actinomycetota > Actinomycetes > Kitasatosporales > Streptomycetaceae > Streptomyces > Streptomyces sp. SJL17-4. The sequence goes on along the minus strand of NZ_CP104578.1, from coordinate 8,366,508 downwards.
CCGTCTACTTCAACTTGGCCTCCAGGCGTATCAACGCCGGCACGGTGATCAGGTCGAGGACGTCCCAGTCGCTGGGGCTGGGCAGCGTGCGCGACGCCGTGATCTTCGCCCAGGACACACTCGTACTCCCCGTGAACTCCAGCACCTCGCCGCGGTACAGCAGCATCATCGACGTACTGACGGACATCAACGCGAACAGGATCGAGGTATACGGCGAGAACCCGGCGAGCCGCTCTCACGACTGATCGACCGGCTGATCGACCACGGCCGACCCAGTCGGGTGACCGTGGACGATCACGGCCCGGATACCGGCCGTAGTCGGTCGCTCGGCCCTTCGAGGCGAAGCCGAGGGCCCGTACACGCGCTGCGGCGCGTGTACGGGCCCTTTCCGCGACGGCCGCCAGGGACCCTTCCGCACGTCGTGCTCAGCGAGGGCCTGCTGGTGTGGCTCCACTCCGTCTCCAAGCGGAAGGCGGCACCCCCGCTCGGACGGATGGAGGCTGAGGAGCCCGTCGGGCTCTCGCTCCGTGACAGTGGCCCATCCGCCTCCGGGCAGCCGGTGGCCGGCGCCGAAGCACCCCACCCGGAGCATCCTCCCCCGCACTCGTCACCGCCGGCACCGAACCGAGAGGTCGCATCCGGTGCTTCGGTCGGCGAGCCAGGAGAGTCGCGGCGTCACCAGGTGGTACAGCAGGAGCATGCCGGCTGTGGTCAGGCAGGCCAGTGCGGTGAGGGTGAACAGGCTGCGGGCCGCGCGGTTCCACCAGCCTCGTTGCCGGGCCGTCACCGCTCCCGCCGCCAGGCCGAGGCTCGCCGCCACCGGGGCCGTACCCAGGCCGGTGACCGCGGACAGCAAGGGGAACCCAGCGGCACCATCTCCATCATGGCGTCGGCGTCCGAGACGACCGCCGCGAGCGAGGCCGTGAAAGCCACCGCGAGCCAGCGACCCATGTCGCCGGCGGTGCTGACCGCGCCGGGGCCGGCGGGGCTCCACGCCCCGTACCGGCCCTTCGGCGACGAGCTGCCCGGCGAGGGCGTAGCCGTAGTTGTCGTACGCGGCGATCTGCCCCGGGGCGCGCACTCTCGGCGGCCTGCGTGTGGTCAGGCTCTCCGCGAGCGACTCCACGTCCGTGGCGGCGGCCTTGTCGCGGCCCACGAGGTCGCTGTAGCCGACGATGCTCGTGACGGTGGGACGCGCCGCAGCTGAGGCGGCGTACGAAGTGCCCGGCGGCACCGCACAGCAGCAGCGCAGGCGGCGGGGCGGCGGGGTGCTGGCCTTGTTCATGAGGCCGGCTCCTTCTTTGGGCATGGCGAAGGAGCAGCCCTTGAGAGGTGAGCGCTGTGGCCCAGGCAGCCCCGCCCGCCTCCGGCCTCGTCGCCGAGGAGGGGTCGTGAGGCGCCCCTGTCCGAACGCGGAGGGCGTTCGCCGACAGATCGGCCGGGCCTGATACCGGTCAGGCCGCTGAGGTGGAGGGGCCGGCGGGATCTTTCGGGTCGGTGTCGGTGAGACGGCGGGCCAGGACGTGCTGTGGCGGAGCCTGGTGCCCGCCCGAGGCCAGGATGCGTACCTCGTCCCGGTCGCTGATCTCCGCCCGGATGATGTTGGTGGGGTCGGCGTAGACCGGATGGCCGCCGGGCCCCTTGGAAGAGGTGCGCTCGACGATCACGACGTCGCGGGCCGAATCCGTGTCGTCGGAGAACACCAGCTCGTATCGGAGTGGGCTCATTCGGCTCATTCTACGCCGCAGACCCGGCTCCGCCCCGGCCGAGCAGCCGAGAACCCGCTGGTTAGAGTGGTGCGAGGCCGCGCCGCCGCACCAGGGTCGGGCGCGAGGCCGGGCCGACTGTCGACCACAGAGGTCCGTGCGACCCGCCGCCCCCACTCCCGTCTCGTCCGGCCCACGGCCGCCTGCCCCGGAAACCCCGCCTCCATCACATGAACACCGACACCGCTCCGCGTCCCGAACCCGCCCCGGCCGTGACCGTCTCCGCCGCCGCCCCCCGCAGTCGGCGCCCGCGCCTGGCCCGGATGGCCGGCCGTGCCCCGGCGCGACCGACGCCCGCGGCCGCCGCCCACAATGTCAGCGCCGCCACGGCGGCCCTCCTCGCGCTCGTCGCGATCGGCGCCGCCCTCCACGAGCCGGTGCTGATACCCCCGCTCGCCGCCAGCGCCGCTCTGGTCCACTGCGCTCCCGCGCTGCCACTGGCCCAGCCTCGGAGCGTGGTCGTCGGCCACCTCCTGGGTGCCGCCGCCGGGTACGCGGTGGCCGTCGTGGCGCACGGCAGCGCCTGGGCCGCCGCCCTCGCCGCCGGTGTCACCCTCGCCTTGACGACACTGGCCCGGACCCCGCACTCGCCCGCCTGCGCGACCGCCGTCGTCATCGTCCTCCAGGGGCCCGCGCCGGGCAGGTTCGTTCCCCTGTTGTTCGGGTCCACGGTCCTGCTCGTACTGACCGCGTACGCCGCTTCCCGCGTCCGGCGCGCGGCACCGAGGTACCCCGCCTACTGGTGGTGAACCGCTTCGGCCCGGCGCGTCCGCCGAAGGGCGCCGCGCGAGGACGGACAGCGGCGGACCGGGTCCGGCGCCGGATCGTCCAAGTCGCGATCCGCGAGGCCGCACTGCGCCCCCAAGGCCCGGCTCGTCAATGTCGTCACCCGCGCCGACCTCCCTCAACGGGCTGCTCTATCGGGGTCAGTAGCGGAGGCGAGCCTCGGAGCCGTTGATACGCACCATGCAGTTCTTGAAGAGCTGCAACGGAGGCTGCCGGCCGTCAACCGGAGCCAGTGTGAGCTCCAAGTCCTGCAGCGGCTCGACCAGCGCGACGAACCTGGCACCATCCGGATCCGGGCCTCGGAAGGCCGCCCCGGCCTCGAACAACGCCCTCATGGTCCCCGAGCCTGGCACCGGAGTGAAACGCGCCAGGAAGAACGGCTGATCACAGCCGTACTCACTGAGCTCACCGACCAGGGCATCTCCCCGCAAGAGCCGCCACTGTGTCATCTGGTGCCCGTCTTGCGCTTGCCTGTCAGCCCCACTCGCAGCCGATTCCGTCGCTGTCGCCGTCGAGGTGCGGGCCATAGCCCGGATCGCCCTCGTGCACCGGCGTAGCTCCACCGGCGCGAGCTGCGGCGCAGTTGGCGAACGGCTCGCTGGGCACGACCGCGCTGTGCTCGCGCCCGTACCTGCCGCCAGGGCTCTCCTCGACGGCGATCGTCTGCGTGCCCTCGACTACCCGCGGCCTGCCCCGGAGTTGCACCGAGAACCGGAACTCGTCCTGCCCCTCGAATCCGGCCCGGGGTGTGTACACGACCGTGCCGTCAGCTTTGTTCAGCTTGGCTGTCCCGTGCTTCGGCATCGACAGGAGCTTCAGCTCCACGTCCTTCGCCGTGAGACCTTCGTCGTCGTCGAGGTCGTCCAGCGCTGCGCTGTTCGCGTCCTCGGCCTGGGCGTAGGTCAGGAGCCTGAGCGTCTCCGACTTCTCCGTGTCCCACCACAGGGTGGTCTCGTCGTCGAGTCCGATATCCCTGAGCTGCCACTTCCGCGGCTCGGCCAGCTGCGTCGCCGCTGTCGCCGGGCTGTCCGCGTTCAAGGCGCCCGAGTCGTCATCGCAGGCAACGAAGGCCACTGCGCCGATGACGAGGAGCAGTATGACGCCGACGCACCCATCGGCGCAGCTCTCTCCGCCGTTCTTGCCCATACCGCTGATTCCCGCCCCGCTGTACTGAACCTGTTCAGATAGCCGCAGATCGTACTGGGCGGTGCTGGCCGTGGCATCGGCAGGGTCTGGCCCGTGAGCTGCGGCTTCATGCCGGTGGTGTACTGCTGGCGCTTCCTGAGCTTCATCTCCCCCAACCGGATCCGAGAGTTCCTCACCGACCATGCGCTGCGGGCCGACATCGTCGACGGCGACGGGACACCGCTGAGATTCACGCCGCACGCCTTCCGCCGAATCCTCTCGACGGAGACGGTCAACGGGGGGCTCCCAGGGGACACGCTAGGCTGCCGATCTTCGGCAAATGGGGGGCGCGGCATGTGGCAGCGGGACATACGGATGGTCGCGCTCGGCGCGGTCCTGGCGATCCTCGCCGGCTGCGGTACTCAGACCGTAAAGACCGTCGAGACCGCTGAGGAGGCGACAGACGCGGACACAACCTGGACGCTCGCCGCTCCGATCCGCATCGACGGTGTCCGTACCGCCGACGGCGGCCGGTCTCTGGTGGTCGACGCCGAAGTGCCCGACGGCGCACACGCCTGCGTGCGCGGCCTGCGCGGTGAACTCGAGACTGTCGAGCGCGGCACGGTGTACGTGCGGGTCACGTACGAAACCCCGTCCCTGGACCGGGACTCCGGCTGCACCGGGACGCAGCGGGTCGAAACGACGGTGAAGCTGGACGAGCCCCTCAGCTCCCGCAGGGTCGTGGTGAACAGCCGGGACGTGTACACCCCCGCCGGTGCCACCCCGCCTGACCTGCGGCAGTGTGGTGAGAACGGCTGCGACCCCACGCCCCCGCGTTGCACCTCGTCCTCGTACCAGCAGGCAGTCAACGATACGGACATCCCCAAACACACGCGCTGGGAGGAACGCGGCTGCGACGACACGTGGCTGGTGCTGGACCTGTCGACCCGGATGGGGCCGGTGTGCGGTGAAGCCGGCGACGGCTGCTCCTCCTCAGGTATCTCCCAACGCTGGTTCTACCGGGCCGAGACCACCGGCTGGCGGCCGGTCACCACGAACGGCGCTGCGGGTTGCGTCGGCATCCACAAAGTCCTGCCAGCGCTGCCCGAGCGCCTCTGTGCTTCGCTGCCGCGGCTCGACCGCGGCTGATCCGCCGAACGCGATCAGAGGGCTCCCCGGCCCGGCAGGGCCCCTGCCGCCAGGGCTCCGGCCCGCCGGTCTGGCGCTGCACCGGCAGAGTGCTAGACCGGCGGGCCCTGGACCGCCAGGGCCCGCCGCAGGCAGGCGGTCAGGCGGTCGGCGATCGTCCCGTCGGGGTCGAGCCGCGGGTTGAAGATCGTGACGTCGAACCCGACGGCACGTTCGTGGCCCAGGGCTGTCCTCAGTACGTCCTCCAGTTCGGCCCAGCTCAGCCCGCCGGGCTGCCGGTAGTCGACGGCGGGCATGATCACGTCGTCCAGGACGTCGACGTCGAGGTGGACCCAGTACCCGTCCCGCTCGGCGAGCCGGGCGACGGCGCCACGCGCGGCCGCGCCCGCGCCGGCCGCGCGCACGTCGTCGAGAGCGAGGGCGAACAGCCGCGGCGGGAGCGGCCGGCTCCCCGCCTCGGCGGACTCCTCGGCGTCCCGGAACCCGAGCGCGACGACGTCCTCGTCGCGCACCAGCGGCCGCCGACCCTCCAGGTCGGCGAGCGTCCGGGGGCCGCGCCCGGTGGCCAGGGCGAGTTCCATGGACGCGACCTCGCCGGTGGGTTCGGCGGACGGCTGGTAGAAGTCCGTGTGTCCGTCGAGGAACAGCAGCCCGTACCGCCCTCTGCGCCGCAGGGCGAGCAGGTTCCCCAGCAGGATGCTGCAGTCGCCGCCCAGGACGACGGGAAAGCGCCCGGAGTCGAGCACCTCGCCGACGGCGTCCGCCAGTTGTACGGAGTACCGCGCGATCCCACCCGGGTTGAGCACCCCGGTCACGGCGTCCCGCAGCGGGTCGTACGCGGGCGGTTCGACCCGCGCGACCCGCGCCACTCCGCCGAGCACGGCCTCCGGCAGCTCCTGGACCCCGGACGGCCGCAGCCCGAGCACGGACGGCGCCTCGACGACGGCGAGGCCACGCTCGCCGGGCAGCGTCATACGTCCATGGTGTCCCCATCGGGCAGTCCGTGCGCGCGCCGGTGAAATTGGCCTGCTCAGGGCGTTGCCGGGGCAGTAGCATCCCCGGATGCGAAGCATCGAGACCCTGATACCGCAGGCCGGATTCCACGACACCGCCGGCCTGCGGGAGGTCGGCGCGGAAGAACTCGCCCGGTACGTGGCGAACCCCGGGCACCCGTGGTGGCGCCGCAGATCGTGCGTGATCGCGCTGACCGGCCGGGTCCCCGAGCGGTACGTTCCCGAGCTGATCGCGTGCGTCCAGGATCCCCAGGACACCCCCGAGGTGCGCAGGGCCCTCCTCGACCTGCTCGCCGACCGGACGGAGCTGCTGCCCTGGCTGCGCCACGAGGACCGCGCGTCCGACACCTCGTACGGCATGGGCGAGGCCTTCCTCAAGGCGCGGGGCCTGCTCGGCGACCGTTCGGCCGCGCGCGAGCTGGCGACGCTCGCCGCCTCGCCGTGGCAGCGCGTCCGCGACGCGGGCGATGCCGGTCTGGACGGGCTCGTGGACCGGTACGGAGCGGACGCGATCCTGGCCGAGCTCGGCGAGGAACGCCCCGAGGACCGGGAGTTCCGTGTCTGGATGCGGTACCGCGCCGACGAGGACGTGACCTACGCGCTGGCGGACCCGGACCGGCGGGTCGCGTACGTCGCCCAGTCGCTCTCGACCGACGCGGACCGACTGCGCGCCTACCTCGACGAGGCGCCGACGGCCGAGGCGAAGATCTGGGCGGCGTACGCGCTGTACCGCCTCACCGAGGACAGGGCCGAGGCCCGGGCGGTCTACGAACGTCTGGGGCGCCCCCGGGTCGAGGTCGAGGGCCTGGACGAGGAGCTCCGTCAGGCGATCGTCCACGAGTACGGACCCGGCTGTGAGCGCCTGAGCGACCCGCGGTGGCGGATCGAGGCCGTCTGCGCCGAGCCGCCCGCCCGCCCCGACGTGGACGACCAGCTCCGCCGGGCGGCGGCCGCCCTCACGTCGGCCGGCCTGGAGCCGAAGCCCCCGGTCTCCTGCGGCGAGGACAACCAGCAGGGGGACGGGACGTACCACGTGATCGAGGTCGGCGGGGACCGGCTCCTGATCAGCACCCTCGGCCCGTTCGCCACCGCCGAGGAGAACTTTCCCGACGCCGCCCGGCGTGCGCTCGAATCGGCGGGTTTCCGCTGGATCGACGGGGAGACGAGAGCGATCCGGGTCACGGACCTCTGCGTCTACTACTTCGGCGGACGGAACCCCCTCACGGTCGACGCACTGCTCTTCTACTGGCAGGACTAGAGGAGTGGCTCCGAAGTGATCAGTGATCGTAGGCGATCAGCGATCAGCGATCGGGGGATTGAGGCGCTGGTCTTGTTGTTGTGCCAGATCGCGGCAGCCATGGCCAGGACCCGCTGCTCGATGCCCTGCTCGGCGAGGGCCTTCTCGAACGGCTTGGACGCAAAGCCCTTGTCCGAGATGAGCAGGATGCCCTCGCGGTTGGCGACCGGGCGGGCATCAACCTCCAGCATCGCGGCGAGCACCTCACGTTCGCCGATCTTCGGGTTGGCCAGAGCCCACATGATCGGCATGCCGGTCGGGGTGTACACCGGATACAGGCACAGGCCCCAGAAGGCCGCACGTGAGACCTATTCCAGCTCCTCCGCCAACAGGTCCATCAGCAGCCCGTCGTGCCAGCTGCCGTCCGGTCCGCGCTCGTACTGCCGCATGATGCCCACCGGGCGGAAGCCGACCTTGCGGTAGCACCGGATGGCGGCGGCATTGTCGGCGGCCGGGTCGATCACCAGCCGGCGGTATCCGTGATCATCGATCAGATGGCGTGCCAGGGCGCGGACGGCGTCAGTGCCAAGGCCACTCCCGTGCACCGCAGGGTCGAGGTAGATGTCGATGTTGGCATGCCGGTAGTCCGGCTCGTCCTCGGCGCCCCACTGGATAGCACCGACCACCCTGCCGTCATGCTCGACCACGAAGGTCCGGACCCCGGGATCTTCGAGGTCCTGGGCCACCGCGGCCGTCAGGTCGTCGCCGCCTCGCCAGCGCGCGTACACCTCAGGCGTGGTCCGGATCGCGGCCAGAGCGGGGATATCGCCCACCGTCGACGGGCGAAGCGTCACCAAGGCTCCCCGCAGGACCGTCTGCATGCCACTGATCATCCCCGACTTCGGAGCCACTCGTCCAGGGGTGGCTCGGGCCTGCCCGGCGGTGGATCCTGGCGGGCAGGCCCCTGCTCCCGTGAAGGGGTCAGCGCTTGAACAGGAAGGTGAAGTCGCCGGACAGCCGGCCGCTCAGCCGGTCCGCCGAGACGAGCCTGCCTTCCGCGATCAGTCTCTCCACCTCGGCCCGTGACAGACCGAACCCTTCGGCGATCAGCCGAACCGGCCGTACGGGAATCCGGGCGGCGAATCGGACCGAGACGTCGACGGCCTCGCCGCCCAGGTGATCAGATGCGCCGGTGTCGAGGCGCCAGGCACCGTCCCAGTCGAGGGCGATGTGATTGCGGTGCCGTAGGACCGGATCCTGGAGCAACTCAGCCGCCAGAAGTGGGTCGTTGTCGTGCATGCGGTCGAGGAACTCTGGTCGTACGGAGCGGACGTGCGTCCGCTCCAGGACCGTGAGCTTCGCCGTCTCCCCGCAGGAGGTGCAGAGCACGAGGAGCCACGCGTCGAGGAGCTTGTGGTTCGCGTTGACGCGGAACTTGCCGTTCGCCCGGAAGCGCTCGGAGGCGCAGGTGTGGCAGCGGCGGAGGACGACAGGAAGGCAGGTGGGCATGACCACCCAGCTGTTGAGCACAGGAGTACACCGGTTTTCAGTGAGAAATCCGCAGCAAGAAGGAGCGCGGCGCGCAGGGCGCGACGCGCGACGGTTCAGCGCTCGGGGGGTCTCACACGGTGTACAACGGCCTGCCCTTGGCTCGACGACGTGGCTCGGCAACACGGTACGGGCGCACGGCGACGCCGTTCCACAGGTTTTCGCGGGGACGTACGGGCTGAGCTACCGGCCTGGGCGAGGAGGGAGCCGAGGGGTGGGTCGCGGAGTTCGTCGGAGGCCTGGGGATGGTGCCGGTGGCTGTCTCGGCGAACTCCTGGGGTAGACCATGACCGGCGGCTCGGGGCATGTGGGGCGGCGGAAGACGGCGAAGCAGAGGAACGCGAGGGGGCGCAGGTCCATGGAGAGGCGGACGAGAATCACCAGACCCACGAGAATCGGACGCATCTCGAAGTCGTTGCTGCTCGCCCAGACGGCACCGAACACGCCCCCGACCGTCACCAGCAGAGCCGCGGGAATCACACCGCCCGCCGCGAGAAGGCCGCGCATCTGTGCGGCGAGGCGGCCTCCCGTGGGGGCCGGAGCATCAGGGAGGTCCGGCGTCCCATCGCCCCATGTGGTCCTCGCGGAAGAGTCGTGCTCGTCCCGTGCGATCCGCGTCCATCTGCGGCGTCGCGGAGGCCGGCGGTGGCCCGTCCGCCTGCCGGCCTCTGTGGCGGAGGAGGACCATAGGTCAGAAGGGTTCCTCCTGGCCGTACGTCAGGCCCACCCGGCGGTACGGGCCGAAGGGCGCCCGCCAGTCTCCGGTCCCCCGGTAGAAGACGTCACCGAAACGGTCGTGGGCGATCAGGTCCGCACGCCCGTCGCCGTCGGCGTCACCGATGCCGACCAGGCCGGTGAACACGCTCCAGCCGCCGATCCGGCTCCGGATCGCGAACGTCCCGTCGCCCCTGCCGAGGTACAGCCACAGCACATGGTGAAGAAGCCCGCGGTGCCTCCCCCGAGGGGCTCGACGTACCCCTTCGGGTAGGGCACGGTCGTCTGCTGTTCGTCCTGCGCGGCGCGTGGTGCCGCCGTCGCCGGGAGTGCGGTGAGTGTGCCGCCGGTGGCGACGAGGGCGACGGTGACGGCGGCGGCCACTGCGATTCTGCGGGCGTACGGACGCGCGTGGTTCATGTGTGAGTTCCCCTCCTGGCAAGCAGTGGCCAGCACCGAGAAACCCCGCTCAGTCGGCGGCGGGACGGAGGAAGTCGGCGCCGATGGACCGGGCCGTCTCCTCGACCGCGGCCTGGTCCTTGTCCTCTGCCGTGAACAGGACCATGCCGACGCTGCCCTTGTCGGCCCACACGCACATCGCCCGGGGCGTGCCGGTGGCCACCTCGGTGTACCGCAGGCACCGCATCCAGCTCCCGTACGGACCGGCCTCGGCACGCCAGGTCTCGTGGATGGTGCCGGCCCCCGCCATGTCCGAGGGCACGAGTCCGTTGTCGTCATACACGTGCGACTCACGCAGGTCGTGGAAGTCTCCGGTCGTGATGGCCACCAGATACTCGGCGGCCGCGTCCGGGGCGGCGTCCTCGGCGACGTACAGGCGGGCCGTCGACCCCTCCCGCTCAGTGTCGGGCACAGCAGCGAACGGGTCGAACTCCTCCTGCAGGTCGAAGCCCTTCAGGCCCCTGAAGGTGTCGTGGGCGACGATGTCGTACCGGGGGTAAGCGAGGGAGGAGACGTACGCCGTGACGCCGACGACCAGCAGGAGGGCGAGTCCGGCCCCGGCGAAGGCGTACTCGCGCGGGGTGACACGTGGCACGGGCGGCAGCTCCGGCGGCCCGAACCCCTCGCCGGCGGCAGTCGCCTCCTCGTCCGGAACGGTTTCGGTCGCAGTCGCGGTCGCGGTCGCGGTCGCAGTCGCAGTCGCAGCCACGGTCGCGGCCGCAGCTATCCGCTCGGCAGCCCGCTCACGGGAGGCCCGCAAGTGCTTGCGGAGGCCGAGGAAGGGCAGCCCCATCAGCAGCCCCACCCCCGTCGCCACGCCGTAGGGAACCGTCGGCAGGACGGTGAGGCGCAGTACGACGAGCAGAGCGACGACCGCACCGATACCGAAGCGGTACTCGAGGCCGCGGCGCAGCAGCAGGCGCGACCAGGTCCGGCCGGGGGCGGCGAGAGCGCCGGTCGTCTCGGCAAGGACGGCGAGCCGCAGGTCGTGCGGAGCGGCGGCGGCCCACTGGGCGGCCTGGGCGGCCGCGGCCTGAGGCGTGGGCGCGTCGGCGAAGGCACGAGCCGTGTCGAACGACTGCATTCGGCGCGCCGAGGCGGTGTTCTTGGCGCTCGTGGAGACGGAGCTTCCCGCAGCCTCGGCGCGCTGCAACTCCACGGAATGCGGAGCGAGTTCTCGCAGACGGGCGAGGAGTACCGGACCTCTGGCGTGCCGCCCCGGCCGGTCCATCGCGTCGGTGCGGGCGCAGAGCTCCGCGTACCCGGCAATCAGGGCTATGTCGTCCGGGAAGGCCTCCAGGCCCTCACGGAAGACCCGCTCTGCGGCGTCGTCGTGGTCGTCGTCGTCCTCGGCCATGTGGGCGCGGGCGAGCGCGAGGAGGAGCCCGGCGTCGGGTCCGTCCGCGTCGAGCGTGCTCTGCGCGGTGGCCCGTGCTTCGGCCGAACGGCCGGCGGCGACAAGCATGTCGACCTGTCCTGGCACGTCGTCGCGCATGGTGTTTTTGTTGTCGTTCAAGAGTCCCCACCCCTGGTGCCGCAGGCCGAATCAGCGCGGCCGCGAGCGTCACTATCGCTGGTACCGGAATTCTGGTCAACCAGAAAGTTGCCGCTCTGACCTCATCATTTGGCACACAAGATGGTGCAACCGGATGCGTTCCGGGGCCTGGCCCCGGCGCCCGGCGCCATCTGGGCCGCCACGCCGTGACCGGGTCGCTTCGAGGCCCGCACCGACGGGCGAGCACCGGTTCGGCTTCCCCGCACTGGGGGGACGTCGGAAGGACGGCGCGGGGAACGGCGGGGGGGATGACTGGGCGGACGGCGGGGCCGACCGCTCACGGGGAAGCGGCCCCCAGGGAATTGGGCAGTTGAGTGCAGGGCAACCCACCCCCGCTCCGAGCGCGGGTCAGAGTCCTCGCCATCGAGGGCCGGACGCGCCGGGGTGATCCCGCGGTCATGGATGCGCTCGGGAATGCGGCGGGTGTCTCCGGGCTGTCAGCGGTCGGTGATCCCGGACAGGTACACGTAGCCCTTGGCGGGGCGCTCCCGGCGAGGAGGGGCCGATGAGTGGATGTGCCCGCCCGGTGCAACGTGCGACGGCTTCCCGGGCGGGCTCTGTTCTCATAGTCCGCCAACGGGGCCTGCAGCGCGCGCTGGGCGGGGAGTGCGGGCCGAGATCACCACATCGACTCTGGTGCAGCCGGCCTGATCACGGTGACCGCGTCGGGCCTGCAACGGGGTCCCTGGAGCTTCGTTGCTGCGCGGGACTTTGCCGTTCACGGTCCACGCCGCCGGCTGGCAACAGGCTCGCCGTCTCATGCCTCCGGCACAGGCGTGGCCTGGTGGTAATACATCCGCCACCCGGATTCATCATCCAACTTGCGCCAGATCGAGCTCCTCCGGGCTCGCCTTCCGTCGAGCATGGTTTCGAACGTCAGGTGCACGATCCCCGGCGCCAATACGGTGCCCGTCATCTCGGTAGGCACATACTGCGGGCCGTCGTCGGACGCCCCCTGCATGACCGGCAGCGCCGAGAGCATCGACCGGCGATCCCACCTCCGCCCTGAGGCGCCTACTTCCACGAACTCCGGATCGAGGAGTTGATCCGCCAATGCCCTGGACGACCGCCCGGACGGACTCAGCAACTGCAACTCTCGCTTGATGACCTCGGCCACGCTGCTATCCACGTTCATGGGAGCATCCTGCCCCAGCTGACCTGGGCATTCGCAAGCGAATTGAGTCGTCGACGGGGCAACGGAATGTTTCCCGGGCAGCTTTGGCGTTGTCGAGTTCGGCGGCTTGAACGCGCCGTCGTGGAGCAGGACGAGGACGCGGCGACGCGGCCGGGGTCGAGGCCGGCGTGACCCATGTCGGTCGAGCGGTCGCACAGGACGTTGAACAGCCATGACCGCTGGTCGTGGACGACCGCGCGTACCGGCTCGCCGCGGTCGGGGTACTCGGCGGCGGCGTCGAGGAACTGACGGCCGCGAAAGCCGTCCTCCAGGGTCGAGTCGCCGAGCAACGTCATGGTCGCGTGCGGATCGCCGCACGTGGCGCCCGATGGTGACTGCGAGCTGGCCGCCTGAACAAGCCCGGAGGATTGACGGTCTCCAGTCCGCTGCCCCAGACGCCGCAGCGAGAGCCGGCACCCGCCCGGGGAGGTGGGCGCCCCCGCTACCGGCCCGCTCACTCAAGAACGGCACAACGGGGTCCGCCTGCATTCACACGCCCGGCCCGCCGGGACCCGCTCCTCCAGGCTGAACCATGTCCCGAAGGCGCGCCGGGAGCGCGAGCGCGTCCTCGTCGTCGATGGACCAGGTGGTGATTCTTCCGGGACAGCCACCGCAACCGGTGTGTCAACGCCATCCCTTTCGGAGCTGCCCGTCCCCGAAGCGGGGGTGATCCCTCGTCCGCCCGGGCGTACCCGGGTATGAGCCCGGGGCTGTCCGGGCAGGCGGTCTTCCGGACAGCCCCTGCGGGGCGGCTACGGGACGAGGTGGGGCGTGGCACGCGGCAAGAAACCGCACGACCGGGGCGACGGGCTGCTCGCGCGCCTCCGGCGCGACCCCTTTGCCGTCCAGACCGTACGGTCCGCGGCGGCTGCGACTCTCAGCTACGTCGTCGCCCTCCAGCTCAGCAGGGAACCGGTTCCGCTCACCGCGCCCCTCACCGCCCTCCTCGTCGTCCAGGTCACGCTCTACTCCACCGTGACCACCAGCCTGCGCCGGGTGAACTCGGTCGTCGTCGGCGTCCTCATCGCCATCGCGTTCAGCGCCGTCGTCGGCCTCTCCTGGTGGAGTCTGGCCCTCGTGATCCTCGCCTCGCTGCTCATCGGCCGCCTCGTCAGGGTCGAGGAGTTCATCCCCGAGGTGGCCATCAGCGCCATGCTCGTCCTCGGCGTCACCCAGGTCTCCGACACCGCCTGGGACCGCGTCCTGGAAACCCTCATCGGCGCTGTCGTCGGCATGCTCTTCAACCTGCTCCTCGCCCCGCCCGTCTGGGTCGACACCGCCGGCGACTCCATCGAGGACCTCGCCCGACGGATGCGGCTGCTGCTCCTGGACGTGGCGGACGAGTTCACCGGCGCACCCCCCGTCGAGCAGGCTGCCACCCGGCTCCACGAAGCCCGCCGCCTCGACAACGACGTCGCCGACGTCGACAGGGCCCTGCGTACCGCCGAGGACAGTCTGCGGTTCAACCCCCGCGTCAAAGAGGGCCTCCTGCACCGGGTGGTGCTGCGTACCGGCCTGGACACCCTGGAAATCTGCGCCGTCGTCCTGCGGGTCCTCGCCCGTACCCTCACCGACCTGGCGAAGCATCGCGGCGGGCACCAGCTGCTGCCCGAGCAGGCCGCCCTGGCCATCCGGGAGACCGCCCAGTACACCGCCGACGCCCTCGTCAGCTTCGCCGTCCTGGTCACCACGCAGGGCAGCGAGGGCGCCGAGGCGGCAGAGACCCGCCTCGCGGGCGAACTGCGGGCGGCCAGAGCCTGCAGGGACCACACCGCCGCCCGGCTCCTCGCCCTCGCTCTGGCCGACCCCGGCCGCTGGCAGCTGTACGGGGCGCTCCTCACCGAGGTCGACCGGATCCTCGACGAACTCGACCCCGAGCACCGAGGCCACCGGCTGATGGAAGAGCTGGACCGGCAGGGCCGCGAACGCAGTGATCGCCGACGCCGCCTCGTCCTGCATAACCGGCGGGACACGCGTCGACCCGCCCGCACCGACAGATGACCGCCCGCCGGGCGGGCCCGGCGCACGCCGTCATCGGCCCGCCCGCCGGATGTCGAGGCGAGTCGACACGCCGGCCTCCGGATCAGCGGCGCAAGGCGGTCTCCCGCCCCAGACGCGACAGCTTCTCGGGGTTGCGCACCGCGTAGAGGCCAGTGATGCGGCCGTCATCGACGCGCAGCGCGATGACGGTGTCGATCTCGCCGTGCAGTCGGACGATCAGCGCCGGGTCGCCGTTGACGTGTGTCGGCCGCAGCTCCGCGGCGGCGATCCTGCCCAGTACGTGGGCCACCTCGCCGGCCCCCACGATGGGCGTCAGCGCTGCCCGCACGACACCGCCGCTGTCGGTCAGCAGGACGACGTCCGGCGCGAGGATGTCGAGCAGGCGTTGCAGGTCGCCCGTTTGGACCGCCCACTGGAACGCCTCGACGGTGCGGCGAGTCTCGGCAGCGGAAGCGACCCCGCGCGGTCGGCGCGCCGCGACATGGGCCCGTGCCCGGTGGGCGATCTGGCGGACTGCGGCCGGGCTCTTGTCGACGGCTTCGGCGATCTCGTCGTAACCGAGGTCGAACACCTCTCGCAGTACAAACACCGCCCGCTCGGTCGGGGTGAGGGTCTCCAGTACCAGCAGCATCGCCATCGAGACGCTGTCGGCCAGTTCGACGTCCTCGGCCACGTCGGGCGCGGTCAGCAGCGGCTCGGGCAGCCAGGGCCCTACGTAGGACTCCTTGCGCCGGCCCAGCGTGCGCAGATGGCTCAGCGCCTGGCGCGTCGCGATCCGGACCAGGTACGCACGCTGATCCCGCACGGTGTCGAGATCCACGCCCACCCACCGAAGCCAGGTCTCCTGCAGGATGTCCTCGGCGTCGGCGGCCGAGCCGAGCATCTCGTACGCGACGGTGAACAGCAGGCTGCGGTGGGTGACGAACGCCTGGGTGACGCTTTCCATACGGCCGCCACGAGTCACCGGTACGGACGTGTTCCTTGTCCCCTCGCTCATCGCTCGGTCGGTCATCGACTGATCGGTCATCGATTGGTCACTCATCGCTCGGTCGCTCATCGCCGGCTCCTGCCCGTTCGCTCTCGACTGCGCCGAACACCAGATGGCCGCCCGCATCGCTTTGTGACACCCGCGACCGGTGACGCACGCCACATCACCACGCCGTCACAGGGATCGGACCGTCGGCATCTTGTGTTCGTCCGGCGCAGCGAGCACACCACACCACGAGTGAGGACGACGTCATGGAACCTCGTTTCAACCTGTTCGACAGCCCGACCGCCGCGAAGGTCGCCAAGCGGTTCTACAACACCTCGTTGGCCCTGGAAGGGTCGACGCTGCCGAAGGCCCTACGAGAGCTGGTGGAGCTGCGGGTCGGCCAGATCAACGGCTGCGGTTTCTGCGTCGACGTCCACACCAAGGAGGCCGCGGCCGCCGGTGAGACCGCGCGCCGGCTGAACCTGGTCGCCGCCTGGCGGCACAGCACCGTGTTCACCGAAGCCGAACGGGCCGCGCTGGCGCTCGCCGAGGAAGGCACCCGACTCGGCGACCACGGCGTGTCCGACGCAACCTGGGCCGAGGTTCGCAAGCACTACGACGACGACCAGATCGGTGCGCTGGTCTGCCTGGTCTCCCTGATCAACGCGGCCACCCGGATGAACGTGATCGTGCACAACCCGGGAGGCGCGTACGAGCCCGGCATGTTCGCCGGCACGTCGAGCTGACCGCCAGGCTCAACGCGGGTCCGTCCCAGGATCGTCCGATCCGGGGCGGGCCCGCGCATGCCACACACGACGAGGATCCGTACCGGGTCTTCGCATGAAAGGGACTGTCAGGCGCCTGACCAGCCAGGGGCGATCGTCCCGCGTGCTCGGTGCCACGGCAGGAACGTGATAGGTGTCGTCCTCACCGGACGAGCCGGTGACCAGCCGGTGACCAGCCGGTGCGGACCGGTGAGGAGTCGGCCGTCCGTCCGTCGCACGAGAGCGGAAGGTGCCATGGACTGTGCCGAGTTCGTCGAGCGGGTGACCGAGTTCCTCGACGGGCCCATGGGCGAGCCGACCGAGCTGCGGTGTCTCGTGCACCTGGCGCGGTGTGAGGCCTGCGAGATCTACCTCAACCAGTTCCGGCAGACGATCGCCACCACGGGTGAGCTGCCCCCGAACGGCGTCTCGTCGGACGCCAGGCAGCACCTCCTCTCCGCCTTCCGGGACTGGCAGCCGCAGGTGTAACGCTCGTGCGGCGCGCCCGCTCTGAACGTGCATGACTCCGCCGGACTGCCCGGTGGCACAGTCGGCGCGGCCTCGCAGGCGCCACGGACCCGTCGTGGATCAGTGGGCCGCGCACACCGTGGCGCTGGGGGCCGTGGTCGGCCTCCTCCTCGGCGGGCACCGGCAGAGCAACGGCTCGCGGTCGCCGTGGCGCGCTTCCCCGAGCTCATCGGCGCCGCCCTCTTCGGCGCGGTCATGGGGCACGTCTTCCACGCACTGTCGATCTGGCTCCCACCCCGCCCGGCAACCCAGCGGGCCAGACCCCATGTGGTGATCGTCGGTGGTGGCCTCGGCGGACTCGGGGCGTACTGGACGAGATCCGTGTTCCCCGTCTCGGAAGCGGCCGATCCCGCAAAAGGCCGAACAGTCTCGCGGCCGACAAGGCGTACAGCAACGACCCATGCCGCGAGTACCTGCGACGTCGGGGAATCCGGAACACGATTCCGGAGAGGACCGATAGCCACCCGGTTTCGGCAAGGAGCGGTACAAGTAGCGCAACACGGTCGAGCGGTCCATCAACAAACTGAAACAGTCGCAGGCCGTGGCCAGTCGCTACGACAAGCGCGGATACGTCTTCCTCGGCACATTCACTGCCACAGCCATCATGATCTGGCTCCGGTCATGAACGGAGTTGGCGGTCATGGAAACCGGGACACGCCGACCAGGACGGTTCCAGCGAGGAAGAGCCCAGCGCCCGCTGCCATAAGCAAAAGGAAGGCGTTCTCTGACGGGGCGAAGGCGATCAGACTGAAGAAACAGCAGAGGCCGCTTCCCGTCAGCACCTGACCTATTCCATGAGGCACAGGACGTATGACCTGGGCTCGCTCCCATGGATGGATCCACCCAGTGAGAAGCTCAACCACACCGCTTATCGCTACAGCCAGAGCAACCGCGATGAGCGCCCCCAGCCCCACATACTTCATCACGCCTCCTTGGCGGCCATCGTGGCACACCAGCGAGCCAGGACAGGAGTGACTGCCGCCACGGGAGCGGTGAAGCGGTGATCTGCTGAGGCCCTGAACGCCCCGACCTCTCCTATGACCGCCCGAACAGGTCCTAGCCGGCCGGGGCCTGGAGTGGATGCCGGGCGCGGTGCGAACCGCGGAAGGGCGCCTGGCAGGTGGGCGGGTGATCTCGGTCTGGCACGGTGTCATCGCCGGCCTGGTCGGAGGCGCGATCTTCACCGGGATCATGGGCGCGGTGGGCTTCCACGCGTAGTTCTGGTTGCCCTCGTTGCCCTTGAGGACGCCGAGGTCGATGTGCCTGCCCTCGTCGAGGTTGCCGCCGCCGTTTCTTGTCGACCGGCTGGTCGCTGAGCCAGACGTGCAGGGCCGGGCCGTCGGAGGTTCGCAGGTTCGTCAGGCGCAGGGTCGTCTTTCCGTCTGCGAGCTGCTGGACCTCGACCGAGCTGGTGGTCTCGTGCTCGTGTGTGATGAACTCTTTCGCCACCTGCTTGACCGTGCCAGGCCTGCTGGCCGGCGGCCGCCGGAGGCGCCTCGTCCACGCGTTCCGTGGGGTACAGCTTCCAGGGCTGGAAGAGGTAGAGCCCGACAGCTGCCACGACGACTGCGGCGGCGACGGTGATCCAGAGGGCGTTGCGGCGCTTGCTACGGGACATGAGGGTTTCCGTTTCTTCTCGGGTGTTCGCGGGTTTCACGGGTTGCACGGGTTGCACGGGTTGCACGGGTTGCACGGGTGTCGGGGGCGCCGAGGCGGCATCGGCGACTGCCCCGGCGCGCCCTGGGCGCTGGGGCCGACGGAGCTGGGCCCCCTGGGCTTTCAGAGCCGGAAGGAGCGGCGAACGTTACGCATCGAGTCCGCCGCTTCGGTCCCGTCTGCGGCTTTCAGCAGTTCTCGGCGGGGTGTGCCTGCTCCACAGGGGCGGCCGGGGAACTCGCGGCCGGGGAACTCGTGGCTCCGGGAGGGGCCCCGCGGGCGCGGCGCAGTTCGTCGGCCTCGTCACGGACGGCGTCGAGCCGGAGTTCGAGCATGCCGACGCGCTCGCGGTAGTGCTCCAGCTCGGCCCGGACGAACTCGGCGTCGGCTACCTTGTGCGCGGCCTCCTCGCGGATCGCGGTGGTCTCCTCGGCGAACTGCTGGGTCGCGGCGTCGAGTGCGGAGACAGCCATGTCGGCCGCCTCCTCGGCGAGCGTGGCGCGCTCCTCGGCAGCGAGGATGCGCTGCGTGGAGGCGCGGGTGACCGTCTCGATGCGCGCCTCGGCCGCTGCGGAGTCGGTGATGATCGCCAACTCCTCGATGTAGGCGGGAAGATCGGCGGCGAGCTGCTTGATGAGCGCGACGACGGCATCGCGGGTCTGGGCGCCGTCGCCACGAGCGGCCATCGCCACGGAGGCCACGTCCTCCACGGCCTCCTCCATCGAGCCCGCCTCGCCGTGCGTGGTTGCCGCCCGGGCCGTGGCCGGCACTGAGGCCGGGGGCGAGGCCGCGACGCGCCCGGACACCTCGGCGGCAGAGGCATCACCGTGCGCTTGGGACAGGATCTCTCCCCCGGCTACGGAGGAAGTGGTGCTGGACGGCATCGGAGCGGGTGGGCTTCTGTCCAAGGCGCTACACGGCCTCGCCCGTAGACTCCGGCACCATGATGGCTGCCACTCTCGTTTCGCCCTTCCCGGCTGCGCCAGGCGGTTTGAGCCGCAGGGCGAAGACTTTCATCGAGGTGGAGGGCCTCTGTGTTCCTCAGCAGGGCATCGAGCTTCACCGCGAGGCATGGATCGAGCACGGCGTCCCGGCTGCGGAGATCGATCGTGCAGTGGCGTTCCAGGACCGTTGGGGCGGTCTCGCGCTGCCGCCGGCACCGTTCTACGAGAGCGGCCCGCGCATCCTGGGCGCGGATGTTCCCGAGGGCTCGGCCGCTGAGGGCTGGTGGATCCCGGCCGGGGACTGTCGGGTCTCTATGGCCTACGGATTCATGATCGGCCCTGGTGGCGAGTTCGGAATCTCTGGATCCCGTTGGGCACCACTGCATGCCAGTACCGAGGGCTGGGTGGAATCGTTGGCGCTGGCCAGCCACGCGAGACGTTGGGCCAAGACCATCACGAGGATCACCGGCAAGGCCGTCGACTCCCTAGACCTTGAAGGGTACGAGCCCGTACCTGAAGTGCTGGGCCTGACTGACACCTGGTGGCGGGGCAAGGACTCCCTCATCGCGCTGTACCGTGGCGAGGCCGTCGGCATGGACGCTCCAGGATCCCTCGAGGCCCATGTCTACGGCGGCTTTGACGAGTGGGGTCTTCACGGCGGCTGACCGCTGGCCGGCCTTGCCGGACCTGAGTACCCGATTAACCGGACGAGCCAACGATCACGATGCTGACCGGTTGCGAGCGTCCGCACGAACGAGGCGGCGGAGGCAGATGAGGGCCGCACACATAGCCGCGAAGCGAGCTAGCCCTTGTAGGACACGCTTGGACAGTCGGCACCGCTCAATCGAGACAGCCGAAACCCTCCCCTCCGGGGGACATCCCCCCGAATGCAGGTAGCGCAAGATCGACATCTTGAACGCGGGCGCTGTCGGGGCCATCCCCTCAGTGCAGTGCGATCCCGGCGGCGACCGGCAGATGGTCGCTGCCGGTGGCGGGCAAGGTGCGGATGCGACCGACGGTCGCTGAGCGGGCCATGATCTGGTCGATCCGGGCCAATGGGAAGGCGGCGGGGAAGCTGAAGGCGAAGCCGCGCTGCGCCACGTTCATCCGTGAGGTCAGCGGGGCCAGCCCGCGGTCGTCGACCGTGCCATTGAGGTCGCCCAACAGGATCACTGTTCTCACCTTCTCAGCCGCGATGGCCTTGCCCAGCAGGCCGGCGCTCTCGTCACGCCAAGACGAGGCGAGGCCGGTCGCCCGAACGCGTACTGAGGGCAGGTGCGCGACGTACGCCGCGATCTCTCCACGCGGCGTGTGGACCACGGCCCGCAGTGCGCGGCTCCAGGGCCCAGCAATCCCCTGCGGTTTGACATCCAGCAGCCGGACGCCGGTCAGCGGATGCTTCGACCACAGTCCGACGGTGCCCCGGACCGCGTGGTACGGAAAGGCCGGGGCGAGCGTCCTCTCGTAGACCGGCAGCGCCGGGGGCACCAGCTCCTGCAGCGCGATGAGATCGGGCTCGGCGTCCGCCAGGGAAAGGGCCGTGCCCTCAGGGTCGGGGTTCTCGTCGCTGACGTTGTGCTGCACCACCAGCAGCTCCTGCGCGTCGAGCTTCCCACCAGGCAGGAGCAGTCCACCGAAGAGGTACGTCCAGGCCGCCACCGGCAGCAGCAGGGCCACCAGCGCGGTCGCCGAACGGCGCAGCAGCGCCACGCCGAACAACGCCGCGACAGCCAGGCCGAGCCAAGGCAGGAAGACTTCCAGCAAACTGCCCAGACCGTCTACGGAGTCGGGCACCGCCGAGTGGAACGCCAACAGCCCTGCCGTCAGCACAGCGCAGGCAGCAGACACCCGCCCCCGCGTCCAGACCGATCGGCCCCTCTCATCCCCCGTCTCGCGCGCACCCGGAACCCACCACGCGGCCCAACGCCGCGCCCGCCAAAGCACCACTGCCCTCACCATCGACGTCACACCACGATCCGGCCGCTCCAACCGGCTTCCCGTCCACGCTCCCCCTGTCCCCCAAGACGAGCCACCAGGTGAATCAGGTTCCGTTTCGGCCAACGCGCATCATCTGCGCCGCCCACAGACCATCTGGCTTTGTTCACGACGTTGGGCTCTGGTCCACTTCTTGTGGTCGCGTACGCAGCGTGACTGTTGCTCGTCGTTAGATGCCTGTCGAGGTCGCCCGAAAATCGTCCCGACCGGGTGGAGTGGGGTCGACAGTTCTGCCCCGTGAACGACGTACGGCCGCAGCTGGATGAGCTGCTGTTCTGGTCAGTAGAGAACGTGGCGGTGGAGTCGGTCGAGGTGGCTGACACTGTCGTGCGCGTAGAGGCCCAGACCATGGCCAGTAGGGCGGTCTGTCCGGGCTGCGGGTGTTGGTCGGGGCGAATACACGGTTCCTACCTGCGGTTTCCCCGTGACCTGCCGACCGCTGGGAAGCTTGTCGTGGTCTCGTTACGAGTGCGCCGGTTCGTCTACGCGGAGGAGTCCTGCCCGCGCAAGACATTTGTCGAGCAGGTGCCGCGACTCACGCGCCGGTTCGGTCGGCGGACGGAGCGGCTGCGATCGACGCTGGTCTCGGTCGGTCTCGCGCTCGCGGGACGGGCAGGCGCCCGGATGTCGGATGCCTTCGGGGTGCGAGTCAGCCGGAACACGCTGCTGAGGCTGATTACCTCGCTGCCGGATCCGCCCACCGCCACGCCCCGCGTGCTCGGCGTGGACGAATACGCTCAGCGCAAGGGCCGGATCTACGGAACTGTGCTCGTTGACGTCGAGACACGCCGGCCGGTGGACCTCCTGCCGGACCGCGAGGCGGACACCCTCGCGGCCTGGCTGTCCGAGCGACCGGGAATTGAGATCATCTGCCGGGACCGCGCCGCCTTCTACGCCGAAGGTGCCACCCGCGGTGCCCCGCAAGCTCTCCAGGTCGCCGACAGATGGCACCTCTGGCACAACCTCGGTGAAGCGGCCGAGAAGTGCGTCTACCGGCACCGTGCCTGCCTGCGCCCGTCACCGGTGCAGCTGCAGGAACCACAGCAGGCGTCGGAGTCGCCCGCATCGTCGCCGTGGCCGACAGGGCACCGATTTGCTGAGCGGACCCGCGCCAAGCACGCCACCGTCCACGCGCTCCTGGCCGCCGGCCACAGCAAGCGGTCCATCGCCCGGCAACTCGGCATGGGCCTCAACACCGTCCTTCGCTTCTCCTGCGCCACCGAGCCGGAGCAGCTGTTCACCGGGCAGTGGCAAAGTCGCCCCACCAAGCTCGATGCCTTCAAGCCCTTCCTCGACCAGCGATGGCAGGAGGGCTGCACCAACGCCTGGAAACTGTGGGAGGAGATCAGGGAACAGGGCTATCCGGACGGCTACGGCAACGTCCGCGCCTACGTGAGCCGGAATCTGCGTGGCAAGCCCCAGCCGATCGGCCCCCGGCCGCCATCCGCCCGCGCCGTCACCCGCTGGATCCTTACCCACCCCGACGCCTTGGCCGAGAGCGACCGGCTCCAGCTCAAGGCCGTACTGGCGAACTGCCCTGAACTGGACGCACTCGCCGGGCACGTGCGCTTCTTCGCCCACATGCTTACTCGGCTGCAAGGCCATCAACTGCCGGCATGGATCGAGGCCGCGACCACCGCAGACCTGCCCAGCCTCCAGCGATTCGCCCGGCACCTAGAGCGCGACCTCGACGCCGTCACTGCCGGGCTCTCGCAGCCGTGGAACTCCGGAGTCGTCGAGGGCCATGTCAACCGGATCAAGATGCTGAAACGCCAGATGTTCGGCCGCGCAGGCTTCGAACTCCTCCGCAAGCGGGTCCTGCTCTACTCCTGAGCTTGCCGTTTAACCTTCGGCGTCCGGCGAAGGTGAGTCGTTTTCGGCGGCGAGGGTGACTTGGGCGGTCCATGACCAAGGCTCCTGGGGCGGCTCCCAGCTCACCTCGACGTCGGTGTCGTGGAAGTCGCGCGCGAGTTCCGTCACCATCACCGCCGCCGCAGACCGCGCGTCTTGTGGGTCGGTGTTGATCGGCACGTCCAGCCGTCCGCAGAGCATTCCGCTTTCGGTGAGGACGCTGGTACGCCAGCCCTCCGGCGTCGCCAACAGGACGATCCCCTTCGGAATGCCCCAGGCGGGCCGCTTCTTCTTCTCCTTCTTGCGTCTCACCATGCCGCTATCCAACATCGTCGGGTTCATGGTGCTGAGTCTGGGTGGATGATCAACCCCGCGACGCGGTTTGGTGCCTGTCTTGTACGGCAAGCTGAATCGTTCAGGACGCATCGTCGATGAGCCCGAAGCCCTCCGGGAACTCTTCCAGGAACTTGCGGCGAGCTGGGTTGGTCTCGGCGGCTGCCATCTCCCCGAGTAGGGCGCTCAACTCCTGTTGCTGATCATTTCGACAGCGTGCTGACCACGTGGGCGACGCCCTCCAGGACCTTGACCGCGTCGTCCGGATCCATCTGCTCGTCTTCGCTGCCGTCGATGAACCACAGGACATCGACCAAAGCTTCGGCCAAGGCGTGAGTCAGGGATGGGTACGAGGACGTCACGAAGGGCTCCCAGAAGATCAACGGCGCAGTCCGGCCATCCCACCACACACCACTGACATCACTGTCCGTGAGCCTCCACAAGAAGTGGACCAGAGCCCGACGTTGAGCAGCGATTGTTCACGAGATTGGGAGGCACCTGGAGGCCGTAAAGATTCGAACGAGCCCAGCTGCCCGAGCCGAGCGCGGACGCCGCGTCCATGTTGACGGCGCGATTCTCGGCCGTGCCTTCGGCTCCGGTGATCACCTGGTGTATCTGCACAGGGCTGGCCTGAACCCCGATGGCGTCGACCTGGGCGAGGACCTACTGAACGAACCGCGCCCGGGGACGGGTCAGCTGACTGTGACCGCGTCTTCTTGGCGCACCGGGCGGGTCGGTTGGCCTGCCCGGTGCGGGGGTGGTGTCAGGCATTGGTGTCGTCGTGTGCGAGGTTGCCGCCCAGTTCGCGGGAGGCCTCAGCTTGGGCGAGGAGTTCCCTTGCCTTGGCCGAGACGCCCTCGATGGCGTCGGCGCCGGCGACGAAGCGCAGCGGCGGCTGGTCCTGGCCGGCCAGGGTCAGCAGGGCGTGGGCGAGCTTGGCGGGGTCGCCGGGCTGCTGCCCGTTGATGCTCTTCCATGCTTCGACCGTGGCGGTGGTGCGCTCGGCGTAGTCGTCGATGGTCGGCTCGGGCCAGGTGGTGGAGGCGTCCACGAGCAGCTCGGTGCGGAAGTAGCCGGGCTCCACGATCGTGGTGCGGATGTTGTACGGGGCGATGTCGTGGTGCAGGGCTTCCGTCCAGCCCTCGACGCCGAACTTGGACGCGGCGTAGGCGGAGGTGAACTCCGTGCCGACCTGACCGGCGAGCGAGGAGATGGTGATGACGTGGCCGTCGCGCTGAGCGCGCATGACGGGCAGGACGGCGCGGGTGACGTTCATCGGGCCGAAGAGGTTGGTCTCGATCTGCTGCCGCATGTGCGCCGGGGAGACCTCCTCGAAGTAGCCGGCGAAGAAGTTCCCAGCGTTGTTGATCAGGACGTCGATGCGGCCGAAGCGGTCGACCGCGGCCTGTACGGCCGTGTGCGCGTCGTCCAGGTTGGTGACGTCCAGCTTGGTAACCAGCAGGTTGTCCTGCGGGCCACCCAAGGTCTTCTCGACCTCCTCGGGGCGGCGGCCGGTGGCGACGACCTGATGGCCGGCCGCGAGGGCCTGGCGGACGATGTCCGTGCCCAGACCGCGTCCGGCACCAGTGACGAAAATGACCTTGCTCATGAGAGTGTCCTTCCGGGCGCCGAAGGAGGCGCCCCGTGCGTGGTGTTGCCGAGCGGGGACGGGGTCAGCCCTGTTCGGTAGGCATGATCCACAGCTCGCCGATGGCGGCGTGGCGGGGACGGGTGACCATGTAGGCGACGCCGTCGGCGATGTCCTCGGCGGCTAGAACCTCGGTCCCCTCGAAGTACGGGTCGATCAGTTCACCGCGGACCTCGGGCTTGTTGTGCGTGCCCAGTTCGCTCTCCACGGCGCCCGGCTCCAGGACACCGACGCGCACGTGGCGCTGGGTGACTTCCTGGCGCAGGGACTCGGTGAAGGCGTGCACGCCGAACTTGGTGGCGTTGTAGACGCCGAAGCCCCGGCTGGCCACGCGGCCGGCGTAGGAGCCGATGTTGACGATGTCGGCGACCTGGCGCGGGTCCTGTTCTGCCGCCTTCAGCAGGTGCGGCAGGGTGGCGCGGGTGGCGTAGAGCAGGCCCTGGACGTTGACGGCGATCATGCGGTCCCACTCATGGGCGTCCGCGCCGACGACGGGGCCCAGGAGCATCAGACCGGCATTGTTGACCAGGGTGTCCAGCCGTCCGTACCGCTCGATGACCTGCTGTACGGCGTCCTCGGCCTGGAGGCGGTCGGTGATGTCCGCTGCCACTACCAGCGCGGTGCCGCCCGCCTGCTCGATCTCGGCGGCAAGGGTCTCCAGGCGGTCCTTGCGGCGGGCCACGAGCGCCACCGAGGCCCCGTCCTCGGCGAGCCGTCGGGCTGTGGCGGCACCGATACCGCTGCTGGCGCCGGTGACGAGCGCGACGGTGCCGGTCAGTTTCGAAGCCATCGAGGTGTCCTCTTCTCCAGACGTACGGCGTAAAACCAGGGACAGCGGCAGCGACGATCTCCTACGTGCCGTTACGGCGCGTACTTCTCGAATGATCAGTGCCGTGCACCGGGCCCGCTGTCCAGGCAACCACCCGTCGACCCCGCCCGGGCCCGCGTACGGGGTACGGCTCTTCCGGGGGTCTGCCAGTACCCCCTTCCAGCACGCTGACCTGCCAGGTACCGCCGTACGGTGGACCCATGGACCGCAGCAGCGAGATCCGCGAGTTCCTGCGCACCCGCCGGGCCCGGATCACCCCCGAACAGGCCGGCCTCACCCCGCACGGCGGGCCCCGCCGCGTGCCGGGGCTGCGCCGCGAGGAAGTCGCCCAGCTCGCCGGAGTCAGCGTCGACTACTACATCCGCCTGGAGCGGGGCCGTACCCAGGGCGTCTCCGAAACCGTCCTGGAGGCCGTCGCCCGCGCCCTGCACCTGGACGACGCCGAACGCGCCCACCTCTTCGACCTCGCCCAGCCCACCGCCACCACCCGGGCCCGCCGCAAGCGCCCCCTCGCTCCCCAACGAGTCCACCCGGTCCTCTACCGGACCCTGGACTCCCTCAGCGTCCCCGCCGTGGTGCAGGGACGGCGCACGGACGTCCTGGCCTCCAACAAGCTCGCCCACGCCCTCTACACCGACTTCGAGGCCCGGCCCCGCCGCGAGCGCAACTTCGCCCGCTTCGTCTTCCTCGACGAGGCCGCCCGCGCGCTGTACGCCGACTGGGACCGGGTCGCCGGCGACTGCCTGGCCATGCTGCGCCTGTACGCCGGACGCCACCCCGACGACCCGCAGCTCACCGAGCTGATCGGAGAGCTGTCCCTGCACAGCGACGCCTTCCGCCGCATGTGGGCCGACCACAACGTCGTCGCCCACACCACCGGCACCAAACGCCTCCACCACCCGCTCGTCGGCGACCTCACCCTCGACTACCTGGTCCTGGCCGTCGAAGGCGACCCCGAACAGACCCTCACCATCTACACCCCCGAACCCGCCTCCCCCTCCGCCGAAGCCCTCGCCCTCCTCGCCAGCTGGACCGGCACCTCCGCTTCCCGACCGCAGGCTCCCGAAGAGACACACAACCCGGCCGGCTGACCCGAGAGCTCCCGCCACGCAACGGCACCGAACCCCAGCGGGACATCGGCCCGGCGAGGTTCCGCATGATCGTTCTCACTGATAACCGCCGCTGGACCGATGTTCCCCGAGGCCGTAGTCAGCGAACTCACCTCGACGCTCTCGCACCAGCAGGAGGATTCGAACAGTCACCAGTCTTCCTGCCTCCCGAAGTAGTGAACATCTGCTGCTCGTTCTCGTGAACGAAGCCAACCATCCCCGCGCAAGCGGGCAAGTAGGACGGGATGGCCTCATGGGTGCGCTTGGCGTAGGGAGCTTGGCGCAGGGAGCTTGGCGCAGGGACCGTCTCCGCAGATATGGGAACGGCGAAGTACTGATGGATGAGCTGGAGGCGGCCGACCGCGCGCCGCCGACGGCCGCCTGGTGCCGGCAGCGGACGCCCCGCCGTGGCTGCGACCGGATGCGGCGACCTGCTCGGACCGCTCGTAGTACCGCACCTGCGGCCGCGGTGGTGCGAGGCACCAGGTGATCCCCGGTTGGCTTGGCTGTGCTCCTGCGTCGTCGCGCTGGAGGCTGGCCGCGTGTCGTGGAGTGCGGTTCTGGACGTGGTGCCGCTGGAGCCCGGCGCCGAGCCGGCACCTGGCGCCTGGCGCCTGGCGCCTGCCAAGCCGAGCAGGCCGTGACGGCCACCTCCACCTGCCGCTATGGCACCGCCGCGCGGAGACGTGTGACCGGTTTCACCCGCGACTAACCCGCCGTGCAGTCTGGTTCGATCAAGACGGGCGCTGCCGGTCCTCGCGGCCACCTTCCGCAGCACTCACACGGTGGCCGGGCGGCAAGGCGTCAGTTCTGTGCGGTGTCGTCGCCCGCCTGCGCGGCGTCCTCAGTTGCGTGCGTCTTCTCGCGCATCTTGCGCACCAGCTCCGCCTTCTTGTCGGCCGCATTCCGGCGGTCGAGGTTTCGGTGCGGACCGTTGTTCTGCCGTTCCGCGCGGGACAGCTTCTTGCGCTGGCCGCCGCCCTGGCCCACGGGGTTGTTGATGTTCTTGCTGTCGGTCACGGGTTCTCCCGGTGATGATGTGAAGTGGTCTGCGGATTCATATGTGAGGGGACAGGCGGCGACGTCGAGGGACGTCAGCAGGAGCCCGTCACGCTCTCACTCGTAAATCGGCGTATGGAAGAACATGACAAGGACATTACCCGGGTCCGAAGCCCCCGCGCGCCAAGGGTTCGCCGCCCCGGCGCCGGCGGCCGGGCTTCGGCCGGCCCCCGGGGCTCAGCCCCCTTCAGGGAATCTCGGCACCTCCCGTACCCGCCGGTGGTCGCCACCCGTCCGGGCCAGGTCCACGTGGCGTTGCAGGGGCACCGCGGGCATGGTCAGGGGTCGCGAGCACATGTGCGGCCCAGTGGGTCAGGGCCAGCGAGCCGGACGACCATGCCCTCTGACGGGCGCCCCGGCAGACCGACCGGCCAGGACCACTCCCTATGTGGTCCTGGCCGGCAAGGCGTACTCGTCCCGCGTGATCCGCACCCGTCTCCCCCGGCGCGGATTCGGAGTGGTGATCCCGCAGCCCGCCGACCAGCCCGCGAACCGCAGACGCCGCAGCAGCCGCGCGCCGCCGCTCAGCGGCGTGTGGCTGTACCGGAGCACCGGCGACTGGCGCAAACCGTTCCAGGACCGCCAGGCCACGGCGGAGCTGACGGCGCCGACGAGCGCCGCGCTGCCCGCCACCTGAGGCGGGGGCGGGCCGGCGGGGACACGGGGGGCGCTCGCACGTCGGCGTGCCCCGCTCATGCGGTGCACGAACCGCTCGTTCAGAGCTCTCAGTTCACCCGCCCACGACCGGACATCAGACCGTTGCAGTACGAGCTGTCAGTCTGAGCCATGGGGGCGGCGGGTTCTGGACGTTTCGCCGGAATTCGGTCGGCTGGCAGCCGGGCGGGAGGTACCCTGCGCGCACCGGAGCGTACTGCGATGCAGCGGGGGCGGCGATCAACATGGCGAGCGGGACGGGGACTTACGACCGGGAACTGGCGACGCGGCTGGCGCGGCGGGCGGTGGCGGAAGCCGCGCCCGACGAGCTTGCGCAGTTCGAGCTGACGGCACGGGCTTTCCACAGCGCCCCGGAACACCGGCGGTTCGGTGGCGGGCCTCGAGCCGGCGAACCGCTCGGCCTGGGGCTGGAGACCGCGGCGGCGATGCTGGGCACGGTTGCGTTGGCGGCGGCCGTGCAGGTCCTCGCCCACTTGGCCCAGCAGGCCGCGGGCCACGTGGTGGACACCGCACGGCACGGACTGCTGCGGCGCCTGCGCCGTCGCGGGGAGCCAGAACAGCAACCTGTCGCCGCCCTGCCGTCTCCGGAGCCCCTGACCTCGGCGCAGCTTGCGGATCTGCGCCGGGTCGCGCGGGAGACGGCCCTGCGGCTGCGAGTGCCGGAGGACGCGGCCCGGGCCATCGCGGACGGCATCGTTGCGGAGCTCGCCATCGTCACCGCCACCCCTACCGCCACCGCCGTCACCGCCACGCCCACCGCCACCACCGCCACCACGGAACCGGGCGCGGGGGCGGACTCCGGTCCGGAACCGGTGGCCATTGCGCAGCCGCTCTCCGACACCGGCCCTGCCGGGCCGCGGGCGTCCGTCGGCCCCGACGCGACCACCATGGCTACCGGCAGACCTGACGCGGACACAGACACCGGCTCCACCCTCGCTGCGGCCGCCGCTGGGCCCACCCCCGGGTCCGGCGCGGCCATCGGATACGGGGGCGCCGCGGTGGACGCCAACGAGCCTGACGGGCCCGGGGCCGCACCCGCTGGAGCGGGTGCCGGAGGGTGAGGGGGGCGAGTACCGGGCCGGGGGTGCCTCGCGCACCTGTGTCGGCCGGGGCGTTCGTCCTGCCCTCGGGGACCACTGTCCAGTTCATCCTGCTCATCGCGGCCGTTGTCACTCTGACGGTCTGGACAGTCGCCGCGTTCGCGGCGGCCGCTGTGAACGCTGTGGACGTGGCCGGCACCCAGTCCTTCCTGGAGTGCCTGAAACGGACCAGCGAGGAGGCCGCCCGCCGCCGGGCGGAGGGCGTGGCCGTCCCGCTCCCCGACGGGTCGCCGGAGGCCTGCCCGGACCCCCGTCCCCTCGCCGGGATACTCATTCCGGGGGCATCCACCGCGGGCTTGGGACTCGCCATGGCCGTCGGCTACGTGGCCCTGCCCCGCTGGCGCGTCGTCCACCGCGGCTACCAGCCGCTGACCGGGATGCCGGAGCTGGCGGCCGCCGTCACCGGGTTGCTGTCCGGCACCGGAGTGCGGGCGCGGGTGACGTTCCTGGCGGATCCGTTGGACCCCACCATCTCCGCCCTGGCCTTCGGTCGGGCGGGACGACGGCAGGTAGTGCTCAGCGGCGGCCTGATCGCTTTGTACGACCGGGATCGTGCGGCCTTCCGGGCGGTGGTGCTTCACGAGCTGGCCCACATCCGCAACCGTGACATCGACATCGGCTTCCTGACCCTGATCGCGTGGAGAACCTTCGGGCCGCCCATGCTCATGGTCACCGCCGTGGCGGTCCTCCTCGCCCCGGCGATGTTCGGGCCGGAACAGATCGCCTCGATCGTCGTCTTCGCCGTCCTGTTGGGCCTGATGGGGCTCCTGGTCACGCTGCTCAGCAGCGCCGTTCTGCGCAGCCGCGAGCTGTACGCCGATGCCCGCGTCTGCGAGTGGGAGGGCTCGACAGAAGGGTTGCGCCACCTGTTCACGACGTACGCCGCCCCGGGCGGATCATTGCGGCCGACCGGTAGGCGGGGCCGCTTGGCGGAGCTGCGCAGGGTGCACCCCACGACGGGGCAGCGGCTCCTGGCCCTTGGGGAGGGGCGGCCACAGCCGCCGCCCGGGTTCTGGGACATGGCCGCCGTCGGCGCGGCCGTGGCCTTCCTCTTCTACCTGTTCGAGCTCGGCCCTGGTGGCGGCGCCTTCCGGAACACCTCGTCGCCGACCGACTGGGGTGAGTTGACGGGACCGGCCTCGGCGGCCCTGATGCTGCTCGTCGCGGTGGGCACGGTCGTGTGGCGGGCCGCCGCCTGGGACGGCATGCCGCAGGCACGGACCGCGGGGCTGGGCCTCGGCCTGGGCGTGTGTGTGTCCAACCTCCTGGCCACGTACGTCGTGTGGCTCGGTTTCGGGATCGGCGGTGCGGGGCTCTCGTACGTCCTGTCCTACACCGCCGTGATGTGTCTGGCAGGCTGGGGGCTGGTGCGCTGGCTTGCGACGGTGGCGGTGTCGTGGCAGCCGGTCCTGGAGGCCGGCGGCCGGCCGCGGCTCATACTGGCCGCTGTCCTGGCGGGGTCGGCGGCCGGGCTGTTCGGCTCGATCGAGTTCCTTCTGAGGCTGCCCGGGCTCTTGATCTACGGCTCGGCATTCGTCGCCCCCGAGATGCCTGGGGCCGTGCTGTTCTTCTGGGGGTCCGGTCAGCTGCTCTCGGACCGGCTGACCACACTGCTGCTCCCGCTCTTGCTGACCGGGGCGCTCGTGCCGGTGACCGGGCACGCGCTGGCCCGCCGGCTGGGCAGGCGAAGGCCATCGGCGGGCTTCGGCCCGGCTCTTCCGACCGCAGGGCACATGGTCCGGCTGGGCATCCCCGCCGGGGCGGTAGCCGCCGTCGCGACCGCCGTCGTGATGCTGGGCCCGGGCCCGGCCGCGTGGTGGGTCGCCCTGGTGGTGTTCGGTCTCGCACAGGTGTGGGCCGCGCTGTGGGCAACCCGCGACCACGCGCCGCTGCGGCTGGCGCGGGGGTTGGTGGCGGTTCTGGGCTGCGGGGCGGTGGCGCCGTTGACGTTGGCCACGGCTGTGCAGGCCCTGTCCTGCTCGGCCGGGAGTGGCCTGTGCTCCCCGTTCCCCGAAATCGCCCATGCGCGCCTCGCCGTGCTGGCCATGGCGCTGACCTCCGGTCCGGCGTGGCTGGCGTTCGCCGCCCTGGTCACCTCGGCGGCCGCCGTGCGACGGCGGCGCGGCCGCGGCGTCCGGCGACCCGGGC
Organism: Streptomyces sp. SJL17-4; assembly: GCF_036826855.1. NCBI lineage: Bacteria > Bacillati > Actinomycetota > Actinomycetes > Kitasatosporales > Streptomycetaceae > Streptomyces > Streptomyces sp. SJL17-4. Next base: position 8,334,369 of record NZ_CP104578.1, on the reverse strand, counting down.
CGGCCCTCGGTGTCCCGCCGAAGCCGGCCTCAAGGTCCGCTGCACGACCGCCGCGAACCTGGTGAACGAGCCTGCCGAAGCCGCTGACGAGATCATTCGGGTGTGCGCATCGTCGACCCCGTCATGGCGCGTCGGCCGATCCGTCCTGGTCGGGCGGCCGGTGGTCCAGGCAGCAGCGGACGAAGTCCTGGACGACGGGGTCGGTGTCGGCGGCGGGCGGCCAGGCGACGCCGACGCTGGTCGGGGCGACGCCGGTGACGGGACGGTAGACGATGCCGGGGCGCGGGTAGAAACGGGCGGCGGACGCGGGGGCGAGAGCGATGCCGTAGCCGTTGGCGATGGCGGTGAGCCAGTCGTCCGGGTTCTCGGTGACGGCTCCGATGCGGACGGGCCGGCCCTCTCGGGCGTCGACGGCCAGCCAGTAGTCGCGCCACGGGCCGGTCTCGGGCGGGGCGGCGACGAAGGGTTCGTCCCACAGTTCGGGGAAGGGGATCTCGGCACGGCCGGCCAGGGGGTGGTCGTCGGGCAGGACGGCCCACCGGTCCTCGGTCAGCAGCGTTTCGGTCCGCAGGCCGTCCTGGCCGGGGAAGGGGAGCCGGAGCAGCGCGGCGTCGACGTCCCCGGCGGCGAGTCCGGCGGTGGGGTCCGACCATGGCGCCTGGCGCATGTCCACGCGCCAGCCGGGCCTGCGGGCGGCGAACGCGGCGGTGATCCGCGGGGTGAGTTCGTTGGCGGCGCTGGCGAGGAAGCCGACGCGCAGGACGCGGGCGGCGCGCGAGGCCGCGCCACGGGTCTCGCGGCGCACCCGGTCCCAGTCGGTGAGCAGGCCGGGGACGCCGGCGGCGAGGGCGCGGCCGGGCTCGGTGAGGGTCATGCCGGCCCGGGAGCGGGTGAAGAGCCGGACGTCGAGGAGGGTTTCCAGCTGCCGGATCTGTTTGGTGAGCGCCGGCTGGGAGACGAACAGCCGCTGCGCGGCGCGGGTGAGGTTGCCTTCCTGGGCGACGGCGGCGAAGTAGCGGAGCAAGCGGGTGTCCACATCCATGCCGTCAGGTTATGGATGCAGGTATTGGACCCGCAACGGCGGGCGCGGGGAGGGTGTGAGCAGGGCCGAACGCCCTCTCGTCGGGCTCTTCGCCATGGAGGTTTCCGTGTTCGCCGTGTACGTGCTCCTCGCCGTGCTCACCGCCGCCGTCCTCGCGTACGGGGCGGGCCTGGACTTCGTCCGGCACCCGTCGATCGCCGCGATCGCGGACCGGCTGGGCGTGCCGCGGACGTGGATGGTGCCGTTGGGGGCGTGTCTGGCGGCCGGTTCGGCGGGGCTGCTGGCGGGGATCGCCGTCCCGTGGATCGGGACGGCGGCCGGGGTGGGGCTGGTGCTGTACTTCGTCGGGGCGATCGGTGCGCATCTACGGGTCGGTGACCTCCGAATCGGCGGGGCGCTCGTCTTCCTGGCGCTGTCGGTCGCCGTGCTCGTCCTGGGCATCGCGGTGCACGGGGTGGACTGAGCGCAGACTCCCCCGTACGGACCCGGCTCCTCCGACCTCGCGCCACCTGTCCAGCGGTGCGCGCGAAGCAGAGCCCGCCGTCGGTCGGCGCACACCGGTCGCCGGCCGCCCGGGGCACGTGCAGACGAGCGTCCCTGGGCCACCGCGGGGGCGGGATCCCGCCGCCGCGAAGGCGGGGCGAAGGGCCGCTACACCGTGTTGAAGAGGATCTTGTTCTTGCCGGAGAAGAGGGGGTCGGCCCGCGTGAGTTTGGCCTGGATGCTCTCACCCAGGTGGAGCCTGGCGCCGGACGTGATCCTGCCCATCACGGCGGGTTCCGTCAGGTGCACCATGCCCTCCTTCGGATTGTCGTCCTCCGCGTCGGTGTTGATGACCAAGCCGGCGAAGACCTCGCCCACCCGGTTCTTCAGCACCGCGGCCTCCGCCAGGTCCACCGCTCGCCGGTCCGCCACCTTCCCCTTCCCCCGCGCCATGTCGCACGGCAGGCAGTCCAGGGCCTCGACCACCCAGCTCGGCGGGACCCGGCCGGCGCAGGCGGCCACGCACAGTTCACCGGTGTACCGGTCGATCAGGCGCCGCAAGGGGGCCGTGCAGTAGGTGTACGGGGCCGCGATCGCCGCATGACCCGTGTGATCCGGGATCTGGCGATCGCGGAAGGTGGTGTACTCCGCCTTGAGCAGCATGGCGGTGGCCTCGCTGAGGAACGCCATGTGCTTGTGGTCAGCCGGATCGAGGGAGTTGACCAGCGCGGCGTAGGAGACGCCGGGCTTCCAGTCGATGCCCAGGAACTTTGCGATGCCGTGCACGCGCCGGACCACGCGCTCGTCGGTCTGCTCCTTCTGGGTCCGCAGGATCCCGGTACCGCTGTCCAGCATGATCCGGGCCGCGGCCATTCCGGTCATGAGGGAGATCTGCTCGTTCCAGCCCTCCACGGGCAGCGCCTTCACGTAGCTCAGCCGGAAGGATCCGTCCTTCAGGGTGACCTCCTGGTCCGGCAGGTTCACCGCAACCCCGCCGCGCGCGGCCTCGACGGCCTCCCGCAGCTTGCCGATCTCGCGCAGCAGGGCGACGGGCTCCTCGGCCGTGCCCGCGTCGATGTCCTGCTGAACCCCGTGATAGTCGAGCTTGGCCTGGCTACGGACCTTGGCCCGGCTCACGGTCGAGTCGGTCACGTTGCCGTCGGCGTCGAGGTCGTGCTGCCACAGCAGCGCAGGCACGATCTGGCCCGGAAGCAGACTGGCCGGCCCCTCGGAGATCGAGGGCGGGTGCAGGGGCACCTTGAGGTCGGTGTCGACGGTCAGCGTTTTCCCCATCGGTGACCGCTTTCGCGTCAGGTAATTCCCCACCCGCGCGGTCACGTGTCCCCAAGGGGGCGCTGATCTCGCGGCATCTGAGGGTCAGCTGAGAGTGCGGGGCCCACGTGCGACGAGCGGGCGGGTGTCGTCCTCGGGCAGGACAGCGATGAAGCGCCAGGTGCGGTCCTCGATGCGGGCAAGGCCGATGCTCGTGGTGGTGTTGAAGGCCTCGATGGCGGCCTCGGCCCCCTCGGTCAGCGAGTCGAGGCCTGCGTAGTGTCTGGCCAGCTGAGAGGCGGGACCGCGGAGCCACAGGCCCACTTTCGCCCCTTTGCGCAAGGCGGCGAGGAGGTCGTCACGGATCTGTCCCGGGTCGGCGTCCTGGAGCCTGTCGTGAAGTCGCTCTTGAGCGCACGGCTTTGTCGGAGCCGCTTCGGCTTGCTGGCGGCAGTCCGGACATGCCTGCGGTTCTGCTGGTTCGAAGAGATGCATATAGCGGGTGACCTGGTGCTCCGGAATGCCGCAGAGCGTCCCGCTCTCGGCCATCGCGTGCTCGACGCCGGGAACGCTTGTCAGCTCGCCGGCGCCGAAGGTGGCTGCCTCCCGTGCGGTCGCGAAGGACCATCCACCATCTGGGTCATGAGTCACGCGGGCGAGCATGCCACAGCCATCTGCCCTGGTCAGCCCTGTTTTACGGCGAGGACGTTCCCGCATCGAGTGGTTTGAACACTGATGAGGCCTCCGCCCGAATCGTTCAGGATCCCCTTGGGCATGTCCGTGCCGGGTTGAGGGTCCTGACCATCGCGGAGTCGTCACCGTCCCTCGACCGGAAGGCCGAGAGATCGGCGGACATTCCGGATGGCAAGGAGAACGCTCAAGGTGGTCGACATCGTCGAGATCTACGTCCATTGGTATGCGGGACGGTCGAAGAACCAGCTCGCGGCCTCGCTGGGGGTGGACCGCAAGACGGTCAGGAAGTATCTGGCGCCGGCGGAGGAGGCCGGGATCATCCCGGGCGGGCCGCCGATGAGCGAGGCGGACTGGGCCAAGCTGCTCAAGGTCTGGTTCCCGGAACTGGCGAGCCGCCGGTTGAACCAGGTGACCTGGGCGGAGATCGAGCCGCACCGTGAGTACGTCAAGGGCCTGCTGGAGACCACGACGGTCACCACGATCCACCAGCGCCTGCGGGATGAGGGGAAGTTGACGGTCTCGCTCTCGACGTTCCGCCGGTGGGTGACCGAGAACCTGCCCGATGAGTCGGCCCGGTCCCGGGTGACGGTGCTTCGGGACGACGTGGAGCCAGGCTCGGAGGCCCAGATCGACTACGGCTTCCTTGGCCAATGGATCAACCCGACCACCGGGAAACGGCACCGGATCTGGGCGTTCGTGATGGTGCTGCCCAGCTCACGGCACATGTTCGTGCGGCCGGTCATTCACATGGACCAGCACGCCTGGACCCAGGCCCACATCGAAGCGTTTCGCTTCTTCGGGGGCGTCCCGCGCCGGCTCGTGCCGGACAACCTGCGCACGGCGGTGGACCGGCCGGACCTCTACGACCCGAAGATCAACAAGTCGTACGCCGAGCTCGCGACCTATTACGGCACGCTGGTCGACCCGGCCCGCGCGGCGAAGCCGAAGGACAAGCCCAGGGTCGAACGGCCGATGCCCTACGTTCGAGACTCGTTCTGGAGCGGGCGGCAGTTCACCTCGGTCGAGCAGATGCAGGCCGAGGGCCTGACCTGGGCAGCGGGGACGGCTGGCCGCAGGCAGTGCCGGCCGCTGGGAGGGGCCTCGCCGCTGGCGGTGTTCGAGGCGGTCGAGTCGGTGGCCCTGCTTCCGCTGCCGGACAAGCCGTTCGTGCTGGCCCGCTGGTCGGCGGCGACCGTGGGCCCGGACATCCACATCAAGGTCGGCCGCACCCTCTACTCGGTGCCCTGGAAACTGATCGGCCGCAAGGTCGACGTCCGCTCCACCGCCTCCATGGTCCAGGTCTTCCACGACGGCGAGCTCGTCAAGACCCACGCCGCGATTGACCAGGGGAAACGCACTGACCCAGCCGACTACCCGCCGGAGAAGATCGCGTTCCAGATGAAGACACCGATGTGGTGCCGCTGCCAGGCGTCCGAGATCGGCGACGCCTGCCGCGAAGTGATCGACCAGCTGCTGGAGGTCAACGCTCTCTACCGGCTCCGCGCGGCCCAGGGAATCCTCGGCCTGCGGAAGAAGTACGGCGACCAGCGCCTGGAGGCTGCCTGCACCAAGGCGATCGCGGTCGGCGACCCGTCCTACCGCACTATCAAGGGCATCCTGATCGCCGGCACCGAGACCGATCCCGAGCCGGAGACCGGCGACGCCGGCGCCGCGGCCTTCCTGCACGGCCCCGAAGGCTTGTTCGCCACCAGCATCCCCTCCCAGATCTCGGACGAACTTCACGACGACCCTGGTCACGATGACACCGACGCCACCGAGGAGGCCACTCGATGAGCGTGCTGGACACCGCCCTGCGCGAATCACTCAAAACGCTCCGGCTGTCGGGGATGCTGGAGACCTTGGATGCCCGCCTGGCCCAGGCCCACGGCGGCGAGCTCGGGCACCTGGACTTCCTCCAGGTCCTCTGCCAGGACGAGATCACCCGCCGCGAGACCGTCGCCTTTCAACGACGCCTGGCCAGGGCGAAGTTCGAGCAGCAGGTCACCCTGGAGGAGTTCGATTTCACCGCTTCATCGAAGCTACCCGCTGCCCAGATCCGCGACCTGGCCGCATTGCGTTGGCTCCACGCCGGCGAGTCGGTGATCCTTTTCGGTCCGGTCGGGGTCGGTAAGACACACGTCGCCCAGGCCCTTGGGCACCTCGCCGTCCGCCAGGGCGCCAACGTTCGGTTCGCGAAGACCAGCCGGATCCTGGCCGAGCTCGCCGGCGGCCACGCGGACCGCACCTGGGACAAGCGCATGCGGGAGCTGATCCGCCCCGACGTCCTGATCCTCGACGACTTCGCCATGCGCCAGCTGACCGCGGCTCAGGCCGACGACCTCTACGAGCTCGTCTCCGAACGTCAGGGACGCTCCCTGATCATCACCAGCAACCGGGCCCCCAGCGACTGGTATCCCCTCTTCCCCAACCCCGTCGTCGCAGAGTCGCTCCTGGACCGGCTCATCAACACCAGCCACCAAGTCATCATGAACGGACCCAGCTACCGCCCGAACAAGCGCCCGAGGAACCCCGTCGACAAGCCGACAGCCAACTGATCACGGCACCCAGGGGTTGGGGAATTGCGTGACCACAACCCCTGGGGAATTACGTGACCGTCCACAAGGTCGGGGAAGTACAGCGTCTCGATCCGGTCGTGAGCCTCGGCGTCCAGCGGGCTACCCGCCCTGACGAAAGCGGCCACGTCGGCGATGGCATAGTGCACGCGGTACCCGCCGCCAGACCGCCGCTCCAGAAACATCGCCTGGTCGAGATCCTTCGACGTCGGCGGGTCGATCGTGAACAACGGCAGATGAGTGGCGTCCTTGTCGGGCAGCCGGACCGCGGCCTTGGCAGCCTCCGCCGCTTCAAGTACGTGCACGGGAAAGTCCGTGGAGGCCTTCAGCTCCGCCCGGAGCTGCTGCAATCCCTTGAGCAGAGCATCCAGGGCGTCACGGGACATATGCATCTGACCACGTCGCATGACCCGAGGGTAGAACGGCGACCACGAACAGCTCAGTAGGCAGGTCCGGGCGGGCGAGGGACAGTTCGTGACGATGTACCACGTCACCATGTTCCACCAGACAAGATCATCCAAAGGCGCGGCCTTGCGGACCTTGCGGACCTTGCGACCCTGCGGGCCAGGCCCACGACACCGTGCCCTCCTCGGTCTCGGACTCTTCGCGGCCGGCGTCGTACGCTCCCGCTTCGGCGAGTACGTCTTCGGAGGCTGGTACGACACCGGCGGCACCCCCACCGGGGGGAGATACACGACGCGTCCGTTCGGACACCCGTCGCGCGTCGACCTCAACAAACCCCCACCCGTTCACCGACCCTGAGTTCGCCTCTGTGGTCATCGGCGTGCCCGGATCGGGATGGCGGCACGGGTCGGGAGGGGGTCAGGTGCAGGCGTCCTGCAGGACGACCTGTCGCACCGTGCGCAGCGTCGACCGGAGACGGTCCAGATCGGTCGAGCCCAGAGCGAGGCGGAGCGCCTGTGGTGTGTGCGTCGAGGTGGTGTACGGCTCCGCTGTGGATACCGAGATGTGCTGACGTGCGAGGGCGGCGGTCAGGCGGTCGGCGCGTGCGTCGTCGGGCAGCGGCAGCCATGTGAAGTAGGACGAGGGGTGGCTGACGAGGGGTAGGCCTGCCAGCTCTTGTCCGGCGAGTGCTTGGCGGGCCTTGGCGTCGGCTCGCTTCTGTACTTCCAAGTGCTCCACCGTGCCGTCGTCGAGCCAGCGGCAGGCGATGGCGGTGGTGAGGGCCGGGGTGTTCCAGGTGGTCGCCCGGATCGCGCGTTCGAGCGACGGCAGCCTGGCGGGCGGGGCGACGACGAAGCCGACCCGAAGGCCGGTGGCGATGCTCTTGGAGAGTCCCGAGACGTAGACCGTGATGTCCGGCGCGGTTGCGGCCAGCGGCGGTGGCGGGTCCTCGACCAGGTAGGCGTACGAGGCGTCCTCGATGATCAGGGGACCGTACCGTCGAGCGATCTTGACCAGGCGGGTGCGGTCGGCTGCCGGCATCACCCAGCCCAGAGGGTTGTGCAGGGTGGGCATGGTGTAGATCGCGCGCACGGGGCGGGTCGCGCACAGCTTCTCCAGGGCATCGAGATTCGGCCCGTCGGCGGTTGCGGGTATGGGCTCCAGGTCGAGGTGAAAGGCATGCGCGAGCACCTTGAAACCCGGGTAGGTGAGGGCGTCGACCGCGACGACGTCGCCGGCGTTGAGCGTGGCCATGACGGTGATGGCCAGGCCGTGCTGAGCACCGCCTGCGATGAGGATCTGATCCGCGTCCGTGGTGATTCCTCGACGCCTCAGGTGCCGCGCGATCGATGCTCTGTCCTGGGGACGCCCTCGATGTGGTTGGTAGCGCAGCAGCGAGTCGAGATCGCCGGAGGTGGCCACCTCTCGCAAGGCCTGCCGTAGCAGATCGGCCTGGCCCGGCAGCGATGGATAGTTGAAGCTGAGGTCGACCGCATCCGTGGCGACGACCTGCTGATCGATGCCATGACCAGCGGGAACCGCGATGTCACGCACGAAGGTGCCGCGGCCCTGTTCCCGGCTCACCAGGCCCATCGCTTCCAGCTCCGCGTACACCCGAGTCGCCGTCACCAGGGCGATACCCTCGCGGGCTGCGAGAGCGCGGTGCGTCGGCAATCGCGCACCTGAGGCCAGTCGCCCCGACCGGATGTCGGATGCGAGCGCGTCGACCAGTCGTTTGTAGCGCGGGGCTGCCATGTACCGCATTGTATCCATGACAATTCTTTGACTGTCCTGTTCACGGGTCCTTACCGTCAAGACTCACCCAGCCGGAAGGACATCCGCCGTGCACATCGCCATCCTCACCTTCGAGGGCTACAACGAGCTCGACTCCCTGATCGCGCTCGGTGTGCTCAACCGCATCAAGTCCGACGGCTGGCGCGTCACCATCGCCACCCCGAGCCCCAAGGTGACGTCGATGAACGGGGTCGCCATCGAGCAGATGTCCACGTTGGAGGAGGCGTGCACCGCTGACGCCGTCATCGTCGGCAGTGGCATCGCCACCCGCGAGGTCGTCGAGGACCCGGCGATCATGAGGGTCCTGCGCGGTCTGGACCCCTCGCGCCAACTCATCGCGGCACAGTGCTCCGGCGCGCTCGTGCTCGCCAAGCTCGGCCTGCTCAACGACATCCCCGCCTGCACCGACCTGACCACCAAGCCCTGGGTCGTCGCCGCCGGCGTCGAGGTACTCAACCAGCCGTTCTACGCCAAGGACAACATCGCCACCGCCGGCGGCTGCCTCGCCTCTCAGTACCTCGCGGCTTGGATCATCGCCCGTCTCGAGGGCAACGAAGCCGCCGAGGGCGCGCTGCACTACGTCGCCCCGGTCGGCGAGAAGGAGGAATACGTCGAGCGCGCCTGGCGCAACATCACTCCCTACCTGCCTGCTCCCTCACAAGTGCTCGCCTAGCACAATGACTTCACATGTCGCCAGCAGATGAGTGGGAGTGGGCCTTCGAGAGCGAGGGCGGCTTCGTGGATGTCGCCGAGTATCTCCCAACGGATCCGCAGCGGCGGAACCAGTACAGCAAGGCACGCAGTCCCCGGGCGAATCCCGCGTCGCCTCAGGCGAGATCGGATGACGCGGGCGGAGCAGGCCAGGTCCGCGCACGACCAACGGCCGGGTTCGAGACCTGCCAGGCCCGATGCCTGGGGCGCGGAGGCCGGCCACGACGGCCTCGAAGGCGGTTGCATCGCCGGCACGCGCCGGCCGGCTGTGGACGTACGGAAGCACCGGCGCCGCGCCTGCACCCTTCGCCGCGCGCCGGAACGAGCTGAACGGCGTCGGAAACGTCGACAGGACATCGACTCCTTGGCGGGAGTAGGGCCTTTGGCCGAGGGCCATATGCCCCTCGGTCAAGGGGTATCCCTCGGGCCTCTTCTCTCCCTCGCTGCTCCAAGCCCGCGGTGGTGTACGGGCTGGGCTCGGCCAGTCAGTCGATGGACAGGTGCCAGCGGTGGTCCGGGTGGTCGCCGCCGTCGGTCTTGCACGGCCACTGGATGACCTTGGCCCCAGCGGTGTGACTGTTGCCATCCACCCCCAGGCACTGGTCGCTCTTGAGGTTGCGCAGCTGATAGTCGCCGGCCCCGGTCTGGTCGGTGACCTTCCAGAAGTGGTCGAGCCAGGTGCCGCACTCCCACTGGATGGCCTGCACGCCTGCCTGCATGCTGCCGCCGGGGATTGCGACGCACTGGGACGTGTTATTGACGCTCGGATTCTGACTGACGATGCGGTAGACGCGCTGGCCCTGGTAAGTCCAGGCCTCGAGGGTCCACCAGTGGTCGACCCAAGGCCCGCAGTCGAACTGCACCAGCCCGACGCCCGGCTGCCTGTCGGCGCCGGGAACGGACAGGCAGAACTTCCCCTGGGTCCCGGTGTTGCGCAGATGGACCCAGAGCGCCGCCGCCTGACGGTCGGTCTCCGCGCTGGGTACTTCCTTCAACAACTGGGGTGTGGAGGCCGGAGTGGGCCCGGCGGCGGGGGCTGCCTGGGCCGGAAGGCTGGGAGCCGCAGTCAGGGTGAGGACTGCCGTGCCGAGAACGGCCGAACGTACGCGCATGGGCGTCATGACTCCTCCTGGGTCCGAGTGGCGCCGCCGGCCACGTCCGATGAGGGCCTGGCTCGGCGTCCGCCGTCGATGCCGATTCCGAATTCTTCCCAGAGCGACTCTTCGCCCCAGCTGACTCGCAGAGGGAAACCGCTGAGAAATATGAGGGCGAGAGCGGGCGTGAGCCCAACCTGCCGGCGATCACGTGCGATCTCCGGCCGCCTATCGGCTCCACGTTCCGCCGGTCATTCCGAACAGCCGGGTGATGGTTCCGTCGAGGCGACCGAGAGCGCCCGCGGCAACGGCGAGCAGGTCACCAGCCCCGCCGTCGGACGGCGGCCGGTCCCACGACCAACTGGGGGCCGGCCACCGTTCAGGCACGCGGATCGCGGTCAGTTCGCGTGGACGCCCCACCACTTCTGGAAGTTCATCCCGTTGCAGGGGAACGCCCGCAGCCCTTCCGCCCAGCTGTCGTCGATACACCGGCCGGTTTCCCGGTTCTTGAAGGTCGTCCCGCCGGAACCGTTGGTGACCGACCACTGTTGGAAGTTCATCCCGTTGCAGGGGAACGCCCGCAGCCCCTCCGCCCAGCTGTCGTCGACGCACCTGCCGGTTTCCTTGTTCCGCAGCTCGTGGTAGTACGTGCCGTCGGAGAACCGGAACTGCTGAAAGTCCATCCCGTTACAGGGGAATGCCCGCAGCCCCTCCGCCCAGCTGTCGTCCATGCAGCGGCGAGTCTCGTTGTTCTGCCCGTCGAAGTGGAAGATGTCCGCGCGGGCCTGCGCGGGTGTGGCGACTGTCAGTGCGGCGGTTACGGCGGTCGCGGCGACGACGGCCCAACGCCGTACAGCGGGTATCTGCATGACCCCTCCAGATGGATGAGGAACGACGACCGAGGGATTCGTCCCGGACGACAGGCGCGTGCGGCCCGGTCTCTTCAGGGCACGTGCGCGCTCTACCGGGTGTGAATCTCTGGATGGTGCCGAACCTTCGGAATTTCGTTGGACATGGTTGAACAGCCGGCTGCCGCACTTTCGACGGTGCGTGGCCTCCTTGGAGCCAGTGCCGCTTCAGAGGAGTCCTGGGTCGGTGCGGCCGGCGGGGGAAACCGCCGTGGTGGCCGGAGTGGTACGTGGGGTGCGCGTTTTCGAGACAACCGGGCCCCGCACCATGGACGGGCCCAGGTGCAACGTGTTCTCTAACGCCTGACCCGGCGTGTGATCAGACGTCTACTGTGCGTGCACAATCGGGAAAAGCGGCGTCGAACGCCATCGACGCACTGTGCTCACCGGAAGGTGGTGCACCCGGTGGGGCACGGCCTTCACATTGCCGGGCCGGGACGCCGACCGGGCAGCCCCGGCGATGAAATCGCAGGTCAGTGAGTGGTCAGACAGCGGACAATGCGAATTGTCCGCGGACAATAGGGGGAGACGGTGCCGGCAGGTCGTCCGCAGGGCGCTTGGAAGGGTGGGACGCAGGCAGCCAACGAGCTTGCGCGGTTCCTGCGCGAGATCACCGAGGGCTTGACGGTGCGGGAGCTGGCGGAGCGCTACGGAGGCGGAAAGACAGCTTGGGGCCAGTACCGCTCTGGCGAGCGGATCATTCCGCTCGGCCGTCTCAACAGCATTGTCCGTGACCGAGTACGCGACGGGCGCGGGCGTGAGGCGATGCTGCAGCGGGCCCGCCGATTGCACGACACCGCTCTGACAGCCGAAATACGCAAGGCACCCGCGCCCGGCCTGGACGAGGCTTTGCGGCGGGCTGAGGCGGACCTCGCCGAGTCCGGCCGTCTTGTTCAGAGCCTGCTCGCCATCATCACCATGCTGCAGGAAACGATCTCACGCCCCAAGGCCGCGCCCACCGGGCCGACGATGGGACAGCACGTCGCGCCGGGCCCCGAGCCGGTGGTCGGGCACCTGGACGAGGCAGTCGAACAACTCGGGACGGCCCTGGCACTCCAGACCACGGCTCGCCGGGTCCACTCCGACGCGCGGGCGCAGTCCTTGACAGCCCTGCCCCTCGCCGACCGGAGCGGGCACGCGGCGACGGCCGACGGCGAACTGACCCTCGGCCTGGCCCAGGTCAGCAGCGCGCTGGAGCATCGCCGGCAGGACGTCCGGCGCCTGTGGCAGGAGATTCAGCAGGGGAACGGCGGTGGCCGAGCTGTTGCGGAAGAGGTCGTCCTTGAGCGGACGGACACCTCGTCGGCAGCAGCGGTCACCCTCGCCAGGCCGTCCAGCGTCCCCGCCATTGCGGCCGGCGGGCATGGGAAGGCGCTTTCGCCCGTCGCGTCCGCGCGGTCGTCCTGGCGCGGACGTCACGGCAGGGTCTCGTTCGTCGTGCTCGTCACGGCCTGCGCCCTCAGCGTCATCACGGCAGCCACCGCCGCCGCGATCGTTCTCAGCCGACCCACTGTCCCCACGCCGCCCATGTACGCCGCGCCGCCCACAGGGCCTTCGCCTGCGGCTGTGGTTCCCACTGGCACGACGGTGGTGCCCACTCGCTCCGAAACTGCCGCACCGCCGGCGGCGACACCCTCCCCCACTACGCGTCGGAGCAATACACCTCAGCCGACCAAGCCCGAGACGGTGTCGCCCTCCGTGGCTGCCGGCCGTCCGCAGCCCTTCGCCCCCTCGCCGCCCGGCCCGTCATCCAGCAGCCCGCCGCCCTCGGCACCTTCACCGAGCAGCCCTCCGCCGGCCACCTCCCGGCCGCCGCAGCTCCCGGCCGGCTTCTTCCGCTTGTCCAACGCCGCCAGCGGGATGTGCCTGTCCGGCCCCGATGACAGCCCGGTTCCCTCGGACGGCATCGTGCAGCGCGCCTGCGGCGCTGACGCCGAGCAGTTCTGGCAGCTCATCACCGAGGGGACGGGCCCTGACGGAACCGCGTACTCGATCCGTAACCGCAACGGCGGCCTGTGCCTGTCCGTCGACAACGCGCTCACCACGAACGGCGCCCTCGTCACCGAGTTTCTGTGCGGGGAAGGGGACGGTCTCTTCCCCGACCAGTTCTGGACCCTCCGATACAACGCCCCCCACCGTGCCTGGCAGTTGGTTAACCGCAACAGCGGCAAATGCGTCCTGGTGAGCACAGGCGGCGGAGAGAGAGAACAGGCGCGGCAAGGTGCGTGCAGCGACGATGCCCGGATGCTCTGGAGGCCCTGAACCGGCGACGACCACGTCGTCCTGCCGGAGTCGCGCAACCGGGCAGGGGCGGCGGGGGCGAAGCCACCTCGATGGCTGAGCCGCATTGTCAGAGCGGTGCGCTTCACTGTTGGCCATGGAGTTCACGCAGACGGCCGTCAACGACCTGCTGGCCCGACTCGGCCCGGGGAACAGCTACATGTACCTGCCCGGGGACCTGGATCCGCAGGACCTGACCGACCTACTCGCAGACAGGTACGGCGCCCCGCGCACCCTCGTCCTCGACGGCTTCACCGATCCGACGGTCGACGCTTCCAGGGGCGCGGCTCTGCTCGCCCCCTTTGAGGACCGCGCCGTGACGCTAAGGGCGTGGGCGTACGGGGATCAGTGGGTCGGCACGGGGACGGCGCGGGACGCCGAGGGGGCCGAGCGGCCGGTGTTGGCCGTCGCTCACAGGAAGGTGCCGGAACCCCTGGCGGTCATTCCAGAGGAGGACGAGGACGTCGACTGGATGGAGCGGCTCAGACGGATCACCGGCTGGACACAGCCCGACCAGCGGCCGGACGTGGACTGGGCGGAGACGGAATCCCGCCTGGGCACCGCGCTGCCGAGCGACTACAAGCGCATGGTCGAGACGTTCGGCAAGGGCGCCTTCGACGGATTCCTGGACCTGAATCAGGAGCCGTGGACGGATCTCAGTGGGGATGGTCTGCTCATCTGGGCGGGCACTGAGCACGAGAACCTGTACTGCTGGAGGGCCGACGGCGACGACCCCGACCGCTGGCCTGTCGTGATCCGGTCCTTCGACGGTGAGGACGTCGCCTTTGATTGCCAAGCCGCGGAGTTCGTCTGCCGCATCCTCATCGATCCGCACCACCCCTTCACGATGGCCCGCTTTTTCGACACTCACTGGTTCATGAACTACGGGTAGAGCGGCGGACCGAACCCTGCCGCCGGCCGGGAAGCGCCTCATCACGGCATGCAGCATCTGCTGTGCCGGGCCTCCTGGGACGCCGACGCGGTACGTGACGACGTCCGCGATTACGTGGTGGATCAGCTGCACGATGACCAAGCAGTTCTCGTAGTCGACGAGACCGCGACCTGAAGAACGGCGCCCACACCGTCGGTGTCCAGCGCCAGTACACCGGCACCCGCCGGGAGGATCGAAAACGCCCAAGTCGCGGTCTGTCTTGTCTACGCGGGACTGCGCGGGGACGCGGCGGTAGACCGGGAGTTGTACATCCCGCGCTCGTGGATCCGCCGCAACCGCACCACCGGTGAACTCGCCTACTACCGCTGCTTCTCGCCCGCCCTGATGCCCCTGGCCACGCTGGTCCGCGGTGCTGGATCACGGTGGCGGGTGCAAGAGACCTTCCAATCCGGAATGGGCGTGGCCGGACTGGACCAGCACCAGGTCCGTCACTTCACCTCATGGACTCGCTCGCTGGTTCACCCTGGCCATGCTGGCCCACGCCTTCCTCGCCGTGGTTCGCGCCGACCTGGCGGCGCCACCATCAGGCCCGAGCCCAGGCAGCCATTACCGCAGACAAGCCGCGGATCAACCCCGGACAGGCGCCGAACGGCGGCGTGAAGCCGGTTCAACCGCCTTGGGCACTGCTCAGCCTGTCGACCTGCTTCTTGACAAGGCCGACAGGAAACTGTGCTTTCCGGCCGACGTTCAGCTCCTGGAAGCTCACCGTAAGGTTGCCGGTCCGGACAAAGACGTGATGTTCGTCCCGCAGTCCACCTCCGTCCGGCAATGGCATGGTCAGGTGAAAGCTGAGGGCTGCGTCGCCCACATCGGGAGCCTGCTCCACCGTGATCTCGGCGTTGAATTTCCCGACCCATCCGACGCCGGTGAAGGGCGTGCAGGTCTTGAGCGATTCCTGGAGTTGCCGAAATGCGTCCTGCGCCTTCGCTCCCTCGTACGAAGCGAGCGTGGAGTCGCCTCCCATGATGTTTTCCTTCCAGTTGAAGATCTGGAAGACATGGGCAGAGGCGGTCTCGGAACCGAGCACGTCGAGGGCCCTCTGGCAGGAGGCATCGGAGACCGGCGGGAAGGTCTTCTGCCCACTCCTCACCACAGGATCCTGCACAGGGACACTGTGCTCTTGCGGCACTTCACTGCCCTTCAAGGCGAGAGCCTTCAGTTGCCCTGCAGTCAGCGGGGGCAGCGTTGTTGAGTGTGTAGCTGTCGCTGAAGAGGTCGTGGCTCGGTTCGCCTCCGTAGCTGAACAGCCGGAGATGGCGAGGCCTCCAGCGGCCATCGCCGTAAGTGCCGACATCCACCGCTTTGCGAGCGCAGTCATATGGGTTGCCCCCCCTGGGCCGTTCGTACGAGACAGCAGACGCAGACGCTAGCGCAGCGACCGAGAGAGACCAGAGAGGGGCTCCCGGGACGGGGATCGTCCACTGTCCAGGCGCTCGACGATACGGGCGAGTTCGCACGCGGATATCGGAGGCAAGGCACGCATGGCTGCACCCAAGAGGTCGCACCACTCGCCCGGTCGTCGATCGTCGATCGTCGCCCGCGCTCAACCGAGACCCTCCGGCGCGCTGAGCGACCGGTCGGAAGGACGCCTACGACGCGACGGACTCCGTACGGGGACCGACATGGATCGACGAACGAGGGGCCGCTGGAGGGGCGGAGCTGCTCGTCAGCGGTCGATCGGGAGCACTCGGTCCAGGCCGCTCTCGCGCAGGATCTGCCGGATGGTGTCGTCCAGGGTGCCGGCTGCGTCGATGATGGTCTCCAGGTCGTCGGGCAGCAGGTCCTTCTCCCGGTACCAGCCGCTCAGGTGCTCCTCGGTGACGTGCTTGAGGTACTCGGCATCGGGTTTCGTCGCGTGTCTCAACACCGTCTCCGTGTAGGGCACGTGGAGGTAGTAGCAGCGCGAGACACCGCGGTGGGCGCGCACCAGGTCCTGGAGCATCGTGCCGTAGCGGTCGGCGTACAGGATGCCCTCCACGACAACGTGGAAGCCGTTGTCCAGGGCGTAGCGAGCGGTCAGGTCGATCAGGCCGATGCTGGCGCCGCCGGGCCGGTCGTGTTCGCGCAGCACGATGCGGCGCAGGTAGTCCTGGCCGACGATCGCGAGGTTGCGGCCGAACTTCTCGCGCAGACCGGCCGCGACGGACGACTTCCCTGAAGCGCTGTTGCCACGGACCACGATCAGTCGCGTGTCCTGCGTTCCCACCGCGCCAGGCGCGCTCTCGGTCATGCGTCGTCGTCCCCCTTGATGCTCAGGTGCATGCGGGTTTCGTTGAAGTGGTCCCAGTCCATGACCAGACGGAAACGCTGATGCGTCTCCAGCCTTTCCACGTCGGCCTGTTCCTGGCCGCGCTGCACCTGAGCGTCGCCGGCATCCACGAGCTCTGCGAGGGCGAGGCGGACGTCGTCGGCGTCGTGGGCGGTGGCGATCGACAGGCGGTCGAGGGAGGTGAGAACCTCCCCCGGTTCGCCCAGCTCGTCGACCAGGTACGTGATGAGCCCGTTGACGAACGGGGCGGCTCGCGTCGTCCAGCGGATCCAGTCGAGCCGCCTGGCGAGTTCGTCGTCCAGGGGCAGCAGGTCACCGGGCAGCGGCAGCACGGCGGGCATCGACCATCGGGTGCCGTTCGGCGTCTCCTCACGGCGCGTCAGTCCCCAGGTCAGGTAGAGCTCGGAGAGGTCCCGCACGGTCGTGGGCACGGGGAAGCCGGCAGCCGTGAGCATGGCGCCGAACTTCTCCCATCGGTCCGCCTCACACGCTTCGCGTCCCTCCGGTGCCTCGTTGTAGTCCCATTCCTCGTCGGGCCACGAGAACGTGAGCGGGCCGTCGAGGTTGCCGCCGATCATGCGCCAGTGGCCGTCGAAGAACTCCTGCAGGAGGTCGTCCAGGGAGCCGGTGAAGCCGGGCTGGCTCGCAGTGCTGATCAGCATCGTCAGCGGGAAGCCCTGGCGGGGCAGGACGTGTTCCCAGCCCGAAGCCCACCAGTCGTTGTGCATCGCCATGTCCCGGCGCGGTCCGGGCACAGACGGGTTCTCAGTCATCGCAACTCTTTCTCGAAGGAGGGCGTACGCATCGTGGTGAGGGAGGTGCAGCACAGGTCGATGCCGCCGTAGTCGTACATGAATGCCGGCGCAGGTCGACGCGGAATCGGTCGTCTTCGTAGCTGGGGCCGTCGGCTCGGCGGCAGGCTGTAAGCGGCTGAGAATCCCCGGCTTCATGCCGCCAGGTGTACAGCAGATTCCCGGCGGTACTCCCCCTGCTCCGGTTCAACCACCAATGAAACGCGTGGCGTCTAGGTCGCGGGATCGCTGGATCGGGTGACTCCGCCGTGGCCGGGAACGCCATTGCATCCCCGGGCCCGTCGCAGGACGTACGGCGCTGCTCCATGAGCGTCACCGACCGCGTACCGCAGACGCCGGCCGACTGCTGCCACATTCCCGCACGTCGGGTGCGGTCTTCCACCCTGATCGTCGAGGGCCACTCCTGCCTGCTGGCGGCCTTCGGGGAGCACAACGGGTGCCGGGCCCGGCACCCGCAGCCCCGACCGTCGTCGCCCCCGTGCTGCCGTCTCGACCCCCGTACGAGGAAGACTCCTCGCGGCCACAAACGCCACCGGCCACGTCCGCGTTACCGGCGCCGCACGGGGCTCGGGTGAACTACCGGACCGGGGAGAGACGGGGCACGGCCACCACGCCTTGGCATCCAATTTGGCAGCAACGGCTCGATCCGCGCCCACTGGGCACCAGTCAACGACACACATCAACCAACGATCAGATGACCCGAAGGAAACGCCCTAGTTCTGCGACCGGGAAGATCGGGTGTGTGACGATCGGGTTGTGAGAGCCCGCAAGGGCTGCGGTTGGACCAGGGTGTCCGTAGAGACAAGGAGGTGCGCCGCGAGTGGCCACTGGGGGAACAGCGCGGCTGCTGATCAGCAACGGTGGTGAGGCGGCGCTGGAGGTGACCGTGGAGCCCTGGGCGAATACGCACCAGCTTCTCCCGGAGCAGACGTGGGTCGTGGTCACCCACTCGCCTGCAGCGGATGGTTCATGGTCCGGGACGCTGCGTGGGGACGAGCCATTCCAGGTCGTTCATCGGCCCGAATCGGTGACGGTGTGGGCCAACGGCAACTGCTTCCACCTCAGCGACGCGGAGGGGAACGCGATCGACTCGGCTGACTGGCATTGCCCTGCTCAGGGCTCTGCCGCCTGACTTGGCCGGCCCAGGAGTCGCGCCAGTTCGCGGTCGATTCACGGGTGAGCCGCCTGCTTCCGAGGTCGACCATGGCCACCTGGATCACGGCTTCGGAGCGGTGCGAGTGGGGCTCGTAGTCGCGGGCGAGGCGACGGCGGTGCATCAGCCGGCCGAAGGTCCGCTCGACGACCCAGCGTCGCGGAATCACCTTGAAGCCCTTCCGGGCCGATGTTCCCGGAGGGTGTACGGGATGCGGCCGGCTCAGCCAGTGGCGCCACAGCCGCTACGTGCGGCACATCGCCGGCGCCCCCAGTGCCGTGCAGGTCAGCGACCGCTTCTTTCGCTGACAGGGCCTCTCACGCCGCGTCCAGGACATCGCCTGCGCCCACCGTGGTTGCCTGCCTGCAGCACTGCCTGATCGCCCACCTCCGCCGCCGCTATGCGGACCGTCCGACAACCCCCGAGATGATCTCCGGCCAGGAAAATCCAGCCAGACCTCCTTGGGGTGATGCATACGCTGCCCTCATGGCTGATTCGAAGACAACCGCGACCGACTGCGACCGGCTGGTCGAGCTTGTGGTGCCGCCTGCCGAACCCGTGGATGCTCACGGAGACTGGACCGCTGCGGAGATATCGATCGGCACTCGGCTTCCCGGCGATTACAAACGGCTTGTCGAGACCTACGGGTGGGGAGAGTTCTGCGATTTCCTCTACCTTCGGACACCTTTCGGTAAGAGCAGGCACAACGGCATCGAGTGGCAAAGCGCCAGCCTCACGGGATCGCCTGAACGGGACCGCGATCGCTACCCGTATCCGCTGCACCCGGCTCTCGGCGCACTGCTCGTCTGGGGCACCACGATGGATGCCGACCGCCTGTGCTGGCTTACCAGTGGGTCCCCTGATGACTGGCCTGTCGTGGTGTGGAGCAACGAAGGCTGGTACGAGACCCATCCCATGAGAGCGGCAGCATTCATCGAAGGCTGGGCCGGCGGGCAGGTCAGCTCCCGTCTACTCATGGACATGGAACCGGGCCTGGTGCCATGGTTCAACACCTTCCGTCCCCGCATCCACAGATGCATGCGCCTGTCCGAAGGCCCCACTGCCCACCCGGAGCGTCTACGGCGGCTTCGCGAGGCACTGGCTCCCACCACCGACCGGGGATCGTGGCGCTCCGCGTCCGAGGAGACAGGACAGGACCACTTCGCGACCGTCGACACCGACTGGTTGCTCACCTACGACGTCTCCCACCCCCACCAGATACGGATCGATTTCCCGCCTGAAGACAGCGAACAGGTCCGGCAGCGGCTCTTCGCCGCTGCGCAGCTCATGGAGTGTGAAGTTCTCCAGATCACGACCGCGGCCGGAGAATTCCTACGGGCGTGGGACACCGCCACGGACGAGGACGAGGACGAATAGTCAGGGCAGTGGAGGGGCGATTTTGGCCGCTTCGACAACACCGGCCACCTGAGGGAGCGTTGGCGAAGTCTGCAGCTGTGTCGTTGTCGACGGGGCTGATGTCCCAGGTACCCATGCTGATGTCCCAGGTGCCCATGCTGATCTCCTAGCGTCCGGTCGCCGGGATCCTCGCATCGGGCAACAGAAACGTGATCACGGGGCGAGCAGGACGCGTTTACGTGGAAGTCGGGAGCCTGCCGTCCGAACATCTGGCGCTTGAGTATCGCGATCCGGTTGACGTGGCCTTCGACGACTCCGGAGTTCCACGACAGGGTGAGGCCGGCGATGACGGCGTCGCCGTCTCGGTCGATGCCGCCAGCGAGAGTGTGGAGGCTGGGCAGATCGTCCTGGCGGACGGCGTCGAGCCAGTCAGGCAGGCGCTCGCCTCGCGGTTGGTGAGCATGACCGCGAAGGAGCGGACGTGCCGGGTGGTCCAGCGTGCCTTGGTCTGGCTGCACCCGTTCAAGCGACGCCGAATCCGCTACGAACGGCGACCCGACCTCCATCAGGGCCTGCTCGAACTCGCCTGCAGGGCCCGCGCCCGTTCTCCTGTAAGGGAGGAAGCTGCGACTCTCCGTGGAGCTTCACCGGCTCACGAATCAGCGGACACACGCTCGGGGAGGTTGGGCTTGGCCAGCAACCGCTCCCTGACCGCGGCGAGGACCTCCGTGCGGGTGCGCGGGCCGTCGTCGGCCGCGATGAGGTGATCACCGATGCGGAGGGAGAAGGTGATCAGGCAGCGGGCCTCGACATCGGCCTCGTCGGGGCAGAAGGCCCCGTAGAGCTCGCGCAGATAGTCCATGCGCCGGTTGTCAACGCGGCGGAGGCGACCCGCGACGCCTTCGTCGCGACGGGCCCAGTCTCGGATGGCGAGCTCGACACCCGCACTGGTCACGGGTGTCTCGGACGCCCCCACGATGTCGAAGAGCCGCCCGAGCCGATCACGGGCGTCGCCCCCATCACTCTCGACCCCCTCGATGACGTCCTCGGTGACCCCGCGCTCCCAAGCGTCGAGCATCTCGTCGAGGAGCGCCGCGCGATTGCGGAAGTAGCCGTAGAAACCGCCCTTGCTCACACCGAGGGCCTGGGCGAGGACCTCGACCCGGACGGCCTCGGGTCCGCCGGCGGCCAGCGTCCGCAGCCCCTCCTCGATCCACTTGCCGCGCGGCGTACGGATCGTGCCCATTCGGCACCTCCCCTCATGTCGCTTCGACTCGAGTATACGGCGGCGTACAGAAGGGGCTATGCTCGATATATACGCCACCGTATAGACAGGGGTCTGTCATGAACGCTCTGCGCCTTCCCTCGACCGACTACACGTCCCACCCCTGGCGGATCCACGAGATCGCCGGCGACTTCCGGCTCGAGGACCTGTGGGCGCTGCCGACGCCGGGCGGCCCGGACGACCTGCATCACCTGGTCGAGCAGATGGCGGGCGGCACGGAGGGTCCGGACGGCGGCAACCCGGTGGGCCGCTTCCTCTTCGCGGTGCGCTGGAAGCTCGGGGCGCTGCTCGGCTGGGACAAACCGGACTCGGGCGTCGGCGAACGGGTGGCAACGCTGCGCGACCGGCTTCCCGAAGACCTGCGTGAGGGGCCGCGGGGGCCCGACCTCGACTCGGCCCCCTTCACCTCGGTCTTCCAGACGCACGACGAGTGGGCCAGCGAGTACGCCAACAAGACCATGCACGGGGTGATGCACATCGGCTGGGTCCCCGACGGGAACGGCGGCTACCGCGGACAGATGGCCGTCCTGGTCAAGCCCAATGGCCGCCTCGGCTCCCTGTACATGCTCGGCATCAAGCCGTTCCGGTACCTAGGGGTGTACCCGGCCCTGATGCGGTCGATCGGCCGAGAGTGGCAGGGGAACGCCGCACGCCGAACGACCTGCTGAAAGGGCGCCTGCGCGTGGCAACCGGCAGCAACGAGAAGATCCGTCTCCCGCCGGTCCTCGCTCGTGCTTCCCCCCTGGCTTCCTCAGGGAGCTGAGCCAACTGGCCGGGGTGGTCTGCGGCCTGCTGGCGTAGCGCGGCAGTGCTGGCCGGTGCGGGCCGGTGGAGCGGGTCGGCTGCTGATCTTCCCGTACCGACGCGACCGTGGGCTGAGTGATCTGCTTGAACTGCTCAGTCCTGCTCGGAGCCGTCCTACCGGTGGTTGTGAACACGCCCTGGGACGCCGTCGTCGGCCGGCCCTGCAGACGAAGCCAAGATGGCATCGGCCGCCTCCAGGTGACGGGTGACCCGGCCGAAGGAGACCAGGCCGCTGCCGGCGCCGGCGGACTCCGTTCGGGCGGGGAGGAGTTCCTCGCGTGCACGGCGTAGGACCGGCAGGTGCCCCACGGTCTCGGCGGCACGGGCGAGTACGCACCACAGGGCCTCCTGGAGGAGGTCGTGCGGGGGCCGGGGCACCACGGTCAGTGCCTGGCGGGCCTGTTCGGTGGCGCCCGAGGCGGCGAGCAACAGAGGGTCGAGCCACGGCCGGTAGGGGCCGGCATCGAGGTAGGCGAAGTCTTCGAGGTCGAGCGGGACGTCATCCCTCATGACGGGGACCAGGGCCACCAGAGCGGCTGCTCCCTGGGTGAGGCCGGGCATGCCGGAGAGATCCGGGCACTCTCCGACCGCTGAGCGACGCCCGCCGGCACCGCTTCTTCCTCACGCCGAGCGGACGGCGGGAGGCAGGGGCGTACGAGGACGGCGGCCGTCGCGGGTGACGGCGTATCTGGCCGCCATCATCAGGACGGCCTCGTCCACGCCCCCCGCTCCATGGCCGCACGTTGGCCCCCGCCTCTGCCTCCGCTCCGCTTCCGCCCGCACCCCAGCCCCAGCCCCCGCCCCCCGCCCCCGACCCGACTGAACGCAGTTGGATCTAGGACCTGCCGAAACGGCGCCAGAAGCCGGAGCGCTTCTCCTGAGATGGGACCTCCCTGGGGGGACAGACTTCAAGCGACCAGTCGCCCGCTCCTTCGACGACCGCCACGAGCAGCGGCCCCTCCGGCAGCACTCGCGCGCCTTTGGGACTCCGGTCGGAATCGCTGGCCAGCGAGGTGGGGTACGTGGCGGGGGTATTGGGGCGACGGGGCTTGTACCCCTGGACACTCAGGGACCCGGTTGCCTCCGTCGGACGCAGACGGGAGACCAGCTCGCCGGCGGGCCCGGTGTGAAGCAGCACCTCGGGCCCCCGACCAGTGGCCGCCTCGCCGAGCACGCGCACCGCGCTCACGGGCCGGATCACGATCGTCCACTCGTCGTGGTCGTCGCAGCCCACGCGGAAGCGCAGCGGGTAGAGGTTGTCGCACCACATCACCCGCCGCTCGAACCGGTGGGACGTGGCCGTGTTGCCGAGGTCACGGGCCTGTCTGCCGTCCCAGTCGATGGAGTCCAGGTCGAAGAAACCCTTGCCGGTCCGGGCGAAATCGACCAGGACATAGCCGGGCGGTGGGGTCGTGTCCATGGCGAACTTGGCGCTGCCCCGCCCGCTGTACACGATGTCGTCGAACTCCCCGCCCAGGGGCGCGACGGCGGCGACCGCCTCGGGAGACGGGGTCGGCGAGGGGACCACTGGGATCGCTCCCGGCCGCCGGGACGGGGCCTGGGGCGAGCTCTCGGACGGGGGCTGGGGCGGGGACTGGCCTCCGGTCTGGGCACGGGACTGGGCCGGGGGCGAACCCGGGCCGTGCACCCCGACCTCACCCTTCGTCGGTCCCGAGCCGCCTCGCTCCCCCTGACACTCGGTCGAACCCGAACCCGAACCCGAACCCGAGCCCGAACCCTGCCCTCGCTCCGTATCAGCAGCCGGTCCCGGGGACTTGCCGACGGCACCGAGCGGAAGCTCTGCGGGCACCGGCCCGCCCGGGGCAGCGGACTTGCCCACCGCCCCTCGCGGAAGCTCCACCGGCACCGGCCCACCCGGGACGGGTACCGGGACCGGTGCCGGCGCTGGTGCTGGTGCTGGTGCTGGCACCGAGATGCCGAAGTCCTCCGCCAGCGCGCTGAATCCCGCGTCGTAGCCCTCGCCCACCGCGCGGAACTTCCAGCCATCATCGCGCCGGTAGTACTCGCCGAGGACGAGCGCCGTCTCAGTGGTGGCGTCGTCGACCTCGTACAAGGCAAGTTGCTCCCCGGTCGCGGTACTCAGCGTCCGCACCGACAGGCCGGGCACCTGCCCGAGCATGCCGTTCTGGCCGACGGCGACGATCACGATGCGTCGGACGTCCACTCCGACACGCTCGGTGTCGACGTCCAGCCGGTCCACCAACCGGCCATCCACGACGCCGGCCCGCTCGAGGACCAGGTGCCTGACGGCCTTGCCGGTGGCGTCCAGGAGCAGCGCGGAGGCCGCCACCTCCGGCACCCCACCGCCGGCCGCCTGCCGGTCGACCTCGATGCGCCAACCCTGCCCGGGGACTGGCAGGTTCTCCCCCTTGATGATCTGCGTCACCGCGTCATGCTTGCACCCCGCCCCTGGGCAGGTCCACGGCGGGATGCGGCAGGGCGAGGGCGCCGAGGTCGACGAAGGTGATCACGAGAAGGGCGTACCCCGCCGAAGACGGCGTCGGAGTCGGGGCCGGGTTGCGCCCCGCCCGACAGCAGGGGTCACCGGCCTGGAGGAGTTCACCCCCTACACCTCCTACCGGCAGCCGAATCGACCAGCCGGCGTCTGATGGGGACTGCCCAGCCGCACATCGTCATCGTGGGCCGATACCCGAGAGACGAACACACCGACAGCGGCACGGCTGCTGCATGATCGAGCGGTGCTGATCGAACTGCTGAAGGTCACAGAGTGTCCCGGGAGTCTCTGGCTTGCGGAGGCCCGGGCCCCGTTCGGTCACGCCGCGGTCCGATGGTACGGGGATCGTGCCGCGGAGCCCGGCGAGTACCACGTCGAGTGGACGATCGATGAGGACATCATCTGGGGGCAGAACGCCACAGCTGCAGGCGGCGTCGGTCCAGGGCTCCGGACCGGTGGGCAATGCGTGGTCCTGCGGGGACAGTTGGGCCTTACCGAGGACGGTGCCGCCCTGCTGGACTTCGATGGCACGCACATCCTGCTGGACCTTGCCGATCCGCCTCCCGGAGAGGTCGCCGGTGGATGGGTCGAGCTCTTCATCCAGCGCGAGAAGGCCGGTCTCCACCCCTACGTACTCTGACCAGGGATCAGGTTGTGTTCGTCTCCCGCAGCGACGACAAGACGACAAGCGGCTTCGTCGATACGACTGATGCGCCTACCGCCCCCGTACCGGTCTGAAGGGGAGAGCATCCCCCTCGGTTCACCTCGGAGACCTGTAGCGGTAAGCGGTGGGAGATACGATGCGCGCCGTGGACATACCCGACTGGTTCGTGTGGATCGCTCTTGGCCTCTTCGTCCTTCAGGCTCTCGGGCTTGTTCCCGTCGTCCGTCGGATGCGGGAAGCCGATCCGACGGTGCGCTCCAAGGCGCGTCTGGACCTGCTGGATACCGTCGGTGCGCTGCTCATGGTCAGCAGCTTGATGCTGTCCCTGGTGGTGGCCGAGTCCTGGGTCTGGCTCGGCCTTACCGGGTTCGCAGTCATCGTCGCCGTCTACGCCGTGAAGGGTGTACGACTGCTCCGCACGCGCCGCCACCGCCCGACTGCCTGATCCGGGTAACCCTGAGTGCCTGCGACCTGCCGACCGCGTTCCCGGGCCCGCACGGGGTCGGCAGGCGAATCGGGCAGAGACCTTGTGCGCCCTCCCCGATGAAGTACGAAGCTCCTCCGCGCCGCAGTGGAGTGCGTGGTGATGGGCGCGTCGATGTCGATGGCGTAGGAGCCGGGCCCGAGGTGGTGGTCTACGTGAGAACGCCATGGTTCGTCGCCCCACACGACAGGGACCGGACCGTTATGGCCGGTCACCACCAACTACCAGGCCACTCGGGCTACATCACTGAGAGCGATGTGATGTCTACCCCTCGCTGCCACTCCCCCGCAGGTGATCAGCCATATGCCCTACTGCCAGAGGTCCGTGCCGTCGCGTCCACTTGGGTCCGTTGTCAGTAGGTCCTCGTGAAGGCCCGAGAGGGGACGACCGGTGGAAAGACCGTCCTCGCCAGACTCCATGACCACCCAGCCGACATCCACACCCGACACGTTCACGTCCCCGCCGCAATCGAGCTCGTCCACCGCGGCGAAGACGGCTTCGTACGCAACGGCCCGAGCCAGGAGCACCAGATCGGCCTTGTCCGCCCCCGCATCCAGCAGGCGCCGAGCCGCCGCCACTTGTTCCAAGGCCCCGGGGTCTGCCCAGCCGTCGATCGCACCACGCCACAGGGAACGGAGCAGCACGACGCGTGCCAGCTGCGGCTGGTTCTCTTCGATCTCCAGCCTCGCCGAACCGGGCGCATCAGCCGCACCGAGAGCCTCGAATTGCGTCCGCATCGACTCCGCCGTGGCTCGCGTCGACGGAGTAAGTCCCGACAGCCACGACTGCCATTTCGCCTCGACACCATCCATCGCACCAGGATGCCCCACCAGCCACCCCGCACCGACAAAATCATCAGTTGACGTCATCACGGCCAGAGCCGGTTTCGAAGAACGCCATCAGCGGCGCGTCGGTCCAAAGCATTGAGCGGCGCTGGAGCCGTTGTTGCTGAGGCCGCCAGGGCGGGTCGGGCAAATGTCGGGTCTCGGCGGCAGTTGGCCGGCGACCTCGTTGACCGCGACAAAGACAGCGTCCTGTGGCAGTACCTCCGCAGGGACTACGGTACCGGCGGGCCGCCGGGCCCCGGCCGACGGTCAGGGAATCTCACGCGGGTGCCTGCCGGTCAGGCAGCGAGTGCGCCAGGAGGTACTCGGTCGCTCCGGCGATGGCCTCGGCATACGTGCGATGAACGGGCTCGGACTCCGCTTCCTGACGGTCTCCGCCGGTGGCGGTGTACCACCACGCGTCGGCGTCGGCGTCATGGTGCACCACAGCAGCACCACCCGCGTACTGGAGCGGAATGGACTCGCTGGTGGTTTTCCTGACAACGGCGTGGGGCCACTTGAGACGGGCGGACTGACGCTTGATGCCGCCCCAGGCAGCACCGAGCTGGGCGTAGTTCGCTCCGCTGCGACCGGCGACGGTCGCGGCGCTCTCCGCCAGCCGTTCGACCGACTGCTTGGCTTCGTGCAGAGCGCGCAGCAGTGCCAGCTGCACATCGGGCGCTGCCATGAGAACGGGGTCGACGGACTTGTCCGCGGCGCGGTAGGCCTGTACGCGGGTCGAGATCCGTTCGGCCAGGTCGCGGGCGGCTTCGTGGATGCGCTCGTCCATGGTGAACGTGTCGCTCTGGGCGGGTTCGCTCCAGGGAGGCTCCACCAGGACCGAGGCGGCGGTCCAGAAGTTCTCGTCATTCCTGTCGGGTGTCGGAACTGCACTCACATCACTCATGCGACAAGTCTAGCTGTCGAACGAGGTAAGCGACAGGAATATCTGTCATTCACCGATGGTGCATCCACCTCCGGACACACCCCCGGCCGATCGAGCCCGTCTCACAGCCGACCGAGGCGGTCTAGCGGTGTGGATCGTGGACGGCACCTGATCCCGGTGCGCGCGACCGCAAGGTCGGCGCCTCGTCACGCAACTACCGGTTCTCAGCGATCGCGCAGGTCATCATCGATGCTGACACCAAGCTGGTCATCACCGCGGCCCGGCCGGTGCCCGGCAACACCGCGGACGCGAGGGCCTGGCGAGGCTCCGACCTTGCCGGCCGATGCGCGGGCGGCGTCACCGCGCTCACCCACGGCGCGCACATCCACACTGGGCTCATCGTCTGCACCGCGCACGCCCCGGGCGGGCCCTGCCGCCCGGCGAGGAAGAAGACCACGAACGCGAAGGGTGCCGGGCCGCCTTCGCCGCACACGCTTCCGCCCTGCGCGCGTCACTGGAGGACGGAACCCGCCGTACAGTCGTCGACTCTCCACCAGCCCCCCCGTCCGCCGTCCGCCGTCCGCCGTCCGCCGCGAGAAGCGCACCGCATCCGCACCGCTCACCACCGCGGCATCCACCCAGTCCGCCAGCACTGGCCGGCAGGGTTTGGCCGGACTTGATCCTGAGCGGCGCCCACCATGTACGCCGTGGCATCGTGGAGCCATGACCATCGCAGTTCGCCCAGCTTCAGTCTTCGAGGATGTCCGCGCCCTGGTGGGCCCGAAGTCACCTGGGGCCAACGTCTGTTGGTGCCTGAGCTACCGGATCCCCTCCAAGCTCAACAACGAGCTCCGTGGGCCGGCCCGCGGTGAGTACGTGGCCGAACTGTGTCGGTCGGCAACCCCTCCGGGGGTGCTCGCCTACGACGGTGACGAGCCGGTCGGATGGGCCGCCGTGGCACCGCGCTCGGCCACCTCCTTCGCGCGCAGCCGTAAGATCCCGCACGTCGACGACCTGCCGGTCTGGTCGCTGTGGTGCATCCGCGTACGCCCTGGTCATCGCAAGAAGGGGATTTCGCACGCCCTCATTGCCGGTGCGGTCGAGTTCGCCCGCACCCACGGCGCACCGGCGATCGAGGCGTACCCGCTCGACAGCGGTGACGCGAAGGTCGACATGACGATGGCGTACGCCGGGATCCGGAAGAACTTCGAACGCGCCGGGTTCACTCACGCCGCCGACACCACGTCCGTGCTGGCCGGTCACCCCCGGGTCCTGATGCGACTCGACCTGCGCTGACAGATCCGCTCCGGGGCCCGCACTGGGGCCCGCCCTGGGCCCACCCTGGGCCCGCCCTGGGGCCCGCACTGGGGCCTCGACGGCCAGCGGGACAGTAGTCCGTTACGGCCAGCAGGACAGTAGTCAGTTATCGAAGACGGTCAGCGGTCACAGGACCGGAGCACCGGTCTTGTGGTGGTGCCAGATGGCCCAGCCACCGCGACAGTGCGCTGCGCGACACGGACAGCGGCGCCCTCTAAACCCAGCGGCCCGTCGCGCCCGGTCGCGGCCGTCGACCTTGGTCTCACCCATGGTCGGCTCCGGATCGCCAGAGGCCCGGCGGCCGGCCAAGCCCTCGCCTTCGACGCCACAAGGTCGGTCTGACAATCCGGCCGGCCTTCCCCGCCTCCGTCGCGAGCGGCTTCCGGTAGTGAGTCCCTGCAGGTCATCACGTGCGGGCGACGGGGCCCCCTCGGCGCCGGGCAGGTGCCGCCGACAGCAGGGGACGAGACGGTCGAGCCAAGGGGAAGCGTGTGGGGGCTTGAACGGAAGCTCTCGCGCGCCGGACAGCAGATTCCGGTAGTCCACGCGAAATCCCCTTGCCTAATGGTCAAGAAACGTTGACCATTGCTCGCATGCCTACCGATGATCTTCCCGAGACGTTTCACGTCACCACGGACGAGCAACTGCGCGCCGTCTCCAATCTCACCCGCCACCGGATCATGGCCGTGCTCCGCTTCGAGCCCGCGACGATCACGCAGATCGCCGAGCGCATGGGCCTCGCGAAGGGGAGTTCCAGCTATCACGTGCGACTCCTTGAGCGGGCCGGGTTGGTGAAGGTGGTGCGGACGAGGAAGGTGCGGGGTGTCACCGAGCGGTACTACGCGATGGCCGCGCGGTCGATCGCGCTGCCGGATCCGGGCGAGGGAGGGCCGGATGTGCTGATGCGCCATGCGGTGGCGGATCTGGAGGCGTCGCCGGTGGATGAGCGGCACGTACGGATGGCACATCTGCGGCTCACCGAGGAGCAGTTCGCGGAGCTGGGGGCGCGGCTGCAGGCGCTGGCGGACGAGTACCGGGAGCTGTCCGATCCGTCGCTGCCGGACGCGTCACTCGTCTTCGCACTGTTCCACCCGTCATCGCGCCCGCAGGCCGAGGGGGATGTCAAGTGACCTCAGATGTTGGGAAGTTGCCTGCCGGGTTCGGGCGGCTGTGGACTGCGCAGACGGTGTCCTCGCTCGGTGACGGGGTGTCGCATGCCGCGCTGCCACTGATTGCGTTGACGTTGACGCGGGACCCGATGGCACTCGCTGTCGTCACGGCCGCCGGAACGCTGCCGTGGCTGCTCTTCGGGGTGCTCGGCGGCGCACTGGTGGACCGCTGGGACCGTCGGCGCACGATGTGGGTCGTGGACGCGGCGCGTGCGGTGCTGCTCGCGATACCGGCTGCGGCGGCCGCGCTCGACGCACTGAGCATTCCGCTGCTCACGGCCGTCGCCTTCCTGCTCGGCCTCGGCGGACTCTTCTTCGACACGGCAGCCACGGCCTATCTGCCGGATCTACTCGGCCGCGACCCCGCACTCCTGGAGCGCGCCAACTCACGCTTGCGAGGCGCTCAGACCGCCATGTCCGGCTTCGCGGGGCCGCCTGCGGGCAGTGCGCTCCTCGGGCTCGGGCGGGCGGTTCCGCTGGTCGCCGACGCGGTGTCGTTCTTGCTCTCCGCCCTGCTCGTACGGTCACTACCCGCCATGCCCCGACCCGTTCCGGAGGTCCGCGAGCCGCTGCTTCGGCAGGCGCGTGCCGGGGCCTCGTACGTCTTCCGGGACCGGTTGCTCCTCGGGCTCGCGCTCCGCCCGGCGGTCGGTAACGTCGCCTTCCTCGCTGTGGAGACCGTCCTCGCTCTCTTCGCGCACGACCGCCTCGGCATCGACACCTACGGCTTCGGCCTGCTCCTCACGGCGGAGGCCACGGGCGGCCTGCTCGGTGCCGGCATCGCCTCCCGCCTTGGCCGACGACTCGGCACCGGCACCGCACTGACCTGCACAGCCGCCGTCGAAGGGCTTGCCATTCTGGGCCTTGCCGCTGCCCCGAACCCGTACGTGGCTGGGCTGGCGCTCGCCGTCTGCGGGGCCGGCATGGGCGCCACGATGGTGCTCGGGCCCTCCCTCCGGCAGGCGATCGTCCCGGCCCACCTCATGGGCCGGGTCGCCTCCACCTCCCGCATGCTGGCCATGTGCGCCGCCCCCATCGGCGCCTTTCTCGGCGGCTGGCTGGCCACCACCTACGACATCCGCACCCCGCTCTACGCCGCCGCCGTCCTCCTCCTGGCGATGACGGCCGTCACGGCATCCATGACCAGCAACCGCCGGGTCGAAGCGGCGCTGCGTGCCGCTGCCCAGGCCGACGGTCCGGAACACCGGGCATGCGAAGAACCCAAGGATTTCAAGGAACCCAAGGAAGCCAAGGAGCCCGCCCACGAGAGTGCACCCGACGTGTTGTGACGCCTGCCGTAGAGGAGCGGACACCTGAGGAAGCGTCACCAGCTGTTCGGCACGTGGCCGAGGTCTTGCCTGCAGCGAACTTCGACTGCGGGGAGATGCGCACCGGTCCGGCCAGGGAGGGCATGTGGTGCGGTGTCGACGTCACGACGACGGACGACGCCACACCGGAGCGGCAGCTCCCGCACGGGCCGCGTGTGGGTGAGGGAGAACCGGTGCGCTGTGGCGCGCGTCGTGTGGTGTGGCGTAGTCGCGCGATGCAAGGAGGGGCGGGGAACCGTGCGGAGTCTGATGACCCCAGTGGCGGTGGGATGCGTTGTCCTGGCGTTGGCATCCTGTGCAGGTCCGGAGGAGCCGGCGAGGTCGCCACTGCCGACGGCCGAGCGCGGGAGCCTGCTCGGGACGGCGGGTTCGGAGCCCTCGGCGGTGGAATCGCCGAGCACGGACGAAGCCGTCGCCCAGGCGACAGGCAAGATGCTCACCGCCGCCACGGGCACCAATTCCCCTGCCGAGCCCGGTCTGTTGGTCGCCGCCGAGGGGAGCAATGGGGCGCTCTTCGTCTGGGAGACGGCGGACGACCGGCTCTGTCACGGTGCCGCGACGACGCAGGGGATGACGTCCGTCGCGTGCGCTTCCCGTCCGGACACGCCCCCTGTGGCGGAGACTCCGCGGCTCGTGCCGTTGGTCCGCATGATGGCGACGGGATGGAACGTGGTCTTCGGCGCGGAGCACGAGACGGTGGAGTCGGTCACCTGCAACGGTGAGCCGGTCCGTGTGCGGGACGTCGGCGTGATGGCGGACGGGCGCCGTACGATCCACGCCATCGAGTTCCCCGACATCACGGTGGGCGCGGTGAGCGTGAAGGTGCGGAGGGGAACGCGAGTGGTCACGGAATCCCTCGAACTGGACCTGTCCTGGAAGGCGGGTGGCCAGGACCTGGCGTCGTGCGCCCCCGCCAAACCCTAGCCAGGCTGCCGTCTTCGGGCCACGTCGGCCCCCGTCGAAGACGGCAGGACTGTGGACGGTTGCCGTGTCAGCGTCTCGGGCGTGGCCTGGAGCGTGGGAAGCGTCGGGGCCGCTTCGCCGAGTGGCTCGCCCAGCAGATCGGACAGGAGGACATGGGCCCGCCGTTCATGTGAACCGTCGCCCCCACACAGGTGGGGCGGGGGCGGAATGTCCTTGCGGGCCCGGTCCGCCGACAAGACGCGCATGCTACCCGGGCTCACCGATGGCGCAGGCACGACAACGGCACCGGTCCGGGTGCCGATTGAGCGGCCCTCTCAGCGG
The DNA here is from genome assembly GCF_036826855.1 of Streptomyces sp. SJL17-4. Classification (NCBI taxonomy): domain Bacteria; kingdom Bacillati; phylum Actinomycetota; class Actinomycetes; order Kitasatosporales; family Streptomycetaceae; genus Streptomyces; species Streptomyces sp. SJL17-4. The sequence goes on along the minus strand of NZ_CP104578.1, from coordinate 8,302,090 downwards.
GTACTCGCACGCGATCACTGGGGGCTCCGCCAACACGCGTGCATCATCATCGGGTAGGGACACCCCCGGTCATTCTGAAACGATCAGTCCTCGTCGTCGACGTGGCGAAGGACCGCATCCTTCGGTATCCACGGGAACCTGATGCCTGGAAACCTTGCCTGCCAGGCTCCGTACGGGTCGAAGGCGAGGACTGCCTCAATGAACGGCTGGGGCGGCAGGTAGTCGTGGTCGACGACGTAGTGGCCGATGAGACTCGGAGCGGCGTAGACAGTGCCAGGGCTTCCGGGAACGCGGATCTCACCGGTTCCAGCGCTTGCGCGTAGGTCTCCCGGGCGGGGTGCGTACCAGGGGTGGAAGTCAGGGAGAGGAGGGCCCTGATCCCGCTGGTGAAGGGCATACCCCCGGTCCGTTCGCGCCGCGGCCGGACGTCGGCGCAAGCGCGGCAAGCTTCACGCCGACAAAGGCTACGACTACCGCCACCTGCGGCGATGGGTCTCCGGCCGAGGCATCCGACACCGCATCGCCCGCAAAGGCACCGAGAGTTCCCAGCGACTCGGACGACACCGATGGACCATCGAGCGAACCATGTCCTGGCTCGCCGGCTGCCGACGACTCCATCGACGCTACGAGCGCAAGGCCGAGCCCTCCTGGCCTTCACCAGCATCGCCTGCACCCTGATCTGCTACCGCAGACTCAACTCACCGAACAAGGTGAACTCTGCCGTAAGAAGCCGTATCTCAATCGATCTTGGAACGTGCAAGTCGAACAGAGTTCCTGGTCGGGTGATCTTCCAAGCGCACGTGTGCGGCAACGCGGCCGATCATCCGGCCCGGGTGCGCCGCTATCCGTCGGACATGACGGACGCGGAGTGGGCGGCTGGTGTACGAGCAGACTGGTTCGGGTGCCCGGGCGGACCGAGCGGGAACGACGGGGACGGGGACTGTCGGAGGCCTCACGTAGGTTGAGCACCGTCGCAGTCGAACGGAATGAACGAGGAACACAGTGAAGGCATACGACCTGGGGTTCGGAGAGTCCGTGGACGCGCTGTCGGTCCGGCCCGGCAAGCCCGTCGAGATCGATCTGCCCGGGGCCCGCGTCGCCGGGTGGTGCGGCGGTCGTGCGCCCGGCATCGGAACGGCCTCCTGGCCCCGGAGCCCTGTCACGGGACTGCCGATGACCCATGTCATCACCCTCGAACTGCCGGAGGATTACCGGCGCAAGGGCCAGGACCTGGTAGCCGTCTCCTTCTTCCACGCCGACGACCACGTCGCCGACGACATCGAGGGCGTGGACGAGCTGCTGGCGGGCACCGTGCCCACCCCGGAGCAGGCCGCCGATCCGTTCCTCGCCGCGGTGGCCGCGACGGCCGCAGCCCGCCACCCCCGGCAGCAGGACCTGGAGGACGTGATCGGCGGCGCGCACGCGCTCATCTGGCTCACCGCCGCGGAGTTCGCCGCGCCCCGCATGGATCCCCCGGCCGACATCCGGCCGGACGGCCTCGGCGACAAGTACAGCCGCGGCCAGAACGCCTGGGACGACAGCGCCCCCGAAATCACGGTCTGGATCGGGGAGCGCACCGGCGACCCGAACACCGGCATCGCCCCGGCGGAGGACGGCGAGGGCGGCTATGTGGAGGCCTGGTCCTCGGACGACAAGGATCTCGATGCGTTCTGGTCGTCCGTCGAGGGCATCTCGCACCTCGGCGGAACGGTGATGCCCTGCCAGACGTTGCCGGAGGGGCTGACGCCGTACGTCTTCGAGCTGGAGGACGGCGTCGGCGGGGTCAACTTCGGCGGTGGCAACGCCCAGATCGACCTGGAGTCGGGCGTCTTCGACTGGGCGCAGTAGCGGGCAGCGCGCCCGCGCGGAGCCGAGCAGTACGCGACCAGCGGCGGTGCCGAGGGCGTACGGGCGTCGGCGCACACCCCGTGGCGTCCGTCGGCCCCGGCGCGTACGTCCACGACCAGGGCCGGCTGGTCCTCCTCGTGGAGCCGCCGCACCGCCCGGTCGAACAGAGTTCCTGGTCGGGTGGTCTTCCGGCCGTGCGTGCATGAAGGCAGGGCTTTCTGGTAGCTCGGGGGTGCGATCCCATCCGAGCGGTTCCGGAGACCCTGTTGTCGTTGTTGTACGTGCCCGAGCCCCTTCACTTCAACTTGCCCGCCGTGTCGTGCGATTGCCTCGCGCACGTGTACGGCAACGTGGCCGACCATCCGGACCGGGTGCGCCGCTATCCGTCGGACATGACGGACGCGGAGTGGGCGGCTGTCCGGCCGTTGCTGCCGGTGCCGACCTGGCTTCAGGGCAGGGGCGGGCGGCCTGAGGGCTACTGCCACCGCCAGCTGCTGGACGCGATCCGCTACCTGGTCGCGGGCGGGATCTCGTGGCGGGCGATGCCCGCGGATTTCCCCGCCTGGGGCCGGGTCTATGCCTTCTTCCGCCGCTGGCGTGAGCACGGGCTGATCACCGAGTTCCACGACCGGCTGCGCGGGAGGGTGCGTGAACGCGAGGGCCGTGAGGCCTCCCCCACGGCGGGGATCATCGACGCGCAGTCGGTGCGGGCCGCCGCGACGGTGCCGGCCGCCTCACGTGGCTACGACGGCGGGAAGAAGGTGCCCGGGCGCAAACGGCACATCGTGACCGACACGCTCGGCCTGCTCCTGGTCGTCGCGGTGACCGCCGCGAACATCGGCGACCGGGACGCCGCAACGGGCCTGCTGAGGCGGCTGCGGCGCCTGCACCGCGACATCACCCTGGTCTGGGCTGACGGCGGCTACACCGGTGGCCTGGTCGACTGGGCACGGGAGAAACTCGCCCTGACCGTGGAGATCGTCAGACGCACCGATGACATGACGGGCTTCGTGGTGCTGCCCAGGCGGTGGGTGGCAGAGCGCACGTTCGCGTGGCTGATGCATTCACGTCGGCTGGCCCGGGACTACGAGACGTTGCCGGCCAGCAGCGAGGCGATGATCCATTGGTCGATGGTCACGCGGATGAGCCGGCGTCTGGCACGGCCACGGGCCGCCGGCCGGCACTGAATGCCCCGGACGCCTCGAGCAGGAGCCACCCGCGCTCGGCCAGCCGCCGGGCTTTCGAGCGCACCCCCTCGACCTTCGCCGACGATGTCTCCAAGCCCAGCCGAGCCGTGATCTCCCTGGCCTTCAGCGGCTGCTGGCCCGCGGACTGCCGCTCCTCCAGCACGCCCAGAATCCCCTGGTAGTCCGGCGCTAGCACCGTCACCGGCGGCTTCCTCCCGCAGTCCCTCCACCCGCACTCGGGCCGCTGTCTCCCGCTCCTCCAGCATTCCCAGCACCGACGCCATCGCGCACCCCTCGATCACGAAGCCAAAACAAGACGCCGCATGCATCCCTCACGCTGAGCTAGACCATGCCTGACCAGCGAAAATCAAGCGATCGCGCTCGGTTGAGATACGGCTTCTAAGAGTTGTCTCGTCACTCCGACGGCCTTGGCTTCGACTGTGATCGGAAGGCTTGGTCAGGCGTCACTGGGACCGGGAGCCCAGCCGGTGTGCTGGGCCCAGGCGTCAGCGCGTCGGATGATGTCCCATACGAAGGCATCTTTTGCTTGGGCGTAACCGGGACGGTCGTTGCGGAATTTGGCTGCGCAGTGCTTCTTGGCTGCCGCGTACTCGTTCGCAGCAGCCGTGTGGCACCGAAGGTAGTCGCGAAACAGTAGTGGGAACTGCTCTGAGAAGCTGCCCAGTTGCCGCACGTGCACGTGGGTCCGGCGCTGACCTGGAGGTTCCCGGAAGTACCGTTTGGTCTGTTCAGGATTATCCGCCCGGTACACGAGCCCTATCTCTGTCAGCGGGCCCAGGAATGCATCTGTGGCTTCCAGCGATGCCACTGAGATCTGGATGTCAATCACCGGCTTGGCCGCCAGCCCTGGCACCGAGGTGGACCCGATGTGGTCGATTCGAGCCGCAGCATCACCGAGGGCGACACGTAGGCACGTGCCCCACCTGGCAAACATGGCTGGCCACGCAGGGTCGTAAGGCATGATCTCGACTGGCTCTCCCATACTGCGAGTGTTGCAGGGCTTGCCGCAATCGTGATGTGCGGCTGCCGCCGCCGGCACCGCCGCCACGAGCGCAAGGCCGAGCTCTTCCAGGCCTTCGTCGGGATCACAGCCGCTCTCATCTGCTGTAGCAGGCTGGTGGCCTGACGGGCAGCGCCCGGAAATGGGACGATCCCCCGCGTGATCGGATGGATGCGCCACACGCCGCGCTGGGCGGTCATATTGGTCTGCGTGATAGCAGCCTTGCTGCTCTTCGTCGGCGCTTCCGCGCATGTAGCCGACCTTCTCAGCCACGGTCTGCACCCCTACGGCTGGGCACCGAGCTGGCTCAACCTCTACTGGTCGTCGCTGGCGCTCTTCGACACGCTCGCCGCTGTGTTCCTGATCAGGGGCAAACGCCGAGGAACCGACCTGGCCTGCGCCATCATGGCGACCGACCTCGCCGCCAACTGGTACGCGGTCTACGGCATCCAGCACAGCAGCTTCGCCGCTCAGCCTGGCCTTCAACGAATGACCGTCTTCGCCGCACTCGTCCTGGGAACGGCACCGTTCATCCGACGGCACCTCACCGAATAAGATGACGTCTTGACGTCGATGCCGGCCCCAGCCGGTGCCGCGCAGCCCTCTGCCCGTCACCATCGTGCTGTTCGACGGGGTGACGGGGCTGATGATCCACATCAACGCTGGCCGCACGACCGTTCCCCGCACCTGCCAAGAGCGCCGGATATCACCCGATAGGCGCAAGCGCCGAGGCTCCGCGGCACGCGGCCCCTGGAGCAGATACGCGGCTTGGCCGCTCGGACGTCACGTGAGTCCCACCAACCGCCACATCCGTGGCCCTCGGGCCGACTCGGCCCGTGCGCTCGGCCGGCCCCGCCGGATCCGATGGTCAGCGGTTGTCGCCGAGTTCCTGGTGCATCTGAGGCTGGTCGTCCTGGCCCTGGGTGAGCGCCGCCTTCTCCATGTCCCGGAACGCGGTCGAGGCGACGCCGATGATGTCCTTGTAGGGGTTGACTCCCGTGACCTTCTCCGCGCCACCGCCCAGCAGGCCGCCGCCGAGCGAGCTGACCATCCTGTGGCCGGTCGCAAGGGGCTTGGCTCCCGTGGCCAGGACGCTGTTGGCCAGGCCTGCCATATCGGCGTACTTGTCGCCGAGGGCGGTGCGGACCATGGCGATGAACGCGTCATGGGAGGGCCCGGGGAAGAACTTCTTGTAGTAGTCCGTGGCCTGCTTGGTCATGAAGACCCCGTCGTCGGTCCTCTTCCACTCCTTGTCCCGCTCCTGATCCCACAACCGGTCCACCTCGTCGGCGTCCTTGGGCAGCACCCACTTCTCCGGAGTCCCGAGGAAGTGGTTGACGTAGTGCCAGGCACACATGAAGCCGTGGGCGTCGTCCTTGGAGACGTCCAGGCCCAGGTTGCGCATGGCCTGCAGGATCTGTACGGAGAAGACGCAGGCGGCCCCGGTGGTGTACTTCTGCGAGACCGGCTCACCCCACTTGGCGTAATCCCATTCGCCGGACTTCTTGTGGAGCTGGCGGACGGAGGCGTGGACCAGTCGGACCTTGGTGACGTTCGCCTTCAGCGTGCCGTCTGTCAGCGCGTCCTTCTTGTCCATGTCGACGAACAGGCGCGAGGACTGCGACAGCCTGCGGCCCGGCCCCTCGACGCCGCCCAGGCGGCCGGTGGACCGCAGGGTGAATGCGCCTGTCGGGGACAGGTACGTGCCGATCAGACCGACCGTGCCCTGGAGCATGGCCACCTCGCCGCGGTGGCGGTCGAAGAACTTCTCCGCAGCCTTCACGTCCGCGCCCGTCCAGCCCGGCGGGTCGGCCTCGGCGCTGTCGAGGAAGGCGCCCAGCTTGGGCGGGAGCTGGGAACGGTCCTGGCCGGGCTTGAGGGTGGCGATCGTACGAAACAAGGCGTTGACCCCGTCGATCTCCTTGTTGTCGATCAGTTCGGAGACCAGTTCGTCGGCTTCCGGATCACCCACCTTGCTCGCGGCCTCGAGCTCCTGGGCAACGTACTGGGCTGTCAGCGGCACGGTACAACCTTCCTCGTGCAGGGGTACGGGCTGCTCGCCGGCCGGCAATGCGGCCATACGCCGGGCAGTCACCCCGGGCCGACGGGCACACAGCATGCTTCCGAGCCCGACCAGCAGCCATCTACCCCGACCGGCCAACGGATCGTTTCCGCCTCACCCGAATGGCACAGCCGGCCGTCGTCGGCCGTCGCCGTCCGCGAATCCATCGCGGGAATCCTGGACGAACAGGTCCTGGCGCGGTTCTTGAGTGGATCAAGATCATCGACGTTCCGCGCTACCTCACCGGAGGCCGCCCCCAACTGGAGGATGCGAGCCACATGACCGTCACCCGGGCCGGCATCGCCCTGCCCTTCGCGCTCTCCGTGATCAGCCCCGGACGCAACCGTGAGATCCTCCAGGGCGCGTTCTCCTGGGTCGCGGTCAGGCTCGACCAGCCCGGTGAACGCAAGGACCAGGTCTGGTTCGACCTACGAGCTGACCTGGACCGGGCCGAGACGGAACTCCGCAAACGGATCTACCTCGTCGGCCAGGCTCCAGCACCCGGCACCACCTGAATCCCGGCCCGTCCGGACCTGCGGTCGGCATAGAGCGGCCCCTCACCGGGTCGCTCCTCACCGGAGGGCGGGCGTGCCTCGCAATCCCGCAGCGCGTCCGCTACTACCTCGGCGCGCCGCTCGCCCGCCGCGAACTGAGCTCCGTCTTCGGCGAGTTGCTGAGGCAGGTCAGCGCCGGGTCTGAGACTCGCGGCCGAGCCGGTGCGGAAGCCGGGTCACGTGATCCGGGGCTTCGAGAGACTGCTCGTCGAGGTCTGAGCCGGCGCCTGCGGCGGGGCAAGCCTGGCGAGGAGCGCGGCGCTCGCGGCCCCGCTCGACGGTCGGTACAGCTCCGCCGGCCACAGCGCGCGCTCGCCGACCCGCGCCACGACGACCGCCAGCCCTTCGGGGGAGAAGTCGCGCCAGCCGCGCAGCTCGACGGTTCCGGTGGGCTCCGGCGGCAGCCCGCGCCGCGGGTCCTTGGCGGTGCCGGGCGGCAGCAGTGACAGCAGCCCCTCGGGGAGGGCGTGACCCCCGCCGTGGTCGGGGAAGAGGACCAGGACCGGCACGCCGTTCTGCGGGTCGTGGAGCAGGACGTACCGCCGCAGTACGAGTACGGGGGAACGCGCCGCACGGGCCATCGACCGGACCGCGGGCAGGCCGCCGGTCACCAGCTGGTAGCCGGCGACGGCGAGCGCGGCGACTCCTACGATCGCCAGGACGAACAGCTTCATCAGGCTGCCGCCGTCGAGCCGGAGGAGCACCGCGGCGAGCGTGGCCGCGCACAGGGCCAGCGCCCCCAGGAGCCGGCCGACCCCGGCGACCCGCCGCAGGCTCCGCACTCTCCACCACGCGACCTCGCGGACATCCGCCTCGGGCCGCCGGGCGCGCGTGCGCGCCTGCGACTGCGGCTGCGGCTGCGGCTGCATTCGTGTCTGCGACTGCGTCACCGCCTGCCGCGCGGCATGGGCAGCGAGCCGCTCGTACGTCGGGGCGCCGGAGACATCGGACTCGGGCGGCTTGACCAGACTCACGCGAGGGGCCGGGACCGGACCCCGGACGTGCCGGTCCGGCTCCGGTCGCTCCTGTGGCTGCGCGAGGGCCGCCCGGCCGAGAATGCCCGTGCGCTCGGCCTGCTCCACGATCCGCCGCCGCGCCCGCCGGTGCCGCACCGGCCTGGCCCAGAGCAGCGCCCCGCCGCCGGGCGGGGCCAGCACCCCGCCCCTGGCCGGGTCCCCGCACCACCACATCACCCCGTCGGGGCCCGGCCGCAGCGGCTCGTACCGCTGCCGCATCGCGGCCACCTCCAGCGGCCACAGCTCGTCCCCGGCCGGGGAACGCAGCACGACGGCCTCGGTGGTCCGCAGGCTGCGCACGGACAGCGCGGGGAGCGCCGACCAGGTCCCGGAGCCGAGTACGCGCCTCATCCGCCGCGCCAGCGCCCAGGACGCGGCACCGGCGGCGAGCGTGAGCACGCCCACGGCGACGAGCGCGCCGACCAGGTCGCCCGTCCACGGCTCCCCGGGCGACACCAGCGCGACGCCCGCGGCCAGCGCGCACACGAGGCCCCCGCCCACCATCACCCCGCCCGCTCTTCGCCCGTACCGGTCCAGCGCCTGCGCCGTCCCCGGCAGCTCCAGCGCACGCGCCATCACGATCCCCCGTTGCCGAATCCCACCCGTCCCGCCGTGACGGTAGACGTACGCCGTACCCCGTACCAACTCACCGGGGACCGGAACAAGATGGCCCAAGAAGACACCGCCCCGCCGTGCGAAGCGACGAAGTACCGGTCACGAGCGGGAGAACACGGCCACGTCGTAGCGTTCGAGGACGGGCCGGGGCGTGTCCAGCGCCTCGTTCCCGGCCGCGGTCTCCAGGCGGACGAGGCCCCGACGGAACTCCTCGTCGGTGAGGTGGGTGAACTTCGACTGCGGCCGGCCGACGAGTCTGGCGTGGTACTCCATCAGGTTCGCCGCCACCGGCTGAGCGAAGGAGGTGACCTCCTCCAAGGTGAGTCCGGCGGAGACGAAGTCGGCGACGACTTCCTCTTCCCCCGGGAAACGCCGCTCGTCGATCGCCCGAAGCCGCGGCCAGTAGTCGTAGACCACCGCGTCCAGCCGTTCACGGAACGTGGTGCGGATGATGGCTCTCCCGCCGGCACGCAGTACGCGGACCAGTTCGCGGGCCGCTCGCGCGCGGTCGGGGATGTGATGGATCACGCGGGACATCAAGGCCAGGTCGAAGGCGCCCGTAGCCGCCGGCAGGGCCTCCGCCTCCCCCGACAGGTACCGCACCGCGGGATGCGGGTGATGCCGTCGGGCCTCGGCGAGCATCGCCTCGGACGCGTCGACGCCCACCACCCCACTGCCCTCGATCCATCGAGCCATCGCGGCCGAGAAGATGCCCGTTCCCGAGCCGATCTCGACGATGGACGGGGACGGCCGCCGCGCGTGGGAAGCGATCAGCTCGACCCAGGCCCGCAGCGACCCCTCGGGCAGCTCGTTGCCACGCTCATAGGCGCCGGCCAGTCGCTCATCGTCGTAGACCCGGCTCATGGACCGATCCTCGCCCAAGGATCAGACCCGAACAAGAACGTGAGGGAGATTCAGGAAGCGCTTGCCGCACGGTACTTCCTGCGGGGCGAGCACGTTCGGACCTTCAAGGGCGCAGCATCGGAAGAATATTCCCCTCGATGAATGCCGATCCGATCACAAGAGTTCCGAACTGATCAACAACGCCTCTATAGTGCCGTCGTTGCGACTTCCTTCCCGTTCCTTCCCCCGTGTGCCCGCTCCCGAGAGTCTGGTTGATGTCGGCGTCACCCACCCCCTTCCGTCCTGCCCTGACCGCCTCGCTGCTGACCGCCGCCGCGGGCGGTGCGCTCGCCGCGGCCGCCGCCGCGGCGGCACCGGGCGGAGTCCGCGCCCCGCTCGGCTGGTTCGCCGCCTGCGGCGTCCTGCTGCTCTCGGCCGCGGCCTTCGCCGTGACCTGGTACGGGCGGACTTCGCGCGTACTCGCCCGGCGGGCGGAGACCCTCGCCGCCGAAGTCGCTTCCAAGGACGCGTACGTCGCCCGGTTCACGGCCGCCGCCGAGCGCGAGACGGCCACCCTCAGGGACCGTCAGGAGACGGAGACCGCTGCCGCCCGGGCGGCCCACGCGGCCCGGGCCGAGGAACTCACCCGGTCGCACGCGGCCGAGATCGCCGAACTGGTTCGGGAACACGCCGCCGAGATCGCAGGCCTCGAAACCCGGCTGCGCCGTGCCGAGTCCGGCCGGTCCGCCGCCATGGCCGCCGCGGCCAACGCCGCCGGCCGCATGCAGGCCCTCGCGACGAGCATGCTCGCCGACCTCCGGGAGATGGAGCACCGGCACGCCGACGAGGACGTCCTGACCGACCTGCTCCACCTCGACCACCGCACCGCGCAGGCGGGCCGGCTCGCCGACTCCGTCGCCGTGCTCAGCGGGGCCAGGTCCGGCCGGCGCTGGGCCCGCCCCATCGTCATGGAGTCGATCCTCCGCGGCGCCATGGGCCGGATCAGCGGCTACCAGCGGGTGCGGCTACACTCCAGCAGCGACGCGGCCGTCGCCGGGCACGCGGCCGAGGGCGTCATGCACGCCCTGGCCGAACTCATGGACAACGCGGCGAACTTCTCGCCGCCCACCGCCGAGGTGCATGTCTACGTCGAGGAGGTCCCGGCCGGCGTCATCATCGCCATCGAGGACAGCGGCCTCGTGATGAGCGATGTGCAGCAGCGCCGCGCGGAGGCCGCCGTCGGCTCCGCACCGCAGGACCTGGCCGGCCTCTCCGGCACCCGACTCGGCCTCGCGGTCGTCGGCCGGCTGGCACGCAAGCACGGCCTCACCGTGTCGTTCCGCCCCTCCGCGCGCGGCGGCACCGGCGCCCTGCTGATGCTGCCGCAGGAGCTGATCAGCCACGCGCCCGAGGAGCCGGCGACCATGCCCGCCGACACGCTGCCGCCGGTCTCGGGCCGCGGCGTGTCCGCGCCCACTGCGACCGGCGACGCGACCGGCTCCCCGGCCGCGTCCGCCGAGCCCGAGCCCGAGACCGTGCACGACAGCGCCGTGCACGACAGCGCGGCCGAGTCCACCGGCGAGCACCCGCGGTTCGGCGAGAGCGGCCTGCCCCAGCGCCGCCGCGGCCGGGCCATGGCCGCCGCCCACCCCGAGGGGCCGCAAGCCGCCGGGAAGACGCCCGCCGAAGGGCCGCGCACCGGCGCGGCCGCCGGTGCGGCGAACCGGTTCGGCACGTTCCGCCGCGCGGTCCGCGGCACCCCCGCCCGGCCGGACGGCGAACCTGAGGGCGGCCCCGCGCCGGAGACCGCGACCGCGTCGACCCCCGCCCTCGCCACGTCCGCCGGCGACGCCGCCGCCCCCGCCACCTCCGCCGGCGACGACCGTCCCGACTCCCCCTCCGTACCCACCGATCCGGCCGGCCCGGCGTCCACACCGCGGACGCCGTCGCCGACCTCGAACCCCCCGTACCCGGAAGGCACCTCGTAATGACCGGCTCCACCACCGACGAGAAGCTCAGCTGGCTCCTCGAGGGCCTGCTGGAACGCACCCCGGGCACCCGGCACGCCCTGGTGCTCTCCCGTGACGGCCTCAAGCTCTGCCGCACCCCCGAGCTCTCCGTCGACCAGGCCGACCAGCTCGCCGCGATCGCCGCCGGAATCCAGAGCCTGTCGCACGGTGCCTCCATGGAGTTCGGCGACGGCACCGGCGGGGTCCGCTCCGCGATCGCCGAGTTCTACGGCGGCATCCTGTTCATCGTGGAGGCCGGCGAGGGCGCCCACCTCGCGGTCGTCGCCGACGAGGACGCCGACGCCGGCCTCGTGGGCCACAACATGTCGGAGCTGGTGGAGCAGTTGGGCGAGCACCTGGTCGCGAGGCCCCGGGGATGAGCCGCGGCAGGCCGGGCCGGGACGACTCCCCCGACCGGCTCTACACCCTGACCGGCGGGCGCACCCGCGCCGGGTCCGACGCCTTCGACCTGGTGACCCTGGTGGTCTCCGAGAGCGACCCGGTCCCCGGGATGCAGTCGGAGCACGCCGCGATCCTGCGCATGTGCCTGCTTCCCACGGCGGTGGTGGAGATCGCGGCCGGGCTCGGCCTGCCGGTGTCGATCACCCGGATCCTCCTGGCCGACCTGCACGACACCGGCCGGATCAGCGCCCGGCATCCCCGTGCGTCGTACCGCCTTCCCGATCACGACATCCTGGAGCAGGTGCTCGTTGGACTCCGTAACCTCTGAACAGCGCCAGACCCTGCGCAGCACCGCCGACAACGGACTGAAGATCGTCGTCGTCGGCGGTTTCGGAGTCGGCAAGACCACTCTCGTCCGCTCGGTCAGCGAGATCCGTCCCCTGAACACCGAGGAGACGATGACCCAGGCGGGCGAGGGAGTCGACGACACCGCCGGGGTCGCCGCCAAGTCGGCCACCACGGTGGCCTTCGACTTCGGCCGGATCTCGCTCGACGCCCACAACGTCCTGTACCTGTTCGGAGCGCCCGGCCAGGAGCGGTTCTGGTTCCTGTGGGACCGGCTGTTCTCCGGGACGCTCGGCGCTGTGGTGCTCGTCGACACCCGCCGGCTCGCCGACTCCTGGTACGCCATCGACCGCCTGGAGCACCACGGGACGCCGTTCGTCGTCGCCTGCAACGACTTCGGCGGTCCCGCCCACTCCCCCGCCCAGATCCGCGGGGCCCTCGACCTCGCCGACGAGGTTCCGCTGGTCTTCTGCGACGCCCGGTCGCGCGAGTCCAGCAAGCAGGTCCTCATCTCGCTCGTCGAGCACCTGCGGACCGTCGTCGCCCCGGCCACGCCGCCGGTCCCGCAGCCGATCCCGGAGCCCACCCCGTGACCCTCCCCGAGCACCCGCCCGTCCCCTTGAGCGGGCCGCGCTTCCAGACCGACCCCAACGAGCTGTACCGGCAGATCCGGCGCGAGCACGGGGCCGTCGCCCCCGTCGTGCTGGACGGCGACGTGCCGGCCTGGCTGGTACTGGGCTACCGCGAGCTCCACCAGGTCACCAGCGACCCGGTCCTCTTCTCCCGCGACTCCGAGCTGTGGAACCAGTGGGACGTCATTCCGGCGGACTGGCCGCTGCTGCCGATGATCGGCCGCAAGCAGCCGTCCATCCTCTACACCGTCGGCGAGCGGCACCGCGAGCGCGCGAACGTCATCTCCACGGCCCTGGAGGGGATCGACCCGTTCGTGCTGAAGGAGCGGGCCGAGCGCTTCGCCGACGAGCTGATCGACGCGCTGTGCGGCAAGGGGGCCTGCGACATCATCGCCGAGTACGCGATGCTGCTGCCGGTACGCGTCCTCGCCAGCGTCTACGGCTTCTCCGACGAGCAGGGGCCGGGGCTCGTCACCGCCCTGAACGACATGATCAACGGCCAGGAGGGTGCGCTGGAGGGCCAGCGCCACCTGGCGGAGTCCATGTTCGCCCTGCTCGCCGCGAAGGCGGCGGAGCCGGGCGACGACGTGGCCTCCCGGATGCTGGGGAACACCGCCGGCTTCACGGTCGAGGAGGTCGCCCAGGACCTCATGGTGATGATGGCCGCCGGCCATCAGCCCACCGCCGACTGGATCGGCAACTCGCTGCGGCTGATGCTCACCGACGACCGCTTCGCCGCCTCGCTGTCCGGTGGCCGGCACAGCGTCGGCGAGGCGATGAACGAGGTGCTGTGGGAGGACACCCCCACCCAGAACGTCGCCGGCCGCTGGGCCTCGCGCGACACCCACCTCGGCGGGCGCCGGATCGGCCGTGGCGACCTGCTGCTGCTGGGCCTGGCCGCCGCCAACTCCGACCCGCACGTGCGCGCCGACGCGGGCCGGTTCACCGGCGGCAACAACGCCCATCTCTCCTTCGGTCACGGCGAGCACCGCTGCCCCTTCCCCGCGCAGGAGGTCGCCGAGACCATCGCCCGCACGGGGATCGAGGTGCTGCTCGACCGGCTGCCGGACGTCGACCTCGCGGTCGCCGAGGCCACGCTCGCCCGCCGCCCCTCGCCGTGGCTGCGCGGACTCACCGCGCTCCCCGTGACCTACACCCCGACCCCCGCCCTTGGAGCCCTCGGATGACCTGCCCGCACGCCCACGCCGCCGCGTCCGCCGCCGACGCCATCACCCTGGACCCGTTCGTCGCCGACCTCGACGGCGAGAGCGCGCGGCTGCGGGCCGCGGGCCCGCTGGCCCGTGTCGTCCTGCCCGGCGGGGTGGCCTGCTGGGCCGTCACGCACCACGCCGAGGCGCGGCGGCTGCTGACCGATGCCCGGCTGGTCAAGGACATCGACGTCTGGGGTGCCTGGCAGCGCGGTGAGATACCCATGGACTGGCCGCTGATCGGCCTCGCCAACCCCGGCCGGTCGATGCTGACGGTCGACGGCGAAGAACACCGGCGGCTGCGGACGCTGGTCGCGCAGGCGCTGACCGCTCGCCGGGTGGAGCGGCTGCGCGAGGGCATCGAGGCCCTGACGACGGGCATGCTGGACCGGCTGGCGGAGCGTCCGGCGGGTGAGGTCGTCGACCTGAAGGCGGAGTTCGCCTACCCGCTGCCGATGAACGTGGTCAGCGACCTCATGGGCGTCGACCCGGTCGACCACCCGCGGATGAAGGCCCTGTTCGAGAAGTTCTTCTCGACGCAGACGCCGCCCGAGGAGGTGCCGCAGATGATGGCGGACCTGGGCACGCTGTTCGCGGGGATCGTGGCGGGCAAGGTCGAGAAGCCCGGCGACGACCTGACGAGTGCGCTGATCGAGGCGTCGGAGGGCGGCGACCGGCTCACCACGGAGGAGATCACCAACACCCTCCAGCTGATGGTGGCGGCCGGGCACGAGACGACGATCAGCCTCATCGTGAACGCCGTCGTGGCCCTGGAGACCCACCCCGAGCAGCGTGCCCTGGTCCTCTCCGGGGAGGTGCCGTGGACGAACGTGATCGAGGAGACCCTGCGCTGGTCGACGCCGACCTCGCACGTGCTGATCCGCTTCGCCACCGAGGACATCGAGGTGGGTGACCGGGTCCTGCCCAAGGGCGAGGCCCTGATCGTGTCGTTCGGCGCGATCGGCCGGGACGAGGAGCAGCACGGCCCGACGGCGGGCTCGTTCGACGTGACCCGTACGCCGAACCGGCACATCTCCTTCGGTCACGGCCCGCACGTCTGCCCGGGGGCCGCCCTCTCCCGCCTGGAGGCGTCGGTGGCGCTGCCCGCCCTGTACGCGCGTTTCCCGGGCCTGCGTCTCGCCGTCGCGCCCGAGAAGCTGCGGAACAAGCCGGTCGTCACGCAGAACGACCTGTTCGACCTCCCGGTCGTGCTGGCCTGACGGCTGCGTCCCGGGGAGGGAGCCCGGCAGCGCGGCTTCCTCCCCGGGGCGGGGGCCCTCCCGTTCCTCCGGTGCCGGGCGCACCCCCGGTGGGCCGGAGTGCGTACGCGTACGCGCTCCGGCCCTCACCCGTCAGGTCGGGCTGTGGGCGACCTTGTTCGTCGCGGTGCCGTCCTCGTCCGGTGCCTCCGGCTCGGCAGGCTGCTCCGGAACGGGTGGAGTGCGGACCAGGAGCGCGACCAGCACGGCCAGGGTGCCGATCACGGCGCCGATGCCGAATCCCCAGCGGATGCCCGTGGCCAGCGCGCCGGTGGGGTCGGCGCCCTCGGCGGCCGCCGAGGCGGCCTGTCCCGACATGATGCTGATGACCAGGGCGGTGCCGGCGGCGGCCGCGACCTGCTGGAGCGAGCCCAGGATGGCGGAGCCGTGGGGGTAGAGCTGCGGGGGCAGCACGGCCAGGCCCGAGGTGAAGACGGGGGTGAAGACGAACGCCATGCCGGCGCTCAGGGCCACGTGAAGGGCGAGCACCAGCCACGGCGAGGTCTCTTCGCCCGTGAAGGCGAACAGCGCGAGGCACAGCGCTGTGAGCGCGGCTCCGGGTACGACCAGGCGAGGCGCGCCGATGCGGTCGTAGAGCTTGCCGACCTGCGGTCCGAGCAGGCCCATGGTCAGACCACCGGGAATGAGCAGGAGCCCGGTCTGCAGCGAGGTCAGGTCGCACACCTCCTGCAGATAGATCGGCAGCAGGATGAACGCGCCCATCAGGGCCATGAAGGACAGGCACATCAGGCCGAGCGCCACGGAGAAGTGACGGTAGGTCAGCGCGCGCAGGTCCAGCAGTGGGGTGGACGAGCGCTGGAGGACCAGCTGTCGCCAGACGAACAGTCCCACCAGTACGGCACCGGCCAGGGTGGTGACCGCCGGGTGCACGGGGGCTTGGGACGCGTTCTCAGCACCGAGACCGCTCAGTCCGTAGACCAGGGCGCCGAAGCCCGCCGCCGCCAGGGGGACGGACGGCCAGTCGATGGGTCCGGCCTGCGGCTCGCCGATGTCGACCAGCTTGAGCCGGCCGAACACGGCCATGGCTCCGGCGATCGGCAGCACCGCCAGGAACAGCAGGCGCCAACTCCCCAGCTCCAGCAGCACACCGGAGACCGCCGGGCCGAGGGCGGGTGCGACGGAGATGACGAGGGTGATGTTGCCCATGACACGGCCCCGGTCGCGCGGGGGCACCAGGGTCATGAGCGTCGTCATGAGCAGCGGCATCATCACGGCGGTGCCGCTCGCCTGGATGACGCGGGCGGCCAGCAGGACGGGGAAGACGGGCGCGGCCGCGGCCAGAGCCGTTCCGGCGAGGAACAGGGCCATGGCGAGGCCGAAGGCGGTCCTGGTCGTCACGCGCTGGAGGAACCACCCCGTCACGGGGATGACGACGGCCATGGTCAGCATGAAGGCCGTGGACAACCACCCCGCGGCTGCCGCGGTGACGTCGAACTCGCGCATGAGGCGCGGGATCGCGTTGACCATGATCGTCTCGTTGAGGAGGACGACGAACGTGGACAGCACGAGAATCCGCAGCACGGCGGTGACGCGGGCGGGCGAGAGGGTGGGCGTTGCGTGCGGTGCGAGCATGGCGCCTTCCGTGAGGTGAGTCCTCCGCAGGTGGCAGGTCACATCAACAGACCACGGCACGGGGCAGAACTCATCGGTGTCCCCCGATCCTGTCGGCGCGGCGGCCCGGGCTCAAGCGATTTTCGTCGGCCCGGGACGGCCGATGAATCCGTCGCTGCCCTCTCCGGCGGGATGCCGCCAGGTCCCCTCCGGCCCGCTCCACCACCAGAGGTGCGCCTGTCGCCACCTCTCACGACCCATGCCGCCACCTCTCACGACCCATGCCGCCACTGCTTCGCGCGCCGCCCGCTCTCGTCCGTGCCTCCCCTGCCACGGGCCCCTGGGTGCCCTACCGGCCGAGCCGGAGACGGAGCGCCGCGTGAAGGCGCCGGCCCTGAGCCGGCAGAGTCTCAGCCCTCGCTTTCGAGACCGCGACCGGGCAGGCTCATGTCCCCCGTCACGGGAGTGCCGTCGGCGATCCCGTAGCGCAGGAAAACGGTCCCCTGAGGGCCTGCCACCGGGGGCGAGAGGAGCGTGACGTTGGTGGGCACCGCGCCGTCGTCGAACACCTTCTTCCCGACGCCGAGCACGACCGGGTGCACCCAGAGGTCGATGCGGTCGAAGAGCTTCTCGCGCAGCAGGGTCTGCACGAGGTTCAGACTCCCGACCACCTTCACGTCCTCGTGCCGGTCCCGGATCTCACGCACCGCGTCGGCGAGGTCCGGCCCGAGCTGCGTGGACCCGGCCCACGACAGGTCGGGCCTGCCGCGGGAGGCCACGTACTTCGGGACGCTGTTGAACAGCGTGGCGATCTCGCCGTCCTCGCCGCCGTTCTGATGAGGCCAGTAGGCGGCGAAGATGTCGTACGTCCGCCGGCCGAGGAGGAGGGCGTCCGTGCCCTCGTACGCGGCACCGATCTGCGCCCCGGCGACCTCGTCCAGCAAGGGCGCCTGCCAGCCGCCGAACGGGAATCCCGCCGGGTCCTCGTCAGGACCGCCGGGCGCCTGCCCGACGAGGTCGAGGGTCGCGAACATCTCGATGGTGATGAGGCCCATGGCTTACTCCCGATGAGTCGGTTCTCTCCGTCAAGAGATAGCCCCTGCGGGCGGTCGCCGACCCACCGACGCGACGGCACCCGGCTCCCCCGGCCGGGGGTTGGGCCGTCCGGCCGAAGGCCGGGGTCGGCGAGGGAGACGGGCCGGAACTCCGCCGAGAGCCCGCGACGTCCTTCACGGTCGCCCCTCACGAGGTGAGCGAGGCCGACCTCTCCGCCCGCGTCCGCGAGGCACTGGCCGACCTCCCCGGCCCGGGCCGCCGGGACCCCCTGGGACGGTGATTCCCGGGCTTCCTGGCGCTCGGGCGCCGCATGGTGAATCTGAACCACGTCGTCTTCTGCTTCCTGGTGTTCAGAACCGTTCAGACCGCGCCACGGAAGACGAACGCCGTCATCGGTGCGGTCACCAGGCCCTGGCCCAGGCGGGCGGTCATCTCCTCGATGACGGTGGCCCGGGCAGCGGGCCCGTCTCCGCGCTCCTCGACGGCCGCGCGTAGCGGCGTCCCGGCGAGGAACCCGATGGCGACGTCGGCGGCCGATGCCGCCCGGCCCTCCAGCGTCAGCTCCCGCTTCTCCTCGACGGAGAACCCGGCGGCCGCCAGGTCGGCGGCAACGACGGCGGGATCGGCGTAGCCGTGCGGAACCGTCGGCAGGAACCGCGGCGGGTCGGCCGGATAGGCCCGCTCCAGCCCGGCCTGCAGCGCGGCTCCGAAGGCGTGCGTGGCGAGCGGTCCCCAGGTGTTGAAGAGGAATCGGCCGCTCGGGGCCAGAACCCGGTGGACCTCGGCGAACGCCCCGACCCGATCGGGGAAGAACATCACGCCGAACTGGCAGACGACCAGATCGAAGCATCCGTCCGAGAAGGGCAGTCGTTGCGCGTCGGCCTGCCGCCACACCGCGCCCGGGGCCCGGGCCGACCCGAAGGCGACCATGGCCTCGTTCAGGTCGGTGGCCGTCACCTCGGCCGAGGGTGCCGACGCGAGGAGTTCCGACGTCAAGATGCCGGTCCCCGCCGCCAGTTCGACGATGCGACCGGGCTGGAGTGCCGCCGCCCGGGCGGCCAGGTCCTCGGCGAAGGGCCGGAAGACCGTCGGCACGAGGTACCGCTCGTAGACCGCCGGCATGGATTCGGACCACCGCCGGTCTGCATCACTTCCCGTCATCCTCGCGACGGTAGCGCCGTCTCGTGACGCCCCCCGCCCCGACGCGCCCTCGCCCACGGCGGAGCACACATCGGGCCGGACCGGTCAGGCGTCGGGCGGGGAGAGGAAGACGCGTTCCAGCAGGGTGTACAGGGAGTCCCGGTCCTGGCCGCTCAGGCTCTCCAGGCCCTCCTGCGTCGTACGCATCTTCGCGCGGATCGCGTCGGCGACGCGCTCCCCCTCGGCCGTGAGGATGACGTTCTTGACGCGCCGGTCGGAGGCATCGGCTTCGCGGCGCACCAGGCCGCGCTTCTCCAGCCGGTCGATGATCCCGGTCATGTTGGAGGCATCACAGGTCATGGTCTCGGCAAGGGCACGCATCGCGGCGGGACCCCGGCGCAGCGCGGTCAGGGCCCTGCCCTGGCTCGCCGTGAGGTTCTCACTCGCCGCCGCGACGGTGAAGTCGCCGTAGTAGACGCCGAGCGACACGGAGAGCAGTTCCATGAGCTGGGCCGTGTCGGCGCGGGGAGCTTCTGTCATGAGGGTCACTCTACTCGGAGATACTTGACTACCTCAAACATCGACCTCTACCGTTCTCTCGTTGCATGAAGTTCTCAAGCATCAAGGTTGTCAAGTAGTTGCCATGAGGAGTGTCCCTGTGACCGTCACCGCGTCCCCCACCTCCCGCGCGGCCGAGATCCTGTCCCGGCCCGTCACGCTGAACGGCCTGACCGTCCCGAACCGCATCGCGATGGCGCCGATGACGCGCATGTTCTCCCCCGGCGGAGTCCCTGGCGAGGACGTGCGGTCCTACTACGCCCGCCGCGCCGCCGCAGGCGTGGGCCTGATCGTCACCGAGGGGACGTACGTCGGCCACGATTCGGCCGGCCAGAGCGACCGTGTGCCGCGGTTCCACGGCGAGGAGCAGCTGGCCGGATGGGCGAAGGTCGCCGAGGCCGTGCACGCGGCGGGCGGCACGATCGTGCCACAGCTGTGGCACATCGGCATGGTGCGCAAGCAGGGGCAGGCGCCTTACGCCGACGCCCCGGCGATGGGCCCCTCCGGCATCCGCCCCGATGGCACCGAGGGCACGGGCAAGGCCATGACCCAGAGCGATGTGGACGACGTCATCGGCGCCTTCGCCGAGGCCGCCGCGGCCGCCGAGCGCATCGGTTTCGACGGCGTCGAGCTGCACGGCGCCCACGGCTACCTCCTCGACCAGTTCCTGTGGGCGGGGACGAACCGCCGTACGGACGCCTACGGCGGCGACCCCGTGGCCCGTACGAAGTTCGCGGCCGAGATCGTGGCCGCGGTCCGCGGGACCGTCTCGCCCGACTTCCCGGTGATCTTCCGCTTCTCGCAGTGGAAGCAGGACGCCTACGACGCGCGGCTCGCCGAGACCCCGCAGGAACTGGAGGCGATCCTGGCCCCGCTCGCCGCGGCCGGCGTCGACGCCTTCCACGCCTCCACCCGCCGCCATTGGATTGCCGAGTTCGAAGGCTCGGACCTGAACCTGGCGGGCTGGACCAAGAAGCTCACCGGCAGGCCCACCATCACCGTCGGCTCGGTCGGCCTCGACGGCGACTTCATCAACGCCTTCGCGGGCGAAGGCGCCCCGGTCCAGGGCATCGACGACCTCCTCGACCGCCTGGAACGCGAGGAGTTCGACATGGTCGCCGTCGGTCGCGCGCTGCTCCAGGACCCGGAGTGGGCGGCAAAGGTCCTGGCGGGACGGACCGACGAGCTCAAGCCGTACGACGCGGCCGCGGTGAACACGCTGAGCTAGGCGTGGATCGAAAGTCCGCCTGTCGCGCCCACCAGCACGCGGCCGGACTCGGGGTGACCTGCAGAAGGAACCGCCGGGTGGCGCCTTCGCCGAGCCCGGGGATCACGGGCTCGGCCGAGGAGTCCACGTACGCGCTCTGGCCTCTGGGTATCCGAAGGGCCCGGCACCGGAACACATCCGGTGCCGGGCCCTTCGTCGTCACCCGGGCAGGACCTGTCTGCGGAAGTCGCTCGGCGGCATCCCGTACGCGCGGCGGAAGGCCCTGCTGTAGTCCGCCTGGTGGCGGAATCCCCACCGCTCGGCGATCTCGCCGATGCGGCGGTGACCGAGGCCCGGGTTCGCGAGGTCGGCACGGCTGCGTTCGAGGCGGAGCCGGCGGATCGTGGCACCCACCGTCTCCGGCTCGTCGCGGAACAGCACATGGAGCAGCCGAACGGAGATGTGGTGGTGCGCCGCGACGGCGTCGGGGCCGAGGCCGGGATCAGCGAGGTTGGCCTCGATGAACGCGCGGACCCGCGCGAGGAGGACCTGGTGCCGGGTCTCGTGGGCCGTCGGGCCCGGGCTGTCGGTCCGGGCCGCGAGGAACGTCACGGAGAGCGCGAGCGCGACAGCGCCCAACCGGCGCAGCTCCTCCGGCTCGCACCGTCCGGCTTCGGCGCGCAGTCCGGTGAGGTACGAGGCGAGCAGCGCTCCCGACCCGGTGCGGGCGGGAAGGGCGGTGCCCAGCAGCTGGTCGACGCGGTCCTGCGGCAGCGGCAGGGTGGCCCTGGGGAGACGCAGCAGACTGACGTGCGAAAGCCGGCCGTCGTCCTGGAACTCGCAGCTCAGCGGGTGGGAGGTGTCGAAGAGCCCCAGGTCGCCCGCGGTGAGCAGGGTGTTGTTGCGGCGCTGCTCGATGCCGATCGGGCCGCCGTGGACGAGGACGAGGAAGTACTGCTCGGGGTCCGCGCGCCGGATGTGGGCGGCGGCCCGCTGGGCGGTCATCGGCGAGAAGGCGAAGTCGGAGACTTCGGTGTCGGTCAGCCGGATCGCCGTGGCGGTGCCGCGGAAGCGGTCGGCGTACGGGCTGGCGATGGCCACGGGCATGACGGCGTCGCCGACCATCTGGGACCACCACTCGAAGCCGTCGTGTGCGCCGACGCTCGTGGTGGAGACCGTCGTGATCCCGTTCACGCTCCCCCCTTCGTGATGTGGGCATGTCCATAGTTGGGGCTGGCCGGGCCGCGGGCATAGGGCGAAGTCGGTCAACCGGCCCCGCAGTCGTGCACTCGGTGCGAAAGGAACGTGCGCAGGACGCCAACGACGGGAGGGGCCCGCGCACCCCACAGTGATGATCCGACGCACGACCACGGACGAAACAGAGGTGACCCGATGACGAAGCCGAAGCAGGGATCCTTACCGACCGGCAGGTGGGCGAAGGCCCTCGCCGCCCTCATGCTGGCGCTCCTGGCCCTCGTGGCCACCCCCGCCTCCGCCGGAGCGGCCGACGCCGCGCGGGGCGCCCGCACCGACTTCACGGCCCAGGCCAGAAGCGCGGGGCTGAACGGCACCGAGGCGAAGGGCCTCCAGGCCCGGGTCGACGGCTACCTGGCGAAGATGCCCGGAACGCAGGTCAGCGCCAACAAGATCGCTCTGGCGGGCGGCGGTGAGCTGCTGCTCACGCTCCCCGGCGAGCGGAACGCCCGCGACCTCACCGCCCCGAACGCGGAGCTCGGCGCGGCCGCCGGCTGCCCGTACACCTATGTGTGCGCCTACCCGTACGAGAACTTCGCAGGCGACGAACTGCGCCTGTACACCTGCAACTACCTCAACTACATCCCCTGGACCGGGACCGGCTCCTGGATCAACAACCAGCGCTCCACCCTGTACGCCAAGTTCTACGACCAGAACGGCAACCTCGGCTGGACCTCGCCGGGCGGCTACAGCGAGGACCGCCACGCCCCCTGGGGCTGGGTGTGGTGGCTGAGCCCCTGCTGACGGCGGAGGCGTAGAACGACGCGGCGCGCCCGGGGGACGCGCCGCGTCCGGCCGTCGGCGCGCGATCCACCCCCGCCCTCAGCCTCACCCCTCCGTGACGGTCAGACGGGTGGCAACAGATCGCTCTCGCTGATGGTGTATGTCAGCACCGGGTAGACGAAGTCCGTTTCGTTGTTCTCACGGCGGCGGAGCCCGTAGAACTCGCGCCCCTGTTCAGTGTCGGCCGACGTGAGGCGGGCACCCTTCGGGAGGTAGGCCTGTCCGTCGCGAAACCGAACGAAGGTCTTCGAGGTTCGGAACGTTACGCCCAGCCACTCGTTTTCCGCCGCCCCGGGCGCGTCCAGCACGATTTTGTGCCTGAGCCGGCGATTCGATTCGACGGAAAACACGACGACACCGTTGTGGACCAGGGGGATCTCGAACTCGTCGCCACCGGCCTCTTTTGATTCGAAGATCAGCTTCCTCGGCGGGCCCGCTTCGGGTCGTTGGTAGCAGGAGAAAACGGCGATGGCCGAGTCGTCGGCCAGATCGAGCGCCTGGTCGGAATGACTGCCCATGGTTCTGTACGCGTTCGTGTAGCGCTCGATGAGGGCGTTGTTGAAGCCGACCGGAAGCGCCGCACGCTCTTGAATCCTTAGCGCCAGCCGTTCGTGCACCGACCGGAAGCGCTGTGCCGGATTGCTGTATCGAGTGGTGGTACGTACGAGAGGCACACCCTCCGCCTCGTCGACCTTGGCCAGGACGGCGCCTCGCCGGCCTCTTCCTACGTCCTCCAGCCGAGCCGACGCGGACAGCTCCGCGAAGAGATTCTCTTCGGTCGCCACAGCGCACAAGAGGATCTCGTCCGAGATCCTTGTCCTAGGCTCGGGGGGCAATGTAATCTCCCGTGTTCATGCTGAAGAGGAATTCGTCGCCGTAGTCGATGAAGGACGAGGTCCTGTTCTCCTCGGCGTACAGCCTGCGCAGCTCGTCCATGCCGACCGGCGTGGGTGGCCCCAGCTTCACGAGATCTCCGGCCTTCTTGAGGAACGTGTCGCCGTTCTTGTGAACGGCTTCGGCGCTCGAACACCGCACCACGTATCCCAGGCGGGTCGGGAGCAGCTCGGCGCCCAAAGCCGAGGGTCGGATCTCGTGCGTGTACAGGCGGTTGGTGGAGAGCGGCACGAAGAACACCGAGCCGGGATAGAGAGTCACGGTGAACTGCTGCGGGAGCACTCCCCCGTCACGTTCTCCCGCCGGCTCCTTCAGGCGAAAGTGGAGCTTGGTGAGCCCACTGACACCCTTCACCCCGTAGTCGAACGCGTCTTCCGCCAGGGGCTGCAGCTCGTCGAGCCCGTCATAGAAGGTGCAGAAGGCCATGATGCCGTTGACGGGCATGTCCTTGGTCTTGTCGGCGTGGGCCGAGATCTTGGCCTTGGACTGCTTGCGCTCCGCCGTGGCGAGGGTGTTGTGGTAGATCTGGGCGAGCACGTGATTGAGCTGTGCCTGGTTCCGGAAGACGACCCCGGCCTCGCGATTCAGGGCCTCGACAATCTGTGTGTCGGTCGGGCGAAAGCTCTCGGTCGGCCCCGAGAGATTCGTGGAGCACCGGAGCAGGCGGAAATGCAGTTCGTCACCGTTTCGCGTGACGGGCGTCAGATAGATTCCGCTGCGATGAGCTGTTCCCGGCTTGGTGGACTCCGTCAGGGACTGGAACTCGTGCTCCGCGCGGATCCGTCCGAAGTGATCGGCACCGAGGTCGAAGAACCGGCGGTAGTACACCCCGACCCCGTGTACGCGGGTGGGGACTCGGCCGAGATCGACGAGGGCCCAAGGCTTGTCGACGGCCTCATGGTAACCGTATGAGCGGTCGCGGACGACGAAAACCCGTGAAGCCGCATCCAGTTGGCGGCTGCTGATCCCGGATATGTCACCACACAGGTAGACGGTCTTCTGCGTGAGGTCGGGCGCCCCTGAAGCAAGGCACTCCGGCGTGATGACGGACCCGAAGAAGTCTCTGATCACGGAATCGTCGTGCAACGTCGAAGGCGCGACCAATATGTTGCTCGCGTCCTCGATGCAGGCTTCTGTCAACTCTGTTGCGCGCATCAAGCGGTACCTGCCGTTCGCAGAACGTGGTGGATTACTCGTGCGAGTGGATGTCACGGTCGAGCCGACCCGGGTCGGCGGGTGTCACTTCTCGGTCGCGCCGGGTTCCCCACTGATGGATTCCTGGTAGACGTCCGCGTAGGTGCGTGAGTCCTTGACCAGATCGTCGCAGAAAGCAGCGACGTCCGGGCCGATGAACTCCAGGACCCCCCTACCACCGGCGACGCCCTCCTCGAAGAAGTCGACGATCCCGGGGAGCAGGGGCCCGTCAGGCAGGTCGACCGGTCCGACCTTGAACAGGTACTTCTGCATCTCCTTGTAGACGATCTGGTAGTCCGGCGGGAGCGCCTTGACCCGAGCCGCGTGCGCCCGCCACTGCTTCTTGCCCTCGATGATGTCCTGGATGCCCACGTCAGCCTCCCAGCCGGCTCAGTTTCCTCGCGACGTTCCTGTTCAACCGCTCGCGCCACCGGTCGCGATAGGTTCGAGCCCCTTCTCCACCGACCAGCGCGGCGCAGAAGCCTCGGATGTCGTCACCGAGCACCTCGTGGACGCTCTGCCCGTCCGCCGCTGTTTCTTCGAGCAGCCCCAAGGCGGCGTCGAGGATCGGCATCAGGTTGCGGCCGGTGAAATCCCCGTGGGGAAAGAGGTCGCACTTGATCTGTTCCCACGCCGTCCGGTAGTCGTCCGGCAGGGCCTCGGCCCGTGCTTCGAACACCCGCCATTCCCTCGTGAGATCGCTGCCTGTGACGGTCTCCCAGAAGTTCATCTCCCGCCCTCCTTGAGCCTGTCGATGCGCGATGAGACGTACTGCCACTTCACCCAGAACCTCGCGAGTTCCTCGCGTCCGGCGTCGTTGAGCACGTAGAACTTGCGCGGCGGACCGACCCCCGACGGCCGTTTCGTCACCTGGACGAGCCCGTTCCTCTCCAGTCGCAGCAGGATGGTGTACACCGTCCCCTCGACGACGTCGGCGAATCCGAGCTCGTTCAACTGACGGGTGATGGCGTACCCGTAGGTTTCCTCGCCGCCGATGATCTCGAGCACGCACCCTTCGAGCGTGCCCTTGAGCATCTCCGTCAGTCCGTCCATCGCGACTCCTCCTCGACACCCTCGGTACTATGTACTACCGAGTACCACTATACGGTATCACCGAGTAGCGGAGGGGTGTGTACGCCTCACACACACTCCCCTGTGTGACAGGGACGGGACGGGGGCTAGCGTGGCGTCCTCGTACGTCATGGAGGAGGGGTTCGGTGCTCGTCATGCCCGGTCGGCGCACGTCGACGATGGAACTGTTGGCCGCTGAGGCGACGGGTCGGGGGATGGTGGTCCAGTCGGCGGAGGAGGTCGGCGCGGTGGCGGGACCGGCGTACTGGTACGGCGGTCCGGTGGCGGGCGCGCGGTTGGCCGGACGCCTGGGGTTCGCGTTGCTGGAACCGGCGGACGATTGGCTCGCCGAGCTGCCGGAGGAGTTCGCCGGGCGGGAGGTCCGCGCGGCGACGCTCGCGGATGCGTGGGCGATCGAGCGCCCGACGTTCGTCAAGCCGCCGCGGGACAAGTCCTTCCCGGCGGACGTCTACGCCGACGGCTCCCGGCTGCCCGCCGATCTGGACCCGGCGACGCCGGTGCTGCTCTCCGATGTGGTGACGTTCGCCGCCGAGTACCGACTGTTCCTGCTCGACGGGCGGATCGCCGCGGGCAGTCGGTATGCGGTGTTCGGCCGGCTGGACCCACTCCCCCTCGACGAGCACGGGGCCATCGCCGCGGAGATCACCGAGTTCACCGACCGCCTGGTCGCCGAGGTCGGGCCCGCCCTGCCGAGCGCGGTCGTCGTGGACATCGGACAACTGGTCGACCCGTACCGACCGGGCCATCGGTGGGCCGTGGTGGAGGCCAACATGGCCTGGTTCTCCCACGCGTACGCTGCCGACCCGGCACGGGTGCTGGACGTGGTGCTGCGGGCGGCGGGGCCACGCGAGCGGGTACGGCCGGGGGATCTGCCCTTCGTACGGCACTGAGCGCCGCAGGAGTGACGCGCACCGCTGTCCGGCTCGGGTCACCAGGGGCACCGGGACTCCCGGCGGGCTCGTGCGGCGCACGTTTGCTCGTGAGGCGTGGTGGAAGGGTTGAAACCGACGACCGGTCGGCAGCGTCGCCGTCTGGGCGGCCGGACCTCCTCGACGCCATGAATCGAACGGAGCCCACCGTTGCGCTTGTACGCCCAGACACCCGCACGTCGGAATCGCCAGGTGCTCGTGGACCTCATCGCCGTGGCCCTGATCGCCGCCGCGGTGTGGGCAGCGCTCGTCGTCCGCGAGACGATCATGCTGCTGGCCGCGCCGGGCCGCAAGGTCGAGAGTTCCGGCGACAGTCTGGCCGAGGGGCTCGGCAACGCGGGAGACGCGGCGTCGGGCGTACCGCTCATCGGCGGCGTCCTCAAGAAGCCGCTCCAAGCCGCGGCCGACGCCGGCTCCGGCTTCGCCGACGCGGGAGTGTCGCTCCAGGAGACCGTCAGCCAGGTCGCCGACGTGATCACGACGGCGCTCATCGTCATTCCGGTGTTCGTCGTCCTGCTGCTGTGGCTCCCGCCGCGCCTGCTCTGGATGCGACGCAGCAGCACCCTGCGCCGCCTCGCCGAGGCTCCCGGAGGCGCCGACCTGCTCGCCTTGCGCGCCCTCACCGGCCCTCCTGGGGCACTCGCCACGTTGCCGGTCCCACCGGGCGGATGGGCCGACGCGTGGCGTCAGGGGGACGAACAGGCCATCACCGACCTCAACACGATCGCCCTCAAGCACATCGGGCTCCGGCCTTGAGCAGTCGCTGTCTTCAGGGCAGCAGGAGGCGTCGATCAGAGCCGATCAGAGTCTGTTGCCACTCCGCCCGCCACAGCGGTAGGCCATCATGGTGACGTGGACAGCACAGACCCGTCCGGAGCACCAGTCGTACCCGGTACCGCGCCCGAGGGCCTGGGCGTGGCCGTCGACACCCTTGCCCGGTTCATTCACCGCGCGCCACTCACCGAGGCCATCGCGGCACTTGAGCACAGCCTCGACGGTGCCGACGCGGCGCAGGCCGTCCTCACCGCCGACAGCGGCGGAGTGGACGCCGGTCTCCTCGCCTCCGCGCTCACCGTGCGGGAGAGTCTCGGCAGGATCAACGACCTCATCCACGCCTCGGGGATCCTGCTCGCCCTGCCGCACGTTCTGGAGGACGACGAGACGATCTCACGGCGCCCGTCCCTCGGTGCCGGCAACGACCCCAGCCGCCCGTACGACCTGGAGACGAACCGGCGCGTAGCGGAGTTCAAGCTGGCCCGCTGGCGTGGTGCCGACGCGATGCGCAAGCGCCAGGTCTTCAAGGACCTCACCATGCTGGCCGCCGACCGGTCCGGACGGTGCGCCGATCTCTTCGTCATCGGCCCCGAACCCGCCCGCTTCCTGCGTACGAGTGCCGCCACCGCAGCGTGGGCACTGGACCGATCGCCCGGCGCGCTGCGCACCTTCGAATCGGCCTTCGGCTCACCCACCATGCCGATACGCGAGTTCACCGCCACCCATGCCGCACACGTCCGCATCACCGACCTCTGCGACATCCTTCCCGACTCCGTCACCCGCCTGCTGCGTTGAGCCCCCGCGTGCACAGGTCCACTGCGGTGGTCACGGACGCTTCGCCGGAACGGGCTGGAGCACCGGCCAGCGAGCAACCATCCGTTGACGCAGAGCCGTGCTGAGGCTGCTGATGCCGCTGAGCGAGGTGTGGCCAGCCGACATCCGTGCGACGACGCCGAGCCGGTGGACAAGTCGTTGCCGGGCGGTCGCCGTGCCCCACTTCCAGTCCTGGTACGGAATCCGGGCCAGGTGATCGACGCTTTCGCGCCGTGCCCGCTCAACCAGCGCGTCGCCGCGGATCAGCCAGCCGACACACGCGTCAGCGAGCCCGTCTCGGGCTTCGGAACCCGTCAGGGCGCGCCACTCGTTGCGGTACGCGCTCTCCGCCCGTAGCAGCAGCGGCTCCGATGCCGACGTGACACACCAACAGGTCGGAAACCCGATGCGCAGGTAGGCGAGCTCCATCAATCCGCTGCCCAGTGACGCCTGCTCGAAGTCGATGAATCTGATCCCCGTGGGGGTGTGGAGATCGTTTCCGGGGCAGGGGTCTCCATGGAGAAGGGCGTCGCCGGGCGCCTGGTCGAGCCGGTCCACGAGGTCCTTGAGTTCGCCGGGCACGCCCGCGGCGACACGTACCTCCAGAGCCTCTGCCAGCCGCAGGAAGGACTCGGTGTCGGCCTGGTTCGGGCCCTGCCACCGGGGAAGCACCCCCGCGTCCTCCGGGCGGCCGGTGGCATGTACGCGTGCCAAGGCGGCCGCGTACTCGACGATCCAGTCGTCGGCCGGGCGTCGGTGTTCCAGATGCTCGAGCACCAGGACCCGCTTGCCGGGATCGGTGGCCAGTAACGCGGGAACCACGGGCGTCTCAGCTCGGGCGGCGAGCTTCAGGGCGGTCACCTCACGGGCGTATCGCTCGTCGGCATCGGGACCGTCGACGATCTGCTTCACCACCGCCGTCGCCTCTGGCAACGCAACGCGCCACACGCGCGAACGAGGGCTGCTGCCCAGTCTGCGAGGGCGCCTGGGCGATCCCAGCTCGGCCCTGAGTTCGTCCCCGAACGGCAGTCGCGACCACATGCGCCCATCCTTCCACGCCGCCGAACGAGCGTGCGGCCGCTGTGCGCGACCAGGCCCGTGAGCCTGTTTCTGCGCTGGGCGCATGCATGGGCCGCGCCATCGCGCTGTGCGCTCGCCGGATCAAGTGAATGCGGGCGGGTGCGTGTTGGTCCGGTCATGCCATCGGGCACCTTCCGGTCAGCGGACCTCACCGTCGAGAAGGACACGCATGACGAGCCAGGTCACCGAAGTCGAACTGGAAGGCCTTCTCCGCAAGGCGCTGCACTCCACGGGCCAGGGCGAGCGTTGGGCGGCCGACGCGGACGAGATGTGGTGCCGTGTCGCGCCCGGGTCCGGAACGCGGCGCGAGCAAGGGTGGAAGCTGCATCTCTCGGCGACCGTCGCCTCCGCGGCGGCTGTCCTCGAGAAGGCCCTGGAGGTGCTGCTTCGGGAGGAGTCGGCGTTCAAGTTCGCCCGGTCGCTGGACCAGGTGAGTGCGCTCAACTCCCGTGCCACGCCCCGGGGAAGCTCGGGCAAGTTCATCACCGTCTATCCGCGTTCCGACGACGAAGCGGCCCGGCTCGCCCAGGAGCTGCACAGGGCCACGGCGGGGCTGACCGGCCCTCGGATCCTGTCCGACCAGCCGTACGCCCCGCACTCGCTGGTGCACTATCGATACGGCTCGTTCGTCGGCCGGAGGCGGCTGTCGGACGACGGTCTGCTGGTGTGGTTCATCGTGGACCCTGACGGCAATCCCGTGGAGGACAAGCGCACCGGCCAGTATTCCCCGCCCCCTTGGGCGGTCTCCCCTTTCCCCGCCACGGTGCCCGTCGTGCCGCGCGCGGCGGACACAGCGGAGGGGCCGGTTGCTCCGGTACTGCTCGGTGGTCGTTTCGCGGTACGGGAGGCGATCCGGCACACGAACAAGGGCGGCGTCTACCGGGGCAGCGACGTCCGTACGGGTGCCCTCGTGGTGATCAAGGAGGCCAGGCCTCACGTGGAGGCCGACGCCTCCGGGTGCGACGTCCGCGACTGGCTGCGCGCCGAGGCCAGGACGTTGGAAAAGCTCAAGGGCACGGGGCTGGTTCCTGAACCGCTGGCGTTGATCGAGCACGGCGGGCACCTCTTCCTGGCCCAGGACGAAGTGCCGGGCATCACCCTGCGTACGTGGGTGGCCGAGCACTTCCGCGATGTCGGAGCGGAACGCTACCGCGCCGACGCGCTGGCGCAGGTCGGACGCCTGGTGGACCTGGTCGCGGCGGCACACGCCCGAGGCTGCGTCCTGCGGGACTTCACACCCGGCAACGTCATGGTCCGCCCGGACGGTGAGCTGCGCCTCATCGACCTCGAACTCGCTGTCCTGGAAGACGAGGCCGCACTGCCGACCCGCGTGGGAACTCCTGGCTTCAGCGCCCCCGAACGTCTGGCCGACGCAATGGTCAGCCCGACGGGCGACTACTACAGCCTCGGCGCCACCGCGTGCTTCGTGCTGGCCGGGAA
Organism: Streptomyces sp. SJL17-4; assembly: GCF_036826855.1. Lineage (NCBI taxonomy): Bacteria > Bacillati > Actinomycetota > Actinomycetes > Kitasatosporales > Streptomycetaceae > Streptomyces > Streptomyces sp. SJL17-4. Next base: position 8,271,303 of record NZ_CP104578.1, on the reverse strand, counting down.
GGTGCCGAACCTGCTGCCCGAGGAGCCTGCCACCAGGGCCCCGGAGCAGCGGCTCGCCGCATGGCTCACCGCCTGCACAGGGCCGCTTCGACTGCCGGACGGCCTCACGGAGATGATCCTCGGGTTGATGAAGGACGACCCCGCCGAGCGGTGGGACCCGACCCGGGCGCGCGAGGCTCTCCGGAGGGCGGATCCGGTACGGCCACGGGACCACGCCGCCCCACGCACGGCGCGGAGCGACAGCCGCCATGACGACCGGAACAACTGCCGGACTCCGAGCGGGCCGCACGACGCTCTGGCCGGGATCGTGGACCATCTCATCCATTCGATGACTCCGGCGGACGAGCGCCGACTGTGGCCCGTGTCCACCATGGCCGGCGAGGCCGACCCCTGCACCGTGCAGCAGGGCGCGGCCGGTGTCCTGGCCGTGCTGACGCGCTACTGGGAACTCACGGGTGACGACCGCCTGCCCGAGCTGATCTCCACCGCCGGCCACTGGATCGCGGGCCGCACCGATGTCCGCTCCACACGCCCCGGCCTGCACTTCGGCGGACGCGGAACCGCCTGGGCGCTGTACGACGCCGGGCGCGCCGTGGACGACCAGAGACTCGTGGACCACGCGTTGGCTCTGGCACTGGCTCCGCAACAGGCGGCACCCCACCACGACATCACCCACGGCAGCGCGGGCAGCGGGCTGGCCGCGGTCCACCTGTGGCACCGCACCGGTGATCCGCGCTTCGCCGAACTGGCCGTCGACGCGGCCGACCGGCTCGCCGCCGCGGCGCGGCGTGATCCGTCCGGAGTGGGCTGGCCGGTTCCCGCGGAAGCCGTCTCCTCCGAGGGCGGCAAACGCTACCTCGGCTTCGCCCACGGAACGGCCGGCATCGGCTGCTTCCTCCTCGCCGCCGCGTCCGTCTCACAGCGCCCGGAGCACCTGGACCTCGCGGTGGAGGCCGGCGAGCATCTGCTGGCCGGAGCCGTACGCACCGGCGAAGCGGCCCAATGGCCCGCACAGGCAGGGGACCTGCCCACGGCCCCGTACTGGTGCCACGGCGCGGCGGGCATCGGCACCTTCCTCGTCCGGCTGTGGCAGGCCACCGGGGACGACAGGTTCGGCGACCTCGCCCGCCGCAGTACGCACGCCGTCACCGAGCGCGCCTCCCGCGCCGCCCTTTCCCAGTGCCACGGCCTGGCGGGCAACGGTGACTTCCTCCTCGACATGGCCGCCGCCACGGGTGACCCCGTCTACCGCACGATGGCCGAGGACCTGGCCCGTCTCATCCTCAGCGAGAGGGCCCACCGCCATGCCCAGGTGGTCTTCCCCAACGAGTACGGGGACGTCTCGACCAGCTGGAGCGACGGATCCGCCGGAATCCTGGCCTTCCTCCTGCGGACCCGTCACGCCGACCCCCGGCACTGGATGGTCCGGCTGCCGGTCTGAGCGGCAGGAAGTCTGCCGCAAGTCTCAGAACGAAGGAGAGAACCATGGAGAACAACGACCTCGAACTGCTGGCCCGGCTCCACGCCCTTCCGGAGACCGACCCCGTCGGCGTCGACGGAGCGCCGTTCGCCGCGACGTGTGAGTGCGTCGGTCTGCTGACCCTCCTCAACACGGTCTGCATCGGCATCAGCTGCGCGTAGGCAAGACACCGTCATCCGGCCGGCGACCACCCGGGAAGCCGCCGGCCGGATGTGCTGCCGGAACCAGCCGCCTCCTGCCGCGCGCCCCAGTGGCCGCGGAGGGCGTAACCGGAGATGAGGACCTCACCCCATGCAGCTACCCGCCGGTGACGAGGACCCGACCACGTACGCCATCAGCATGCGCGGTCTGGTCAAGAGCTACCCGGGCCCGCAGGGCACCACCGTCCACGCCGTACGCGGCGTGGACCTGGACGTGCCGCAACGCGCAACCTTCGCCTTCCTCGGGCCCAACGGCGCGGGGAAGTCCACCACCATCGCCGTGCTGTGTGCCCTGGCCCGCCCCACCGCCGGCCACGCCACCGTCGCCGGCGCCGACGTGCTCAGCCGGCCCCAGGAGGTACGGCGACGCGTCGGCGTGCTCTCCCAGCACAGCGCTCTGGATGCGGAACTGACAGCCGAACAGAACCTCCACATCCACGCACGCCTCTACGGACTCTCCCGCCGCCACGCCCGCTCACGCGCCGCGGAGGTACTCGAGACGGCCGGGCTGACGGACCGGCGGCGCTCCCCGGTACGCACCCTGTCAGGCGGCATGCGGCGCCGCCTGGAGATCGCCCGCGCCCTGCTGCACTCCCCGCGTGTGCTGTTCCTGGACGAGCCGACCACCGGACTCGACCCGCACGCCCGCGCCCAGGTCTGGGAGCACCTGCGTACGCTGCGCGACCGGGACGGCAGCACGCTCTTCGTCACCACCCACTACCTGGAGGAGGCGGAGAAGTGTGATCGCATCGCCATCATCGACCGCGGCCGTGTGGTGGCGCAGGGCACGCCCCTCGCGCTGAAGGCCGCGATCGGAGACGACCTGGTCGTACTGCGTACCGGCGACGACACGGGAGCGGAACGGGTCGTACGGGGCATCGTGCCGCCGGACCGCACCATCACCGCGGACGCCGGTGGGGTCTGTCTGCGGATGCCGGACGGCAGCACGTGGATTCCGCGCCTCTGCGCGGCACTGCAATGCCACGGCATCGCCGTACACGCCGCTTCCGCAGCTCCGCCCACGCTCGACGACGTCTTCTTCCATCACACCGGCCGCAGCCTCGACGCAACCACGTCAGAGAGCGGCGGCAGCCGATGACCGAACTCACGGTGAAGGCCCCGGGCACCTCTGGCGCCTCTGGCCCCTCTGGCGCCTCTGGCCCCTCTGGCGCCTCTGGCCCCTCTGGCGTCTCCCGCAACTCCGGCAGCTCCGGCCTCGACGGCAACGCCTGCAACTCCGGCACCGACCGCACCGGACGCGCGGCCCGTCTCCGGCGCGAACTGCGCGCGATCCACGCCCTGGTCCACCGCGACCTCCTGCGCCTCGCGGGCCAGCGCACCCACACCGCGCTGATGCTGCTTCACCCGATGCTCTACCTCCTCATCCTGGGAGGCGGACTGGCCGCCCTCATCCCCCGCTCCTCCCTGGGCACCGGCTACCAGACCTACCTCTTCCCCGGCATGCTGATGATGACCGTGCAGACTCCGGCCATCATGGTGGGCATCCGTCTGATCACCGACCGGCAGAGCGGCTACCTTCGGGAGCTCCTCATGGCCCCCGTCAGCCGTGCCACGCTCCTCCTGGGGCACTGCGCCGGCGGCACCATGACCGCCACGGCGCAGGGCGCCGTACTGCTCAGCCTCGCGGGCACGGTGGGCCTGCCCTACGACCCGCTCCTTCTGGTCCTGCTCCTGGCCGGCATGATCCTGGCGTCGTTCACGATCACCGCTCTGGCCCTGGCCCTGGCCGTATCCCTCCGCAGGGCGGAAACGTTCCACATCCTCCTCGGCCTGATCATGATGCCGCTGCTGTTCCTCTCCGGCGGCTTCTTCCCCCTGCACGCCCTGCCGGGCTGGGCCCACGCCCTCGCCCGCGCCAACCCGCTCGCCTACGCGGTGGACCTGCTCCGCCGCTGCGTCACCCACCGCGTACCCGACCAGCAAGCCATCGCCGGCATCGAATGGGCAGGCCGGCAGCCGCCTCTCCCTCTCGAAGCCGGCCTCCTCCTCGCCACTGGCATCGCCGCCCTGCTCTGGGCCGCACGACGCTTCAACCGGCCGGAGTGACACACCGTCAGGACGCGCCGACGTCGCTACGCGCCAGCGTGAACACCCCGAGGACGATCAGTGCGATCCCCGCGAGCTGGGGCAGCAGCCACCAGCCCGCCCGTACGTGCTCCTCGTACAGCAGGACGCCGAGGCTCAGGCTCACGGTGGCGTCACCGAGGGTCAGGGCGGGCTGCGAGGCGACGAGCGGACCGCCCTGCATGGCGTGTTCGAGCAGCAGGAGGGCCGCGATCCCCGCAGCGCAGAAGGCGTAGGTCTGCCAGGCCGTCAGGAAGGCGCCGATGCCGCCGTCGCCGAGGATGTGCATGGACGTCTTCATGAGGGCGGCGGTGAGCGCGTAACAGATCGCCGTCGCGGCGCCGAAACAGCCGGCCCTCGCGCGCCCGGGCGGTCTGCGCGATCCGATGGCGGCGAGGGCCACCACGGCGACGGCGCAGGTCACCAGGACCGGCACCCAACGGTCCAGTTCCACATGGGTGCGGTTGCCGGTGGGCGAGGCGGCCACGAGCGCCACCCCGAGTCCGGCCACGACCCCCGCCACCGCGGCCCAGAGCCGGCCGGGCAGTCGTTCGCGCGACAGCAGGGAGGCGATCAGCAGGGCGAGGGGAAGTTCCAGTACGAAAAGCGGCTGTACGAGGGCCAGCGGCCCGGTCGCGAGGGCCGCCGCCTGTCCGACCCCGGCGGCGATGACGGCGACGATGCCGGCCAGCCAAAGAGGGCGGTGCAGCAGGTCGATGATCAGTCCGGGCCGGAAGGAGTCGGACTGCGGGACGGTGAGCGCCGCACGCCGCTGGAGCACCGTGGCCAGCGCGTTGCTGAACGCGGCGAGCAGCGAGAAGAGGACCGGCAGGACGACGCCCATGGACCGATCCTCACCGGGGCGGCAGCCGTCCGAGGGGCGACACCGGCGGGTACCCGTACGGAGGACCCGGTCGGTCCAATGCCGCTCCCGAACGGCAGTCCGATCACCGCCGTCAGCGCCGTAGCCACCACCGGCGTGGGATGCCTACGGAGCCGCGATCGGGGAACTCTGCGGTGGCCGTGGCCGAAGAGGTACTGCGCGGTGCGGGCGATGCCTGCGAGAGTCAGCTGCGGCAATGGGTCGGTTCACGCGGGGGAGCCGCCGCGGAGGTGGCTATCCGGACCAGGAGCGTGTCCAGTTGCCGGGGCATGGAGAGGAACGGCGAGTGGCCGCTGGGCAGCCGGTGGACGGAACCGGCGCGCGTCGCGAGCTCGTGTTGCCGGGACGGTTCGAGCGCCCGGTCGCGTTCGCAGACGACGTGGCTGGAGGGCACGGTGCGCCAACCCGCGCTGGTCACCCGCTCCGTGAAGGACAGGACGGTCTGCGGGCGCAGCCGGGCCACGGCGCGTTCGGCGTCGGCGTCGGGCACGTCGTCGAAGAGGATCCGTCGGGCGTCCTCGTACGGCGGAGCGTGACCCGTGCCGTCGTCCGGTACGGGCGACCCGAGGAAGGTGAACATGCTCTCCCCCGCGTCCAGTTGGAAAGCGGCGAGATACACGGCCCGTACCACGTTCGGAGCGTCCGCGATGGCCTCCGTGGCGGGGACGCCGCCGTAGGAGTGGGCGATCACCGCGACCGGGCCGTCGATGCGCCGGAGGCTGTCCCGGATGGCCTCCGCGTCGTCCAGCAGCCCCATGGGGCGGGCGGGGTCGTGTGGGCCGGCCTGGGGTTGGGTTCTCGTGCTGGGTGCCGAGATCGTGGAACGGGTTGCAGCAGCCGGGGCTGCTGCCGCCGGGGCACAGCGCCTGGATGACGCCGGGCCGGACACCGAGCTGGTCGGCCGCACGCTGGCGCGCGTCATCCCCGCGGCTACGGCGCGCAGGGCCCAAGCGGCGTTCTCGTCGGTCAGCGATCGCTGTTCGCGTGGCACGGACAGCACGGTACGGCCCGGGTCTGACAAGGGGCCTGCTCCGGTTCACCGGCCGCCTGCCGGGGGCTACGGAGCAGGGGTGCCCCGGTCGGTGGCCGACCGGGGCACGAGAGCTGCCGGTGGTTCAGGCTGCGGGAGCCCTGAAGTGGCAGTTGGCGGAGACAGGCGTGTCGTTGGTCGTCTGGTCGGCCGTGCGTACCCGCCAGCCGTAGCTGTGCCCGGGGGTGAGGGCCGGCACGGTGAGAGAGACCGTGCCCTGTCCCTTGACCGTCGTGAGGCTTCTCGATCCCGGCGTGCCGAGCGTCAGGATCTGTGTCGAGGAGGTGTTGTCCCAGAGGGAGAACTCGGCCCAGACGTCCTTGGAGGGGTCGGGGTGCCGGACCTTCGCCGTGAGCGTGGGCGTGAGGCTGCCGGTCGTGCCGAAGTCGTTGCCGAACTCGTCGAGCGACACATGGCAGCCCTGGGAGAGCTCCCCCTCGGGACCCTGCAGCGCTGTCTTCTTGCCGGTCGGCGCGGTCATGCTTCCGGCGTAGGAGGCCACCTGGTCGTCCCGCATGGGGTAGGCGAAGGCCTCGACCCGCTGGACATGTCCCTTGAAGTGGGCGTTGTGAGCGCCGTTGACCAGGTCTCGGCCGACGACGAAGGACTTGGACGCGCTCCACCGGGCGGTGTGGGCACTCGTGGCCTTCTTGGAACCGTTGACGAAGAGGCTGATCGTTCCTGCGGCTGCGTCGTACACACCCGTGAGCCTGGTCCATTCGCCCTTGACGGCTCCGGGGGCGACGGCCTGATCGACGCTCCAGCCGTCGGCGTCCGCCCTGGGCATCCCGAACCGCCAGGAGGAGTCGGTCGCGTTGTACCAGAGGATCATCCCGCTGATCCGCTCCCCGTCCTGGGAGAGTACGGCCGAGGTAGCGGTCGTCAGGGGGTCCACCTTGATCCAGGCCGAGACCGTGAAGCTCTGGGCGGTGTTGACCGCGGGACCGCTCTGGGTGACGGTGTCGTCGCTCCCGTCCAGCAGCAGGGCTCCTCCGTGCTCCGCCGGAGCCCAGTCCGCTCCCCCGGTGCGCACACCGGTGTGGCCGCCGGATCCGCCGGACGTCGCGTCGGCGCTGCCGTCGAGCTTCCAGGACAGTGTCGGACCCCCCTGCGTGTATCCGTAGACGGGAGTGTGGTCCGAGTACGCCTCATCGCCGGCGACGCAGTTCTTGGCGGCCATCGTGCACTGCGGCTGGGCCGTGAGTCTGTAGTTCGTCCTGTCGCCGTACTCGGTCGCCGAGTCGCACCCGGTGAAGCCGCCGGTCGAGAACAGGTAGTCGATCTTGGACTCCGTGTCGTCGTACGACTCGTACCCGCCCGCGTCGGGGCCGTTGGGGTCGGCGAGCGTCTCGTTCGTCCGGTTGAACTTCGTGGTCTCGTTCGCGGCATCGCCCGGCAGATACGACCGCTGGTCGCACTCCGCCATGAGGCTGTACAGGGTCTGGATCCTGTCCCGGTTGCCGGTGTTGAAGTCACCGCCCAGAACCACCGACGGGAATTTCTTCACCACGTCCGCGGTGGTCGCTATCTGCTGGTCGTACAGTTCCTTGGCTTTGCCCTGGTCGAGCCGTCCCTCCTGCTCGTCCTTGTCGAAGTTGGAGATGTGCGTGGTGCAGAGGTGACTCTCCCAGCCGGCCACCTCGACACAGAGCACGGATCCGCTGTTCATCGACAGTCCGGCGTCGACAGGCGTGTGGAAGGCCTTCTCCGTCTTCCAGGTGATCTGTCCCTTGACCGCGATGGCGATGCTCAGAGTCCCCGTCAGGGCCGGACCACGGCAGTCCGAACCCTCCTGGTCGATGAGCTCGACCTCCGAACGCTCGGGCTCCTCGTACGGTTCGTCCGGCCGCGTGACGCCCGCCGAGGCGAAGGTCCAGTCATCGGGGAGCAGAGCCGCGAGTTCGTCGAGGTGGCTGGATCCGGCCGTATCGCCCGCCGTCGTACCGGCGCAGACCTCCTGCAGCATGACCGCGTTCAGATTGCGCTCGTTGATGAGCTTGGCGACGCCTTTCATCTTCTTCTCGGGACCGAGGTATTCGTAGATCGGATTCCCGGCGGGGTCCTTCTGCCCGGTGTTGGTCTTGCCGTTGCGCCATGGGCAGTAGCCGGGGGCGGAGGCGTACTCGCCGCCGGCCTCACCGCACATGTTCCAGGTCGCCGCGCGAACCGAGTCCCGGGTGTAGGCGTTCCCCGCCGCGTCACCGGGCGTCGTCGTGACAGCCGCCGCAGGCACGGCATGCGCGCCGAGGAGGGCGACCGCCACCAGGGCGGGTGCGACCCTGCGCAGCCACGTGGCCGCAGATCTTCTCATATCAACTCACTATCGAACATATGGGTGTCCGCACCCCCGTCCCCCCTCGGGACGCCCCTGGACTCTGCCAAACGAGGCCCGGCGTGATCAATCCCAGCCCTCCCGTCACACCTATGGTCCGACTGTCGGCCCGGTGGGCGTGAGGAACACTCGCCTGGGTGACTGCGGGGTGGGCGGGGGCCGGGTCATGATCATCGGTATGAGTGCCTCTGTGATCCGCCGCGCCTGCGTCGCGGCCCTGCTCGTCACCTCCGCCGTCGCCCCCGCCGTGGCCGCCGCACCCCAACCCGGCGCGTACGGACCGGAGTCGAAGCGTGCGGTGCAGGCCCGTCTGCTCGGCGAGAAGACCGTCCCGCACAAGCTCGACTTCCAGGGGACCACGGTCGGCGGCCTGTCCGGCATCGACCGCGACAGGTGCACCGGTGAGTACGTCCTCATCAGCGACGACCGTTCCTTCCTCCAGCCCGCGCGCTTCTACACCGCGAAGCTCGACATCGACGCCGCCGGCGTGCACGCGGTCGACTTCACCGCGACCCACCCCCTCCTCCAGCCGGACGGCTCGGTCTACCCGTCGCCCGCGCTCGGCGACGGCAAGGCGATCGATCCGGAGGAGATCCGCGTCGACCCGCGCGACTGCCGCTACTGGTGGGGGCAGGAGGGCGACCGGCCCGCCGTCGCCGGCCCGCCCGTGATCCAGCCGTCCATCGAGATCTCCGACCCCGACGGCGCCCACCACGGCCGTCTGCGGCTCCCGGAGAACTACACGATCACCCCGGAGCGCGGGCCGCGCCGGAACCAGGCCGTCGAGGCACTCACCTTCGGCGCCCGCGGCACCGTGGTGACCAGCGCGGTCGAGGGCCCGCTTCTTCAGGACGGCCCGGTGCCGGACCTGACGCACGGCGCGCTCGTCCGCGTCACGCGGCAGACCCGCGGCGGCCGGGTGCTCGGACAGTTCGCGTACCCCATCGAGAAGATCTTCGCCGAGTCCGACCCGACCAGCCCGTGGGGCCCCGACACCGGCGTGCCCTCTCTCCTCGCCTTCCCCGACGACCCCGAGCGCTACCTCGTGCTCGAACGCACCTGGGTCGCCGGCTCCGGGTACAAGATCCGCCTGTACGACACCACCACGCGGGGCGCCACCGACGTACGGGCCGTGGATTCCCTGGCCGGACAGCCCGTCGTGCCCATGCGGAAGAGGCTCGTCGCCGACTTCCACACGCTCGGCCTGTCCACCGTCGACAACACCGAAGGCATGACCTGGGGCCCCACCCTGCCGTCCGGCGAGCGATCCCTGATCCTCGTCAGCGACGACAACTTCGACAAGGACGCGGTCACGCAGTTCGTCGCACTCGCGCTGCGCTGAGCCCTGAGCCACCTCGCCGGGAAAGACGGCAGTTCTCCGGGCGGCCGCCTTACGGGCGACCTCCCGGAGGATCAGGCCGGGCGCGGGAGATACGCCAGGCCATGCGCGCCCGGCTCCCCGAACGTGGCGATTGCCGGCCGGGCCGGGCGAGCCGGCGTCTCCGGGCCGACGATGCCTCCGGCGTGACGGGCCGGTGACTCGCTCACGGGGACTGGGTGGCTCGGTGCTCACCCAGGTGTACGGCGAGGGCGGCGATGTCGTCGTCGAGACGTCCTTGGGTATAGCGGAGCAGGTCGCGGTGAAGTGCCGTGAGCAGTTCACGGGGCGGGGTCCGCGGTTGTCGGCGCATCCAGGCTGTCAGCGGAAAGAACTCGCCGTTACGTGCGCGGGCCTCGGCGATCCCATCGGTGTACAGGAGCAGCAGGTCACCGGGGGCGAAGTCACAGGTGTCGACGCTGTAGTGGTCCCCCAGCAGATCGGCCAGGCTCAGCAGTGGTGAGGGGGTCGCGGACTCGATGACACGGACTGTCTTGCGGTTCAGGAGCAGCGGAGGCGGGTGTCCGCAGTTGAGGATGCCGATCCGCCCGCCGTCGAGCGGGATCTCGACGAGAAGCGCGGTGGCGAAGCGCTCCGTCACCCCGTCCGGGGGAAAGGCGCCGTTGTACCGGGTGCAGCTGGCGTCGAGCCTGCGGGCCACGTGGACCAGATCTGTCTCGCTGTACGCGGCCTCGCGGAAGGCGTTGACGATGGCCGCGGCCGCTCCCACCGCCGGCAGGCCTTTGCCGCGTACGTCACCGATGAGCAGTCTGACGCCGTACGGCGTGTCGACCACCTCGTAGAAGTCCCCGCCGATGCGGGCCTCAGCCGCGGCCGCGAGGTACAACGACTCGATCTCGACGTTCCTGAAGTGGCGCGGCATCGGGCCGAGCACGACCTGCTGCGCCGCGTCGGCGACGAGCCGTACCTGAAGGAGGGTGCGCTCCCGCTGCAGTCGCACATGGCTTCCGTACGCGGCCGCGACGGTGACCGCGATGATCCCCGCGCCCGTCCACCATGTTCCCAGGTCGGGGAAGACGAGGCTCAGGCCGATCATCAGCACCAGGCAGATCGTGCCGAGCAGGACCGTGGGCAGGACCGGCCACATGGCGGCGGCCAGGGCCGGTGCGGCAGGCAGGAGGCGGCTGAAAGCCATCTCGGGTGGAGTGGTGTAGGCAAGCCCGGCGATCACGACGGTCAGGATGACCGGCGACAGCCGCACAAGCACCCCCGGGCCGTAGCGCCGGCGAAGCCATAGCGGTCCAAACGTGATCACATCGGACAGAATATCCGCACAGTAGGTGCATAGCGCTTCAGGTGACGTGCACGGCGGCCCGCGAGCGACCGCCCGCGGGGCCCCGGAAACGGGCGGTCACCGGGGATTCTCGTCCCCGAGGGCCGCAGCGAAGAATTCGACTGGGCTGCGGCCCTGTCAGCACGCGGGCCGCCGAGTCCGCCCGCCTGCCGCGGGTGGGAGCAGGCCGTGACGGCTCCCCGCAGAGTCCGCCGTCACGCAGCGCGGGTGGATCGTTCAGGCGCCCTCGTCGAAGCGGCCCGCCTCCACCTGGAGGGCGAGGCTCTGCAGCACCTCGGCGGAGGAGACGTCGGTCCGCCCCTCGTCGTGCGCCATGGCGAGACTGGTGAAGGCCAGGGTGAACCCGGAGACCATGGTGTACAGGGCGGGACCGAGGGCTGTGGCGAGGAGGCGGGCGACCTCCTGGGGAGCGGCGTCGGCCGGCACGCTGATGTGGGGCAGCATCTCGTTCAGCATCTCCGTGACCACGCGCGGGTCGATCTCGGCCGCGGACTCGAACGCGTCCTCGTCCTGACTCTCGTCCTCCACGGCCCGGCGGATCTCCTGAGCCTCCGTCAGGATGCCGATCACTCGCTTCAGAACCTCAGCTCGCTCCATCCCACGGAGCCTAGCCCCACGTGGGCGGGACGGGGCGGCGCAGCGAGCAGTTCGTCGACACCGCCTCAGGCCCTGCGCGCCTCACGCCGTCCGGTCGGTGAAGTAGGTGTCCTGCTGCTCGGCGAAGGCCCGGAGCTCCTCAGGGCCGCGCTCCGCGTACTCCTCGAGCCGTTCGAAGGAGAAGGACTCGGAGAGGGTGCTGTGGATGGGTACGGGAAGGCGCCGACCGGCGCTCGGTGCAGATCCGTCCCACCGAGATCAAGCGCCTGCGGTCCTCGGTGCGAGACTGAGCCCATGTTCGTTCAGTTGCTCACGGCCACCGGTGTGCTCGCTGTCCTGACCGTGGTTCCCGGGCCGGACATGGCGGTGGTGACGAAGCGTGCCATCGCGTCCGGCTGGCGGGACGGTCTGCGCACGGTCGGGGGCATCACGGCGGGGCTGCTCACATGGGGCTCGCTCACCGTGGTAGGTCTGGCCGCCGTCCTGGCGGCGTCCGCCACGGCGTACACGCTCGTCAAGCTCGCCGGTGCCGTCTACCTCGGTTTCCTGGGTGTCCAGGCGCTGCGGCAGAGTCGGCGCGGTCGTTCGACGGCCCCGGAGGCGAGTTCGCCGGTCCCGTCCGGGAATCCGTGGCGTACCGGACTGGTCAGCAACATCTTCAATCCGAAGATCGCCGTCTTCTACACGGGCCTCCTGCCCACGCTCGCTCCGTCCGGCCTCACGCCGCACCTCGGGATGACCGTGCTCGTCCTCGTCCACGCGGCCCTCACCCTCGTCTGGCTCGGCAGCTACGTGCTGGTGCTGGCCAAGGCCCGCGCCTTCTTCGAGAAGCCTGGCGTACGACGGGCCATGGACCGCATCACGGGCGTCGTCCTGATCGGATTCGGGATCAAGGTCGCAACCTCCCAGCCCTGAATCGCCGCCAAGGCCCGGCCTTCCTCCCACACCCCGGCGCCGACAGCACACTCATCCGCTGCCCGCCGCTGGGCTCGATCACGTACCCCAGCCGAGGAGGGCCGTACCGGCGCGGTGGCCGGAGAGACCTCTCCGGCCGACTGCCGCGGATGCGCGGCTGCCCTGTGACGACGAGGCAACCGCCGCACCGTCTGAACCCGGCGGCCCACGCCGCGCGCCGGGCCGCGGCGCGGGGCCGCCGTGCGACCGGACGGCGGCCGTCGTGCGCTGCGCCCCGGGCTCGCATGAATTGCAGCGCCATGGCGACGGGGCGACGCTGAGAACCCACAGCTTGAAGAGGAGCGGTCGTCCATGGGCACACTCGTCGTTGTCGGGGTGGACGGCTCGTCGATGAGTCTCACCGCTGTGGAAGCGGCCGCCGCGGCGGCCGTCCTGCGCGGTGCGCAGCTGCGTGTGGTGCACGCCCAAGTGCCGATCAAGCCCAGATACGTGGTGCCGGACCCGGCTGCCAGGGCACTGGTCCACGAAGCCGCGATCCACGCACGTCGCACGGCTCCCGAGGTCACCGTGACCACGGCGGTGGTGACCGGTGACGTGGTGCACGTGCTGGAGGTCGAGTCGCAGGCCGCGGACCTGATCGTCGTCGGTTCCAGGGGCATGGGCGGCCTCAAGGGCCTGCTGCTCGGATCGACGCCGCTCTCCTTGGCCGCCCGCAGTCACTGCCCGGTGATGACCGTCCGCGAAGTCCACCGGCCATCCGCCGGCGGGGGGCCTGTCGTCCTGGGAATCGACCCCCGTCGTCACCGTTCGCAGGTCGACATGAAGCCTGCCGCACACGTCGCCCCGGCCCTCCGTCGGCCGGTGGGAGGAGAGGCCGCAGCGGGCCGAGGTCGAGGTTGAGGTCCTGCAGTGTTGGCAGGTCGGCGCCGACGCGGGCGCTGACCGCCGACCGGCGGACGAAGGTGGAAGCGGCCCCACGGGCCGCTTCCACCTTCTGTCGGCAGACTTCCGTCTCGGCGACTTTCTGTCGCGCCGGACCGCGCTCTCGACAGCGCTCTCGACCGCGCTTTCGCCGGCGGTGGCCGACGGGTCAGTGCTTGAAAGTGTCCTTGACCTTCTCCGCCGCCTGCTTCGCGTCGCCTTCGATCTGGTCGGCGCGGCCCTTCATCTCCAGGCGCTCATTCCCGACGGCCTTGCCCGTGGTCTCCTTCACCTTGCCCTTGGCGGTCTTCGCCACATTCTTGGCTTTCTTGCCTCCGGCCATTTTCGTCACCTTCTCGCACCGCTGTTTCCACGCCTCCCAGCGAGACGCGTGGTTGCGCCTGCCCGCAACGTAGGTGTTCATGCATGCATGAGAACAAGCATGCTCAGAGCGGGTCAGCGCTTGAAGAAATCCTTTGCCTTCTCCTTGCGCTCACGGCCTTTCCCACGGATCCCCAAAGCGGCCCCCTTGGCCTCCGTGCTTCTTTCCCCGCATATGAGCCGTCTTCTGAACGGCCTTGCCGATGAACTGCTCGGCCTTGGCCTTGGCCTTGGCCTTTTCCTTGGCGCTCATGACGGTCCCTCCTCATACGCTCACCCGCACGCCTACCCTCGGCACCGAGGAGAAACCGGGCCGGGGGCGGCGGCTTCAGGGGAACGTGATCCGGGGTGCGACCACGGTGAAGCGCGCCCCGTCCGGGTCGACGAGGTCGACCCACCGGCTCGTCGGGGACGTACCGACGGGGGCGACGACCGCGCCCCCCAGCGCCTCGGCGGCAGCGATCGTCTCCTCCAGGTCCGTTACGGGGAAGTGGACGTGCCAGCGCGGGCGGATCTCGGGGTCCGGCTCCTGGCCGGCAGTACCGCCGCTGATGCGCGCGACGGTGTCGTGGCCGTGCCGCAGGACGACGTGGTCGTGTTCGAAGGACGCCACGCAGCAGCCGGATTCCTGTCCGGCCCAGTCGAGAACCTCCCCGTAGAAGATCGAGGCGGCGAAAGCGTCGCGTGTGTGCAGTTCCAGCCAGGCCGGGGCCCTGCCACGGCCCACCGACCAGTCCGGGACGACGGCGCCCTCCCAGAACCCGAAGACCGCTCCGGCGGGATCGGCGGCGAGCCCGGCGCGGCCGGTGCCGAAGGCGAGGGGCCCCACGGCCATGGTCGCGCCGCGTTCACAGATCCGGGCGGCGGTGAGGTCGGCGTCCGCGACGGCGAAGTACGTCGTCCACGCCACCGGGAGGTCGAGGCGTTCCGCGAGGGCACCGATCCCCGCGACCGGCGTGCCCTCGTGGAGAGCGACCGCGAAGCCTTCCCCGAGCCCGCTGGCCCGGAAGTCCCACCCGAGGACACCGGCGTAGAAGCGTTGTGCGGCAGCCAGGTCCCGGGTCATCAGACTGACCCAGCACGGGGCGCCCGCGATCTCGTGGCTCGCCGTCGACACAGCCGTCACTCTCGGATCACATATGCGGGGCGGGGACACTTCCACCGTAAACCCGACAAAGGCGTCGGGCCGGGAGACGGGCCGCGGTCGGCCGGGAGACGGGCCGGGATGGGCCAAGAGGGGGAGGGGCCGGCGCCCGACTCACTCCGGCAGTCGCGCGTCGAAGGTGATCTCGGCCGCCGGGCAGATGGTCGCGGACATGTTGGTACGCATCATCCGCAGGGCCGCCTCGGCCAGCTCGGCGTCGATGTGCGCGACCGCGTCGGCCGCCACGACCACGTCGAAGTGCCGGATGTGGGCGTCGAGGGCCGAATACAGCACGCACTGCTCGGTGACCTGCCCGCACAGCACCAGACGCTCGACCTTCAACTGACCCAGCAGATAGGCCAACGGGGTCTCGAAGAAGATCGAGTGCCGCGCCTTGACCACGAAGAGCGAGTTCTCGTCGGGCGCGACGGGCTCCACCAGATCACGGTGCCGGCCGTCCAGGGCGGTTCTCAGGATCTCTCCGTGATGGGAGCGCCACTCACCGAAATTGTCGTTGACGTAGAGGACGGGCGCGTCGTCGGCACGCGCACGTCGCAGCAACGTCTCGATCCCGGGGAGCACCTCGCGGACGGACACCACCAGAGCCTCGGCGTCCTCGTGTGCGTAGGTGTTGAGCATGTCGATCACGATGAGTGCTGCCGTACGAGGCATGGATGCCGCCGCCTCTCGTCACGTCCCGTCGTCTACCGCGCACGCGCTGCCCCGCACGGTCGGGGACCGGCTGTCGATCCCCACGCTACCGGCGGCGGACGCCGTGGCGATTCGCGCCGCCTTGAGCGGTCAGGCGCGGGCACGGGACGCACGGGCGACGCGCTGCCGCTCGTGACGTTCCGTGGCCGGCAAGCGGATCCGTCGGGGTGCTCGCGCCTCGTGCGCCCCACCGCACAAGAGCCCCCGACCGCACACCAGGCGACGAGAAGGAGCATCATGCCGATCAAGATCTCCGACTTCATCCTCCAGCGTCTGCGCGAGTGGGACGTGGAGCATGTCCTGCGCGGGGCCATGCGAGGATCGCTCTCGGGGACGCCGGCGAGCATGGGTCCCGGGGTGCCGTACGCGATCGGGGCGAAGTTCGCCCATCCCGACCGCCCGGCGGTGGCCCTCGTCGGCGACGGCGCCATGCAGATGAACGGCATGGCCGAACTCATCACCGCGGCCAAGTACCACCAGGACCGGCAGGACCCTCGGCTGGTCGTCGCCGTGGTCAACAACCTAGACCTCAACCAGGTCACCTGGGAGATGCGGTCGTTGTCCGGAGCCCCCCCAGTTCCTGCCCTCGCAGTCGCTGCCCGACGTCCCCCACGCGGACGTCGCGCGCTCCATCGGTCTGGACGGCGTACGCGTGGAGAGCCCGGACGCGGCCGCGGCCACAACGGCGAAGCCTGATCGCGCGGGAGCCCGCATGTCGGCCGGGCGCGGGAGCGTCCGGCCTTGGTGGGCATTCACACGGCCTGTCCGGGTAGCCGGATCAAGGGGGCCGATGTGAAGGGAATGCGCGCATGACGTCCTTCGGCTACTTCCTGTCCTGCGAGGAGTTCACCCCGGACCAGCTGCTGCGCCAGGCACATCTGGCGCAGGACGCGGGATTCACGCACCTGGCGATCTCCGACCACTTCCACCCGTGGACCGACACCCAGGGCAACAGCCCCTTCGTGTGGTCGGTGATCGGTGCCCTGTCCCAGACGGTGGACCTGCCCGTCACCACGCTCGTGACCTGTCCCACCGTTCGGATGCACCCCGCGGTGACCGCCCAGGCGGCGGCGACCTCGAGTGTGCTGCTGAAGGGTCGGTTCGCTCTGGGGGTGGGCACCGGTGAGGCTCTCAACGAGCACGTTCTCGGTGACCGATGGCCCGCGTTCGACGAGCGGGCGGACATGCTGGAAGAAGCGGTGGAGGTCATGCGGAAGATGTTCCCGGGCCGCGAGATCAGCCATCGAGGACGTCACTACACGGTCGAGAACGCCCGCCTCTACACCGTTCCCGAGTCGCCGCCGGCGATCCTGGTCTCGGGTTTCGGCAGCAAAGCCGCCGCGCTCGCGGGCCGCATCGGGGACGGCTTCGTCACCATGGGACCCGACGAGGACGCCATCGCGTCGTTCCGTGAGGCAGGTGGGGCCGGCAAGCCCGTCGTCGGCGGCCTGAAGGTCTGCTGGGACCAGGACCGCGAGGCTGCCGTCGACACGGCACACCGCATGTGGCCGACCGAGCACCTGCCCGGCGAACTGAACCAGATCCTTCCCACGCCCGCCCACTTCGAGCAGGCCACGGAGCTCGTCACCCGACAGCAGGTGGCCGACTCCGTACCGTGCGGCCCGGACGTCGAGGAACACGTCGACGCCGTCCGCGCGTACGTGGAGGCGGGATTCGACGAGGTGTACGTCGGCCAGATGGGGCAGGGGCAGGAGGAGTTCTTCACCGCCTACCGCGAGAAGGTCCTCCCCGCCCTGCTCGGCTGAGCGGCGCTCCGCGCCTGCCTCGACAGCGGCGGCGGGACATGGGCCCGAACCGATCCCTCGGCCCCCTCCCCCTCGGCTCTTCGCCCCTTCTGCAACTTTCCGGGAGATGAACGTCATGACCGGACCCACCACCGGCGGAGTCCGGTACGAGCACCGGCACCGGCACCGGCCCGTACCGGCCACCGCGGCGGGGGTGGGCGACGGGCCCGATGGTGATCATCTGGTCGCTGGTCATCCTGTGCGCCCTGTTCTTCCTCGTGTACGCGATCGTTCTCGCCACGGACCGACCCGGCCGCCGCCCGACCCCCGCCCACACCCCCACCCGCACCCGCACCCACACCCGCCCCACCTCAGCGAAAGGAATGGCCATGGCCCGCAACGAGTCCGACCCGACGATCGGCAGCGACGACCCGCGCCCGGACGAAGCCCGGGGTGACGACGTGTACCAGCCCACCCATTCCGACGCGGCCAACCGTCCCTCCGATGACCTCGACCCCGACAACGCGCTGACCACGGATCCCCTCGAAGACATGTCGGTCCCCGGCTACTCCCCGCCCGAGCGCCCCCGGGGCGTCACCCGGCACGGCACCACGCAACGGGAACAGCAGGAGGGCGAAACGCTCGACGAGCGTCTCGCGCAGGAGGTCCCCGACTCCCCGGGACAGCCGCCGCCCGACGACGACGGCATCGGAGACCTCCCCGGCGGCGCCGGAGAGCCTGTCGACCACGAGGCGGGGGCCACCCGGGCCGGACGCCTGGCACCGGTCGACACACCGCGCGGTCACCACGATCGCGCCGTCGCCCGGGACGTCGGTCTGGACGACGGCTCCGCGCCGGCCGAGGAGGCCGCGATGCACGTCGACACGGCGGTGGACGCGAGCGGGGAGCGGTCGGCGTCACCCGAGAGCGAGCCCGAGTAACGGCACCGCACACCGGACCTCACGGCACACCGGACCTCAGGCACCACCGGACCTCAGGCACCTGCGCCAGGCGGACGCACCTACGCCAGCGGGCGGCGCAACGCGCTGCCTCCCCGGTCCCACGCGTCGCGGATGTGGTCGGCCAGCCGGTCCTCCAGGAAGACGGTGGCGGCGGAGCCGAAGGCGATGTCGGCCTCCAGGCCGGGTTCGTCGGCCAGCAGGCCGCCGACCACGTCGTGGCGCACGACCTGTTCGTGGACCGCGTCCGCCTCCACGTGCTCGGCGTAGAAGTGTTCCGCGGCGGGCCCCGCCCCGCACCGGCGCATCGCCCCGGCCAGGCGCCTGGACCCGGGCGACGAGGTGATCTCGACGCACGCGAAATGGCCGACGAGGGCGCCGCGCAGGGCGCGGTGGAGCCCGAAGAGGGACATCAGGTTCACCGTCGCGAGGAGCGGCGCGGGCGCGTGGTCCACGTACCGGCCGTAGGTGGGGTCGAGGCCGAGGTCGGCCATGAGGTCCGCGAAGAGCCTGGCGTGGACGCGGTCGGCGCGGCCGGCGCCGAACTCGTCGTACTCGATGGCGGCCATGGAGGCCTTCGCCCGTCCGCTGAGACGGGGGATCACCCAGACGTGCGGGTCGGCTTCCTTGAGGTGGTACAGGGAGCGCAGGGCCGCGTACTCGCGCAGCTGCCACAGCTTCCCGTCGGTTTCGAGGTGGTGGCTGAGGCTGCCGGACAGGTCCACGGGCTCCACCAGGAGCGGTGCGAAGGCCTCCTCGACCGTCCGCGGCGCCCCGGGCAGCTCGCCGCGCAGGGCGTCGAGGAAGCGGGCTTCCATCTCCCGGCGCAGCCGCAGCAGGTCGGGGTCCCATTCCTGTGCGTCGTCGACTCCCTCGAAGCCTTTGTAGTGCAGTTCGTACAGCAGATAGAGGGCGAGTTGGAGGTCCTCGCCCCACACGTCGGCGCTCGACACGGCCTCGGGCTCGTACTGCGGCGTGCCGCCCGACCGCAGGGCTTCCGTCACGGCCCGGGACAGCTCTCCCCGTCCCTCGGCGAGGCGGGGAGCGGGCGCGGCGGCGAGGGGCGTCGGGCTGGGAGGGGGCATCACGGCTTCCTGTCCTCGGTCGGCGGGGTGGCTCGCGCGCGGCGGCGGTGGCTGGTGTCGCACCAGGGGTAGGTACGGCTGCGACGGCAGGTGCAGAGGGCGACGGCGAAGCGGTCGGACCGGGCGATCGTCCCGTCGTCCAGGACGATCTCGACGGGCCCCTCCACGAGGACCGGCCCCTGGGGGTCCAGGGAGACCCGGCGAGCGGGCGCCCGGCCCGGGGTGTCGTCAGGCGTTCCGGGCACGGATGACCACCAGCTCTTCCCATTGCTCGGCTTCGCTCGCCAGGCCTTGCCGCTCCAGCCAGGCCCGTCGGGAACGCAGCACCGGTCCCCAGGGGACGGAGGCTCGCGCCGTGACGTCGACGGTCAAACCCGCGCGGGTCAGCCGGCCCACGGTCGCCTCGGCTCCGCACATGCCCGAGTGCACCATCAGCAGCACACCGCCCGGACGCAGCAGAACGGGCACGGACGCGCAGATCCGGTCGATCACCAGGCGTCCGTCGGGGCCCGCGTCCCAGGCCCTCTCCGCGCCCCGCGAGGGCTGCCGGGCACCGGGGGCCGGGACGTAGGGAGGGTTCGTCACGACCAGGTCGAACCGCCGCCCCTTCGTGCGGGTCGCGAAGTCGCCGTGCAGGACGCGCAGGGGCAGTCGGCGGACCAGGGCGTTCACTCGTGCTGTCGCCACCGCGGGCCAGGAGACGTCGACCGCTGTCACCGCGGCGCCCCTGCGTGCGGCGTGCAGGGCCAGCGCCCCGGTGCCGGTGCCGATCTCCAGGACGTCCGTGCGGGGTCCGAGCTCTTCGTGGGCGAGTGCCTCGGCGAGCAGGCGTGTGTCCTCCTGTGGCCGGTAGACGCTCGGGAGCGCGACCAGGCCGCCGGGGAGCGTCCCGGTGGGAGGGACCGTGAGGGCCATCGCGTACCTCCGGATTCGGGTGCGGCCGCGCGGGCCGCTTCCATGGGCTACGGGTTGCGACTGCCCCGAGCCGATCACCTCATTCGGGGGAGGGCGGGTTCGACCCGGCGCTGGACGTGTGACCCACGCGCATCTCACCCGTTCACATCACTCCCGCGCGCATCTCACCCGTTCGAGCATCTCCACCTGCCGAGGGGCGAGGCCGATGACAGGGTCGAGTGATTGATGTCCGTCCGAGCGGGCAGCGGCAGGGCGGAGTACGACCGTGTGTCCGTGCGCGCACGCGCACGCGTCCACCGTCACACATCCGGCGGAGACGAAAGGGAGTCGTCATGCCTCGTGGATCGAGCCCGAAGCGGGAACGACAGTACGAACACATCAAGGAGAGCGCGGAGGACCGTGGAGAGAGCACCAAGCGTGCCAAGGAGATCGCCGCACGGACGGTGAACAAGGAGCGGGCGCGTTCCGGCGAGTCGAAGACCGCGAGCAAGTCCTCCACCCAGGACAAGTCGTCGTCGAAGCGGGGCGGGCAGCGTTCTTCGAGCGGTTCGGAAGGCCCCACGTACGACCAGCTGTACGAGGAGGCGAAGCGGCGCAACATCCACGGACGCTCGTCGATGAACAAGTCCGAACTGAAGAAGTCACTCGGTCACTGAGACGAGCGGCGTGTCATGAAGTTCGCGGAGGCGAACGATGACCTTTCCCCTGCCCGACAGTGTCGACGCCCTCAAGGGCATGATCGGCCGAGAGATCACCGCCCTGCGTGCGGCGGTGCGCCGGAACGCGGAGCGCCCGCTCGACGGATCGGGCGGTACGGAGCTGGCGTCGCCGTTGCAGTCCCTGGCCGTGCTCCCGCCGTCCGCGGAGACGGATGGGGCCTCACCGTGCTTGTGCGGCACCCACGAGCCGGGCGGCAGCGGCGTCTGCTCGGTCCTCGCGGCGATCCCGGCCTCAGCCGTACTGCTCGAACCGGTCCAGGACGACACGGGCGCCGTCCTGGACTTCCGCATCGTGGCCGGCAACCGCGTGCGGTCGGCGGAATGGCTGGAGGCCCCGGACCACCAGGTCGGCCAACGGTTCCTGGAGGCGCGGCCGGGCGCGGCGCACTCGGGGCTGCTGGCCGCCCTGGTGGACGTGGTGGACACCGGAAAGCCCTTGGACCGGCTGGTCGTGGACTACACGGAGCAGCGGCTGGGCCGGATCCACCGGGCGCCGCTGCTGTACTCCGCCGCCCGGTGCGGTGAACAGATCCTGGCGACGTGGCAACCCGTACAGAGCCAGGCTGAGCTGCTGACCATCGACGCGCAGTTCGTGGCCTCGATGGGCTGGGGACACTGGGATCTGCTCTCCGGGAAGGTCACCTGGTCGGAGGGGCTCAGTCGCATCTTCCACGCCGATGTGCGCATGCCGTGGACCCTGGAGCAGTTGTGCGACGCGCTGCTGCCGGACGATCTGACGGCGCTCGCGGAGTTCCTCAGCTCGGTGCTTGCGGGCGAGGAGCCCGCCTGGACGCGGATCCGTTTCCTTGTGCTCGGCGAGCTCCGGACGCTCGACCTGCTGGGGCGGCCGGTCACCGGGACGGACGGCAGGGCGTGGGCGCTGAACCTGGTGGCCCGCGACCTCACCCCGCAGATCCGCAGCCGACGGCGGCTGGCCGAGACGGAGCGGGAGTCGGATCAGCTGCGACGGCAGACGGAGGCGGAGCGGAGGATCGCGGACACGTTGCGCGAGGCGATCCTGCCCACGCACTCCGAGGCGTTGGCCGCGGTCGGCCTGACGGTTGCCGCCTCCTACCGGCCGGCCGAGCCCGACGCCGCTGTGGGCGGTGACTGGTACAAGTGCCGGCTGCTGCCGGACGGCCGGGTGCTCGTCGCCATCGGCGACGCGTCGGGACACGGCCTGGACGCCGTCGCACGGATGGCCCAGCAGCGGCACGCGCTGGCGGGGCTGGCGCAGACGGGCGCCTCCGCCGGCGAGATCACGACCTGGCTGAACGAGCTGGTGTGCAGCGATCCGGCGGATCAGACGGCCACCGTGGTGGTCGGTCACCTCGACGAGGACAAGGTCCTGCACTGGGCCGACGCCGGGCATCCCGCACCACTTCTGCTGCGCGAAGGCCGTGCCGAGCCGCTGGGGACCGAGCAGCGCGGGCCGCTCCTCGGAGCCCTGCCGGGTTATGCGTACGAGACCGCGTCGACGCGGCTGCGACCGGGCGATCTGCTGGTGCTCTACACCGACGGCATGGTCGAGCGCCGCGGTGAGGACGTGACCCAGGGGATCGACCGGCTGGCCCAGGCGGTGGCGTCCGCTGCTCCGCCGGAACCGCAAGGGGTGCAAGGGGTGCAGGGGGTGCAAGCGGTGCAAGGGGTGCAGGGGGTGCAGGGGGTGCAGGGGCTCATCGATGCGTTGCTGGCCGATCCCGACGTCGCGGGCCACGAGGACGACGCGTGTGTCCTGGGGATTCGGGTGGACTGAGCGCAGCACCGACGCCGGCGTCCCCGCCCTCGGCCCGGGGTCAGGGCGAGGCAGGGTAGGGAGCGGTCTTGAGGCGTCGGGCGAGGTGGGCGGTGTTGGCCGCCAGGGTCGCGGTCGCGTCCGCGGTGGCCTCCGGGGTCTTGTCGAGGTCCTGGTAGTCCGTCGTGTGCATGGCCTCGCCGACCCAGTAGGTGACGGCGTTCGGGGCGAGGGAGAAGCCGACGTCGTCGAGACCCTGGAAGAGGTCGGCGCTCACCTTGTGCGCCCCCCGCTCCGCGTTCCTGTCTCGCCCCGCGGTGTTCTCCGACCGTGGGGGCGCCGTAGGGGACAAGCGCATAGGTCCCGGTGGGTCGGGCAGTCGCGAGGTGTCGAGCCTGCCGAACCGTCGAGCGTGAGGAGAGGACCATGAGGGCGTTGACCTGGCACGGGCAGCGCGATGTGCGCGTGGACACCGTGCCCGATCCGGTGATCGTCGATCCGACGGATGTGGTCGTACGCGTCACCTCGTCCGGCATCTGCGGCTCCGACCTGCATCTGTACGAGCTGTTCGGCCCGTTCATGGACGCCGGTGACATCCTCGGGCACGAGGCCATGGGGATCGTGGAGGAGGTCGGGCCCGACGTTCGTACGCTCGTGCCGGGCGACCGGGTGGTGGTGCCGTTCAACGTCTCGTGCGGCACGTGCTGGATGTGCGGCCAGGGGCTGCAGTCGCAGTGCGAGACCACGCAGGTGACGGAGTACGGCATGGGGGCGTCGCTGTTCGGCTACACCAAGCTCTACGGTCAGGTTCCCGGCGGCCAGGCCGAGTTCCTCCGGGTGCCCTTCGGTGACACCCTGCCGGTCAAGGTGCCCGACGACGCCCCCGACCAGCGGTACCTCTACCTCTCCGACGTCCTGCCGACCGCCTGGCAGGCCGTCGCCTACGCCGGGGTTCCGCCCGGGGGGAGCGTGACGGTGCTGGGGCTCGGGCCCATCGGTGACATGGCCGCCCGGGTGGCCCTTCACCGGGGCGCGGGCGAGGTCCTCGGCGTGGATCTCGTTCCCGAGAGGCTCGCGCGGGCCCGGGAGCGCGGTGTTCGCGCGCTCGACCTCGCCGAGCTGGGCGACGGGCTCGGGGACCGGATCCGGGACCTCACGGACGGCCGTGGCACGGATGCCGTCATCGAGGCCGTCGGCATGGAGGCTCACGGCGCGCCCCTCACCAAGGCCGCGCAACGGGTCACGGGACTGCTGCCCGACGCCCTCGGCAAGAGGTTGATGACCAGGGCCGGCGTGGACAGCATGTCCGCGTTCGACGCGGCGGTGGACGCGGTGCGCCGCGGCGGCACCATCAGTCTGGTCGGGGTCTATGGCGGCGCCGTCGATCCCGTGCCCCTGCGCAGCCTCTTCGACAAGCAGATCCAGCTCCGGATGGGCCAGGCCAACGTCCGGCGCTGGGTGGACGACATTCTCCCGCTGCTCGACGACGCCGACCCGTTGGGGGTCGACGATTTCGCGACCCACGTCCTCCCCCTGGAGGAGGCACCTCAGGCCTACGAGACCTTCCAGGCCAAGCGGGACGGCATGGTCAAGGTCGTGCTGACCCCGGGCCGTTGACGAGCCGTCGGCCGTTGACGAGCCGTCCGACCGGGCCGCGACAGGCCGGAATCGTCAGCCGCGGTGTCCGCCGGTCTCGAGGACGTCGACGATCGCCGAAGCGAAGGCGTCGAGGTCCCCGGGCCGACGGGAGGTGATGAGGGGATGGCGCCCGGAGGTGTCCACGACGACCTCCCGGTCCAGCCATGTGGCGCCCGCGTTCTCGAGGTCGGAGCGGAGCGACGGGTACGACGTGAGTTCGCGGTCACCGGTCAGCCCGCTGTCCACGAGGATCCAGGGCCCGTGGCAGATGGCGGCGATCGGTTTGCCTGCCTCGGCGAAGGCCGCGAGCAGACGGCGTGCGTCCGTGTCGGTCCGCAACCGGTCGGCGTTCACGGTGCCGCCGGGCACGACCACCGCGGCGAACTCGTCCGCCGTCGCCTTCGCGAGGGTCGTGTCCTGCGGGACGAGAGCGCCTGGCTTGCGGTCCGAGACGAGGGTCTGGACCGCCTCGTCCTTCTTCGCCGCGATGGTGACGCGGGCGCCGGCGTCGCGCAGGGCGGCAGCCGGCTTCATCAACTCGTCCTGCTCCGTGCCGTAGTTCGTCGTGAGGAAGAGTACGTTCTTGCCGTCGAGTGACACGATGTCTCCCTGCTGTGAAGGGCTCCGCTTCAGGCCGCGAGGGCCTCGATGAGTTCGTCGCGTGTCATGGTGGAGCGACCCCGCACCTTGGCCTCGGCCGCCCTGTCGTACAGCTCGGCCTTGGTCAGCTCCTGGAGGTCGCCGGGCCGCCGCTCCGCGCCGCCGCCCTTCGGTGACCGCGCCCCGGCCGGCTTGCCGGAAGCGCGGCGGCCGCGGCGGCCGGGACCGCCCCGGCCCTTCCCGGCGCCGTCGGCGTTCTCGACGCTGGCACGGAGGACCTCCATGAGGTCGACGACGTTCGTGGACTCGGCGGCCGGTTCGGCCTTCTCCACGGTCTCCCCCGCCCGCTTCGCCTCGATCAGCGCGGCGACCTTCTCCTGGAAGGTGTCGTGGTAGTCCTCGGGGTCCCAGCCGATCGCCAGGGCCTCGATGAGCTGCTCGGCCATCTGCCGCTCCTTGGGCGAGACCTTGGTGCGGCCGGGGAGGTCGTCGAGCTGCTCGTGGGGATCGCGTATCTCGTCCGCCCAGTGGAGCGTGTGGCAGGTCAGGAGCCCGTCCTCGGCCTTCACCGCGACCAGGTACTCCCGCTGCCGCATCACGAACGTCGCGATGCCGGCCCGGTTCGCATCCGACAGGACCCGGGCGAGGAGGTGGTAGATCTTCCCGTAGTCCTTGCCGCGCGGACCGAGGTAGTACGTCCTGTCGAAGAAGATCGGGGCGATTTCGTCGAGCTCGACGAATCCGGTGATCTCCAGCGCCTTGGACCGTCCGGGAGCGACGTCCGCCAGCTCCTCGGGCTCCACGAGTACGTACTCGCCCCCGGTGTCGAATCCCTTGACGATGTCGTCGAGGGCGACCTCCTCACCTGTCCGTTCGTTCACCCTCTTGTTCCGGACGCGGTCCGAGGTGCCGCGCTGCAACTGATGGAAGTGGAAGGTGTGACTGTCCGTGGCCGTGTAGAGCCCGACCGGAAGACTCACCAGTCCGAACGTCAAGGCCCCTGACCACACCGGCCGCACCATGACCACCACCCGCCTCACCGCGCTCCCCCGGCTTTTATAGGGTCAAGGATTTCGTGGCACAGCCTCCGCCGCAATGGCACCAGGTCGGCATGATCTGCCCATCGGTTGATCGGAATGTGCATGGCCGGTCGGTGACCACTGATGCGACGCGGCCAGGGCTGGGGCCTGACGTCGAGCCCCAGTCGTCGTGCGTCCTGCTCCGGGCGGATGGCCGTGAGGGCGCAGGTGCCGGCCATGAGCATCACCGCGCCGGCGACGAGGAAGGCGGTGGTGCAGCCGGCGGCCGGGGTGTCGGCCGTGTCGATGAGGTGGCCGGTCAGGAACGGTGCCACGAGGCCCGGGAGGGTGCCGATGCCGGCGACGATGCCGAAGACGGCTCCACGCTGGGCGGGAGGGACGACCTCTGCGGTCGTCATGTAGTGGAGGGGGATGGTGACCGCGACCATGCCGAAGGCCAGGGCGATCAGCCAGGTGACCAGGGGTGCCGCGATCAGCGTGCCCAGGGCCGCGCCGCCGATCTGGAGTGCCGAGGGCAGGGCGCGGCGCTCCGGTGGGAACCACTTGTAGAGGGCGTGCATCGACATGGAGGCCGCCGGGCCCTCGGCGGCACCGAGCAGAATGCGGCCGGCCATCAGGGTCGGGACCGAGGCCACCACGAGGCGGCGGGGTCTGAGCACATGTGGAGGAGGCTGAGCAGGGGGAAGCAAAGAACCGCGCCCCCGACGATTGCCGGGTCGAGAAGCGGGCAGCCGCCCGTGCGAAGAAGGTCCACGAACGTTCGCACGAGGGTGACCGGCCATGACCAGACGGCGACGCCGACGCCGCGTCATGATGACGCCGTGCCCCCCGACCGCGCCTCCGCCCTACCGGGCGCAGGAGGGCGGGGCTCGTGCCGTCCGGGAAGTCACGTCCGGGTCCGACACCGTGCTCCTGACACTGACCGGCGCGATCGGCCTGACGACCGTCTCCTGCCTGCACGAACTGCTCTCCGCGCACTTCTCCCACCCCGACCTGCTGCTCGTCGGACCGGTCCCCCGCCAGTTGCACCACCCGTTCCTGCGGACGGGCACCCTGCGCCTGTTCACCGTCGTCCCGGACCGCGCGCCTCGGGTTCGCCCGACGCGCCGTGGTCGCCGGCCCTGCCGGGCCCGGCAGGGCCTTGCAGCCACCTCAGGGAGATGAACCCCATGCAGCCCGCCACCCGCGCGTCCCCCGCCTCCCTCCCTCCCCCGTCCCACGGGGAAGCGAGCAGACCCGCCACGGAGGCCGTCGAGCTGATGGAGCTGTCTCTCGTCTCCGACGACCTGGGTACGTTCACGGTGCCCCTCGACGGGCCGGGTACCGAGGTCCCGTACGAACTGCCGGAGGGCACCGTGGTCAGCACCGCCCTCACCTTCCGGCTGGGGGCGGACACCGACGGCCTCGTCTTCGAAACCATCAGGATCAGAGCGGGTGAGGCCCCGGTGACCCGACGGATCGCTCTCGGCAGCTTCCGTACCGGAGGCCCGTACGAGATCCGGCTGCCGCCGGAACGCCTGCCCCTCGGGCGGACCCACTGCGGCACCTACGAAGTCACGGCGCGCCTGAGTGACGCCGACGGGCTGGAACACGCCCGTGTGAGGCACCTGTTCACGATCGTCCGCCGACTTCCCGACGGAGTTGCCGAAGCCGACGACCCGACCGAGTGATCGAAGCCGACGTCCCGACGATTGGGCCGGGATTCGCCGGGTACGCGCGGAGCGAGCCCGAATTGTCCGCGACACAGGCAGGAGGCATCGCCATGAGCATGGTGAAGCAGACGATCGACGTGGACGTTCCCCTGCGGAACGCCTACAACCAGTGGACGCAGTTCGAGGAGTTCCCGCGCTTCATGGAGGGCGTCGAGGACGTCACGCAGGTCGACGACCGGCACTGCCACTGGCGGACCAAGATCGCAGGCGTCCGACGCGAGTTCGACACGGAGATCGTCGATCAGCTTGCCGACGAGCGCATCTCGTGGCGCACGGTCGGCGGCGAGGTGCAGCAGAAGGGCGTCGTCACCTTCCAAGAGCTCGACGAGGGTCACACCCGGGTGAGTCTCGCCATGGACATGGAACCCGAGGGCATGGCCGAGAAGGCGGCTGACGCACTCGGCATCCTGGACAGGCGGGTCAAGGGAGACCTCAAGCGGTTCAAGGGCTTCATCGAGGACCACGGTCACGAAACCGGTGCCTGGCGCGGTCGCGTCCAGCCCTCGGACGCCACCGAAGGTCCGACCGGGTCCGGCTCGCCGACGCCGACCGACGCGCCGGTCCGGGAGGCCCCCGGAGAGATGGGGGCGCCCAGTCCGACGAGCACGCCCTCGCGAGCGCAGGAGCCCTGGCCGATGCCGCCCGCCACCGACGACCCGCGCCTGTGAACCCGGGGCTGAGCTGACCCACGCGCTGACCGTCGCGCTGGCCGTCGCGCTGGCCGTCGCGCTGACCATCCCGCTTTCGACCCCCGCGCGCCGGGCCGCGGCCCCGCCACCCGACGCGTTCACGTAGTGGCGGCTGCCGCGGAGAGCCAATCCGGCTCTCCGCGGCAGCCGCTGAAGGACGCGCCGGGGTCGGTGCGCAGCTCGGGCCGCAGGACACTCAGCCACCGGCCGTCACGGTGGCCGTCACCCGACGGCGCTCGGGGCTTCCGCGCGGAGACCGGTCGGGAAGGCGGTGGAGGCTGCGGAGATGACCTCGTCGAGAACGTCCCGGGAGCGGACCAGGTCCGCGATCGTGCGGTCGATGCGCTCGCGTTCCGCGTGCAGCTCCTCGACCAGCCTCGGTGTCGCGATCTCGCTCGGCGCGCCGTCCGTGTCCCTCATGCAGGGCAGCAGCCTGCCGATCTTCTTGCTGGTGAGCCCCGCCGCGTACAGCGCCTGGATGCGGATCACACGGTCGACGGCCCATTCGCCGAAGTCGCGCTGCCCGCCGGGCGTCCGCTCGGACGTCAGCAGGCCCTGCGCCTCGTAGTAGCGCAGCGACCTCTCGCTCACGCCGCTGCGCCGCGCGAGTTCACCGATCCGCATCCCCACCCCGATCGCCGGTCACGGCCTTGCCCCTGACACCAGTGTCAACTCCTACCGTACGGGCATGACGAACGCACCGGTTGAAGCCCGCCTCTTCGACTCCGCCCTCCTCGGCCCGCTGGAACTGCCCAACCGTCTGGTCATGGCGCCGATGACCCGCAACCGCGCCGCGGCCGACGGCGTCCCGCTGCCCGTCATGGCCACCTACTACTCCCAGCGCGCCTCCGCCGGCCTGATCATCGCCGAAGCCTCCACGCCGAACGCCGTCGGCCAGACCTACCCGAACATCACCGCCATCCACAACGAGGCCCACGTCGCCGGATGGCGGCAGGTCACCGACGCCGTGCGCGCCGCCGGCGGCCGGATGTTCCTGCAACTGCAGCACGGCGGCCGCGTGGGCCACCCCGACAACAGCGGACTCACGCCCGTCGCGCCCTCGCCGATCGCCCTCCCCGAGCCGATCCACACGACGAGCGGAAGTCAAACGGCGGTCGTCCCGCGCGAGATGACCGTCGACGACATCCGCTCCACCGTCGCCGACTTCGCCGCCGCGGCCCGCAGGGCCGTCGACGCGGGCTTCGCCGGAGTCGAGGTGCATGCCGCCAACGGCTACCTGCTGCACCAGTTCCTCGCCAAGGGCTCCAACCACCGCACCGACGCCTACGGCGGCCCGGTCGCCCACCGCATCCGCTTCGTCGTCGAGGTGGTCCAGGCCGTCGTCGACGCCATCGGCCCCGACCGGGTGGGGGTGCGGCTCGCACCCGGCCTCACCGTCAACGGCATCGAGGAGGGCGACACCGAGGACATCTACCCCGCCCTCGTCGCCGCCCTGAACGACATCGGTCCCGCGTACCTGCACCTCGTGTTCGCCGACCCGGACCAGCCGCTCTTCCACGACATCCGGAAGGCCTGGCCACGAACCCTGATCGCCAACCCGGTACTCGGCTGGGGCCGGCCGCTGCCCGCCGACGGAGGCCGACACGCCGCCGAACGCCTCCTCGCCGCCGGAGCCGACCTCATCTCCCTGGGCCGCCCCTTCCTGGCCAACCCCGACCTCGTCGAACGCCTGCGGACCGGCGCCGCCATCAACCCCGTCCGCGAGGAAGGCCTGATGTACACGGGCGGTGAGAACGGTTACACCGACTACCCCGCCCTCCCGCGCATCTCGGCGACCATCGCCACGCCCCGTGCCCTCCCCGTGGCGACGCACCCGTAGGTCCGTGTCCGTGTCCGTGTCCGTGTCCGTGTCCGTGTCCGTGTCCGTGTCCGTGTCCGTTCGGCGACCTACCCCGTAGGGTCGAGGATGTGTCGCCCTCCACCGAGACTCCAGAGCACGTCGGCCCCGCCGTCGGCCGACCGCGCCGGTTGTTCGTCCTGAGGCACTCCAAGAGCGCCTGGCCGGAGGGCGTCGCCGACCATGACCGTCCCCTCGGCCCGCGCGGGCTGCGCGACGCCCCCGCCGCCGGGCGGTTCCTCACGGAGACCGGCGGACTGCCCGACCTCGTCCTGTGCTCCCCGGCCCGGCGCGCCCGCCAGACCTGGGAGCTGGCCGCCGCGGAGCTGAACAGCCCCGTGCCGACCTGCCACGACCCGCGACTGTACGGGGCGGACGACGCGGAGCTGCTCGACGTCCTCCACGACGTACCCGACGAGGTCGCGACCTTGGTCCTGGTCGGGCACAACCCCGGCCTTGAGGACCTCGTCCTGCTGCTCGCAGCCGGGGAAGACGGGGCGAACGGGTCGACCGGCGCGGACGGAAGCGCCCTGGAGCGCGTACGGACCAAGTTCCCGACCTCCGCGATCGCCGTCCTGACCTGGTACGGCACCTGGGCCGGCCTGCGTCCTGGCGAGGCGCTCCTGACGGACCTGGCGATTCCTCGCGGGCCCCGCGGCTCGTCCTGAGCCATCGGCTTCCGCGCGCAGCCGTGCGTCTGCCCGCCCGATCAGTTCGACATCGCGCGGTCCTCGGCCGGGTCGACGGTCGTGGCCGGAATCGCGAGGCAGGCCAGCGCCGCGGCGACCGCCACGCTCGCCGCGAGCAGGAGAGCGACGGGCAGGGACCGTACGGCGACGGGGCCGGCGACGGCCGCGCCCACGGCGAAAGCGGTGATCTTCAGGCTGGCGCCGGTGGTGAAGATCTGGCTGCGGAGGTGGTCCGGGGCCTCCCGATGGCGGACCGCGAACAAGGCGGTCAGCTGGGGTCCTTCACCGATCCCCAGCATCACGACGGCCAGGACGAGCATGACGGGACGGCCGGACGCGGCCAGGGCCAACGCGGCAGCCTGGACGAGGGCACTGGCCCAGATGACGGTGTCGGGGGCGATGGCACGCGGAAACCGGGCGAGCAGGGCGGTGGCCACCAGGGCGGAGACCGCCGTGCAGGAGAGCAGCACCGCACCGCGGCCCGCTCCGCCGAGGACGCGCTCGCCCAGCATCGGGATGCACGCCAGCAGCATTCCCTGGGCGACGCAGGAGACGACGGAGGTGAGGGTCGCCCGGGCCAGGGGCGGCCTTCGGACGATGACGCGTATTCCGGCGGACAGGTCGACTCGTATTCCGGCGGCGAGGTCACCGAGCACCGAGCTCCTCCTGACGCCCCGCGCCGTGCCCTGGCGGGCAGGCAGCAGCCATGCCGCGGGCAGGGCGGCGGCGATGAGCGCCGCGGAGCACACCACGGCCGTCGGGGATCCGAGCGCCTCCGCCACGACGCCCGCGAGAGCCGGGCCGGCCAGACTCGCCCCGCTGAACGTCATGGCGTCGAGCGCGTTGGCCCGGGGCAGGCGCTCGATCGGCACGACGCGCGGCAGTTGGGCCGTCCACCCTCCCGAGAGGGCCGGTCCCAGCAGTCCCGTCAACACCGCGGTCAGGAGGGTCACGGGGAACGGCAACCGCCCGAGACCCAGGAGAATCGTCGCCAGCCCGGCCGCGTACAGGAACAGCGCCCCGGCAAGCAGGCGTCCCGGGCGTCCCGCCCTGTCGAGGAGCGCTCCGAGCACGGGCCCTCCCACCGCGGCGGAGATCGTGATCGCCGCGAGCAGGGACGACGCGTCGGTGGTCGATCCTGCCAGGGCGAATCCCGTCAGCATCAAGGCCGGTCCGGACATCTCGTCCCCTGCCCGAGCCGCCATCGCCCCGGCGAGACAGTGGGCGAGCGAGTAACGCTTTCTCATCACCCGGACGTTACGCAGGTAACTCAAAACGCAGCAAGATGCGTTACATTCGGCGGGTGCCTCCCCACAGCGACGACTGGTCCAGCCGCCACTCCGTACTGACGACGGCTCAGCGGACCGCCGCCCTTCTCAACGTTCTCGCCGACGAATCTCCTGATCCGACCGAAGTGGCCGATGTGCTACGGGCCTACGGCGAGACGGACCCCATCGACCTCACCGCCCGCGAAGTCGCCGCGATGCGCACCGCCGCCGCGCTGCTGCGGCAGGTCTTCGCCGCCGAGCACGCCGATGCGGCCGCAGCAGTCCTCAACCGCCTCCTGCGGGACCACACCGGGCCGCTCCGTCTGACGTCACACGGCGGCAGCACCCCCTGGCACCCCCACCTGGACACCGACGACGACGCCCCGTGGGACGAGTGGCTCCTCGCCTCCTCCTGTATGGCCCTGACCGTCCTCGTCTGGGACCGCCGGCGCCCACCCGGCAGGATCTGCGCCTCCCCCGGCTGCCGGAACGTCTTCATCGCCCAGGGCAGCGGTCCGGAACGCCGCTACTGCTCCCGCCGATGCGCGACTCGCGAACGCGTGGCGGCCCATCGACGCTCCCGCGCCGCCGTACCGCCGAGCGACCTCACGTGACGACCCGGCCGCTCGGATCCCAGGGCCGCCCGCGTCACCACGTTCGGTCGAGCAAGTGGCTGAACAACATGTCCAGTTGCTGTGCGGCGGGGTGTGTCAGCGACGCCTCGCGCAGGATGTGGTGAGCGGCGTCCAGGTGTCGGCGCGCTTCCTCGCGCGTCCCGGTCCGCCCGCCGGCGTCCGCCACGAGCGCCGCGGCGTGTTCGGCGGTCTCGCCGTCGATCCGCTCGGCGGAGTCGAGCAGCGCCGCGAGTTCGCGCGCGGCCTTGCCTCCGTCGGCCAGTGCGATGAGGACCGGAAAGGTCTTCTTGCCCTGCCGGAGGTCGGCGTGGACGGGCTTGCCGGTCACTCTCGGGTCTCCCCAGATACCGAGGATGTCGTCCACCGCCTGAAACGCGAGGCCGAGATGGCGTCCGGCCCGGTCGAGCGTGGTCACGGTCGTGTCGGGGGCGCCGCCGAGGGTCGCGCCGAGCGCGAGCGCGCAGCCCAGCAGGGCGCCCGTCTTGTGTTCGGCCATGGACCGGTACTGGTCCGGCCCGACCGCGCCGGGTCCGCGCCAAGGGCGCTCCTCGAAGCGCAGATCCTCCGCCTGGCCGGACACCAGCGCGTTCAGGGTGCGGCAGAGGTGCCGTACCGCGGCCGCCGTGTGAGGGCCGGGGGCCTCGGCCAGGCATGTCACGGCCTGGGCGAGGAGCGCGTCGCCGGTGAGGACGCCCGGCCCGGTCCCGTAGGCCTTCCAGACCGCCGGGCGCTGCCGGCGCAGGGCGTCGGCGTCCATGATGTCGTCGTGAAGCAGGGAGAAGGTGTGCACGAGTTCGACGGCGACGGCGCCCGGGACGGCGTGGGCCCCGTCCGCCCCGACGGCTTCGGCGCCGAGCACGGCGAGCGCCTGCCGCACCCCCTTGCCCTCGGATCCGCCGGGGTCCGGGCTTCCGGTCGTATCGGCCCAGCCCAGCGCGTACGCCGCCATCTCACCGGTCCAGGGGTGCAGGCGGCGCACCGCCTCCACCAGCGCGGGCCGGACCAGTTCCCGGCACCGCTCCAGGACGACGGTCGCCGAGACCTCGTGAGAGCCTGAGGTGATCCTCATGGTCACGTCCTCGGCGCCCGGCGGGCCGGCCGGCGAGCAGACCACCCCGGCAGACATCGGGAGGGCGCTCACCGCAGCCCCTCCACGTCGGCCCGCTGCAGGGTCTCAGCCCCGACCGCCGGCAGCACCGGATCAGCTGTTCCCCTCCCGGGTCCGTCTCCGGTGTGGTCCGGCAATGGGCCGACTCCCAGCTCGGCCGCGGCCTTGTCCACCATGTCCCGGGCGTGCCGCAGCCCGATGCGGTCCAGCGTCGTGCGGAGTTCGGTCAGTTCCGCGGCGGTGTGCGCGGCGTCGCGGCCCAGGCGGGCGTCGGCCTTGACCAGTCCCAGCCTCGACAGTGCCGTCCCCCGCGGCTCCTCCATCTCACGGAACTCCCCCAGCGCCTGGGCGTACATCTCACGGGCCTCCTCGTGACGACCCGCCCGGTACAGCACGTTGCCGCGCATCTTGTGGTTGTAGGCGAGCGCGCCGGCCAGCCGGATCTCCCGGCATGCCTCCTCCGCCTGCGACAACAGGGACAGGGCCCGCTCCACGTCCCCGTCCCGTACGGACACCACGTCGGCGATGCCCCGCAGGGCCCATGCCCACCCGCGTCGGTCTTCCGCGCGCGACGCCGTCTCGGCCGCCTCCTCGAAGAGGGCCAGGGCCCTGTCGTAGGAGCCTGTGTTGCGGTGCATCTGCGCTATGCCCTCCAACGCCCAGACCGTGTGCCGGGCCTCGCCGCGGCGGCGGGCCTCGGCCAGCAGCTGTTCGTGCAGCCTCCCGACCGCCTCGTAGTCGCCCTGGATGCGCCCGGTCTCGGCGAGCCCCGCCAGCGAGTAGCCCCGCACGACGACGTCCCCGCCCCGCTCACCCGCCTCGGCCGCCAGCCCCAGCAGCCGGTACGCAAGCCTGAGCGCTCCGCGCTGGCGGGCCAGGGTGCCGCCGCTCCACAACGCCCACGCCATGGCCCCCTCGTGACCGGCCGAACGCGCCGCCCGATAGCTCGCCTTCCACGCCCGGTCGGCCTCCTCGATCCGCCCGAGCCTGCGGCATGCCTCCGCCACGGCCAGCCCGCAGCGCGCCACCTCCCGCCGGTCCCCGGCCTCCTCCGCCGCCCGGAGCTCCCGGACGCCCCGGGAGAGCACCTCGGGCAGGGAGGCGTTCACCGACAGCGACCCCAGCGCCCCCTGATACTCCGGCGCCGACGCCATCGCCGGCCTCTCCGTCACCGTCACCGTCACCTGACCTGCCATCAGAACCTCCTCGGGTCGACTCGACGATCAAGCCGACGCGAGGATCAAGACGGCTGCACCGGGCCCAGGTTCCCCCTCGGTCGCAATGTCCGTCTCCGTACGGGCACCTGGTCATCCTCAAGTACTACGCGGTGGCCGACGCTCCTCAGCGAGACGTACGTCGGGGGCGGTTCCGAAGCCTGCACGGCCACGACCGCGACCGCGTCGGCGTTTCGGCCACCGACGCGTCCACGCACGGGCCAAGCCCGGCAAGGGTCGGTGTACCGGGAACGAACGAACTTTCGCCTGGAGTCGGGGTTCACAGCGCGTCCAAAAGTCATGTGTTCGAGAGGGCGGGGGTCGTCGTTGAGCCCGGCGACCCCTTACCGCACCCCTTCCCGGAGGCTGACATGTACCCCCTGCCGCATCCCAGGACCGCTCTTCCTCCCGCTGCTGGACCTGCGCTTTCCCGTCTCTCCGCCGTGACGGTACGGCCCCGACGTACCGCCTGCGTCTCCTGCGCGGCACGGCCGGATGCGAGGTGGTGGGGATGACCGACAGCAAGGTCACCGCCCCTGTCTCGGTGGACGGCCCCTCGCCCTCCGAGCAGCTGCTGTTCGGCGGCGAGCTCACCTACGACTACGGCTGGGGCAGCCACGACGGCGCCTGGCTCAAGCTCGGGCTGCGGCAGATGGGCGGCGCGCTGCCGCGGCAGGTCGCGGTGGCGATCCGGCTGGCTCGCGAGGCCGACCAGCGGGCGTTCGTCACGGTCGCCGTCTGTGAGATCGCTCGCGGCATCGCACAGGCCGTCTCCCTGATCGCGGTCAACTCCCTCCTCGTCGAGCTGCTGGCCTCGGGCGACATCGCCGGAAGGCTCCGCGCCGCGCTGCCGTCGCTCACC
Source organism: Streptomyces sp. SJL17-4 (assembly GCF_036826855.1). Classification (NCBI taxonomy): domain Bacteria; kingdom Bacillati; phylum Actinomycetota; class Actinomycetes; order Kitasatosporales; family Streptomycetaceae; genus Streptomyces; species Streptomyces sp. SJL17-4. The sequence goes on along the minus strand of NZ_CP104578.1, from coordinate 8,235,460 downwards.
CTGGTCGCCGTGCTGGCGGTGATCGGCTCGGCATGCAAGTCGGCCTCGGCCGCTGCCACCGGGATTCTGGAACCGAAGGCCCAGAGGGTGGCGACCGAGCGCTATCTCGGGCTGGTGGCCAGGGTGGAGCTGGAGGCGATCGAGGACGACGCCTTCCACAAGCTGATGGACTCCGCGCAGTGGGGCGCCGACGCGGCCCGGCGGATGGTCGGCTACTGCACCGCCGTGGTCACCTCGACGATCTCCCTGATCGCCGCCGCCGGTGTTCTCGCGGTGCTGCACTGGACGCTCCTGCCGCTGCTGGCGTTCATGGCGCTCCCCAGCGCGTGGGGTTCACTCACCATGGCCAGGCACCGGTACGTCAGCTGGCACCGCTTCGTCCAGCACGTCCGGGCCGCCAAACTGATCAGCCAGCTCCTGATCAACCAGCAGGCGGCGGCCGAGATCCGCGTCCACGACGTGGCTCCGTTCCTCCTCACCCACTTCCGCGAGATGGCACAGACCAGCGAACGCGAGCAGACCCGGCTCGCCTGGACCGGCGCGCGCACCCATGTGCTGGCCGACTCGGCCCGGGGGCTCGCCACCGTCGCCACGTACGGGGTACTCGGGCTGCTGCTGTGGAACGGGCGCATGGACCTCGCGGTGGCCGGCACGGCGGTGCTGGCGATCCGCACCGGCTCGGCCAGCATCACCGACCTCGTCCTGCGTGTCACGGACGTGCAGGAGGAGGCGCTGTTCGTCGCCGATCTGGAGACCCTGTGCACGGAGGCCGTGCGGCGCGCCATCCCCACCGGTGGGCGCGATCTGCCCGAGGAGGTGGACGAGATCCGGTTCGAACGGGTCACCTTCACCTACCCGGGAAAGGACAAGCCGTCCCTGTCCGAGGTCGACCTGATCATCCCCCGCGGGAAGACCGTCGCCCTCGTCGGGAGCAACGGCGCCGGCAAGTCGACGCTGATCAGCCTCCTGAGCGGCGCCCGGCTCCCCGACAGCGGCAGAGTCCTGTGGGGCGGGGTGAGCACGGCGGAGGCCGACCGGGCGCAGGTCTTCGCGCGCGTGGCGATGGTCGCCCAGGACTTCTTCCGATGGCCGTTCACCGCCCGCGTCAACATCGGCATCGGACGCACGTCCGGTTCGATGGACGACGCGGCCATCGAACCGGCCGCCGCTTACTCGGGGGCCGACGAGGTCGTCACGGGACTCCCGCGTCGCTGGGACTCCCTCCTCGCCCGCGGTTACAAGGGCGGGCAGGAGATCTCCGGCGGCCAGTGGCAGAAGTTCGGCCTCGCCCGGGCCCGGCACCGCGACGGCGCCGTACTGATCGTCGACGAGCCCACCAGCGCCCTGGACGCGGCCGCCGAGCAGCGGGTCTTCGACCAGATCCACCAGCTGGCGGACAAGGGGCAGACCACCGTACTGATCACCCACCGCCTGGCCAGCGCCCGTCACGCCGACGTGATCTATGTGCTGGACGGCGGCCGGGTCGTCGAGCACGGCACCTTCGCCGAGCTCATGGACCCGGCCACCGGCACCGGGGCCTTCAGGGAGGCGTACGAGCTGCAGGCCCGCCAGTTCGTACAGCCTGCTGTGCCGGCGCAGCCCGTACGGGCCACGGAGACGCCGAGCGCTCCGGGCGCCCGGGCGGGCGGCGGGGACGGCGGAGCGGAGGCCACACCATGACCGTCGGCGGCGGCGCGGCTCCCGGGTCGGTGACGGTGACGGTGAGTCAAGTCGGCGACGCTGAGTCAGCAGGGCAACGCTGAGTCAGCGCGGTGACGGACAGTCAAAACTGTGACTGTGAGTCAGCATGGCCGCCCTGCGGCGCACCGCGCGCCCATCCTGTCGCGTGGTCGACCGGCGTGCACGTGTCTAAGCTGGTGGAGGGGACGCGGCCGCAGGCGATGGGAGCACGAGCCATGGGCGGCAGGCAGAACTTCGGCACCTTGGCGACGCGCACGACGGTCGCAAGCGGGGGACGCGCGGCGGACATCGTTCGCCCCTCCTCGCACTTCCGGATCGACGGTCCCGCGGAGGCCCCTTGACGTACCCCACTGTCATCCGCGCCGCCGAGGCCGACCGATGGGGGGTGTCCGTCGACGGAGCACGTCACCCAGGGGCGGGATGCCAGGGGGATGGGACCAGAGTGCGCAGAGGAGCACGTCATGGGCCGGAACGACGAACGCAGGCACAGGAACGACCCGGGCCCAGTGCCCGGCCTGCCGCTGAAGGTGGCCCCCGGGGTCGGTGAGCACAGGGGCGCCGACGGCGTCCTCCGCAGGTACCTGGACCCCGGTGCGACGCTCTTCCGCGCGCCGACCGCCCGCCGGGCCGTCAACACCTTCGTACGAGAGCGCGCGCAGGACCTCGGGACGGACGGTGCGGACCTCCGCGAGGTCGGCAAGGAGGAGAACGAGGCGACGCTCAACGTCCGCTACCAGCAGTTCCACCAGGACGTCCCGATCTTCGGGGCCACGCTCCAGGTGGTGGCCGACACCGGGCAGGCGGCGGTCGTGCAGGTCGAGAACACGACGGAGCTCGACGTCTCCGACGCCCCGGACGCGAGTGAGGCCATGGCTCCCGACGTCGTCGAGAAGGCCGCGCTCGCCCCCTTCGAGGAGGGGTACGAAACCGCTTCAGTGGTCCGCGACGACCTGGTCTATCTGCGTGACACGACCAGGCCCCCACTGCCGGAGGCGGACCGCCCCACCGCCTCGGTCGCGCTGTTGAAGAAGGGGAAGAGGCGCCCCGACGGCAAGCTGCACCTCGTCCACGACCTCGTCGTCGAGACCTCCGGCCCGTTCGAGCACTTCCGTGTCGTCGTCGACGCCGTCGGCGGGAAGCTCCTCTGGGTCGAGGTCGCCGGACGATACGCGACGGCGACGCTCAAGGTCTTCATCCCCGACCCCGTGACATCGTCGAACAGCGCCACGCTGAGTTCCCTGTCGAGCGACGCCGACCTGAAACCTCATGCCCACGAGGTCCAGGCGGAGATCAAGGAGGCCGACGACGCGGGGAAGTTCCACCTCGACGGCGACTGGTGCCGCTGCCTGGACTGGGACGACTCGGGGTTCCCCCAGCCGGAGCCGACCGAGCCCTCGTTCGTGTTCGACACCCACCCCAACGACAAGGCGTTTCTCAGCGCGAACGCCTACTACTGGGTGGACTCCTTCGCCCGCTACCTCCGCGGCCTGGGCAACACGACGCTCAACGCCAAGATGGTCCCGGTCGACGTCGACCCTCAGGGGGTCCCGACCGCCGACAAGAGCGAATGGATCGGCACGACGAACCCTCCGCGCATGCGCTTCGACATGAAGCTCGTGCCGGGGGCCGCCGACCTCGGCATCATCGTGCACGAGTACACGCACGGAGTCGTGCAGTGGCTCCGGGCCGGCGCGACGACGCCCCTGGAGTACGAGCACAGCATCTGCGACGTCATGGCGGGCGTCTACCGGGACCTCGAGTCGTTGAACGAATCCTTCCGTTACCAGCTCACCGCGATCGGCGCCCCGGCCCCCGACCTGCACGTCAGCCGTCCCCTCACGGACCACACCTTCGAGATAGCGGGCGGGGCAGCGGGGCTGGACGTCTGCTGGCAGATCACGGGCGTCCGCTGCGACAACTGGGCCCGCGCCAATCCGTTGATCGCCGACAAGAGCAAGTCGGCGGAGGAAAAGGGCCTCCTGGTGCACCCCGAGCTGATCGGCCGCCCGGCGGACCGGTGCCTCTCGGCACTCGTCACCCCCGGTGTCGCGTCGTCGGACGCCGTACCCGAGGACGCGGCGGACAGGACGCCTCCCTAGTGCTCTGACCGCATAGGCCGGCGGCCCGGCCGGGCGTGGCGAGTCGACGGGCTGGCTCCGCGGTCGACGGCTCGGATCTCTCGGCGCGAGAAGGAACCGCGTCGAGCTGCGGTCAGATCACTAGGCACTGTCCGGCGGATCATGTGATTACTAGGATCCAGGGGCGTCCGTTTCCCCGTTGGTCAGTGCCGGGGACTGGATGGATCCGGCAGTGATGAGCGATGCGGATCCGGCGCTTCCCGCATCGGACGGAGAACGGGGGGCCTGTGGGGAGTCGACGGCTGCACGGGGGTCTCGGGGCGGTGGTGGCGCTACTGCTCGCAGTATCCGCTGCCATGCTTCTGGGCAGGTCGTGGACCGCCTGTGACGTGGGGGTGAACAACGCGGCCAACGGTAGTTTCCTGGTGTGGCTGTTCATCCCGGGTCTCTGGACGGTCCTGCTGCTGGTCTGGGTTGCTGTGGGCGCCTGTCTGGGGAATCGTCCCCTTCTCCATGCCCTGGCTCTCGCGGTGACGCTGCTGGGTGTTGTCTGGTGCGTCATCTCGGTCTTCTGGGAGAGCGCCGCCACTCCTCCGTGCCCCAGCGGCGTGCCCCAGTGGTGGCCGAGCCTCATCCCTGCCCCGGGATTCTGAGAGGTCGGTCCCGGTATTTCACGGCGAGGTGGATCTTGCAGGTCAGCCCGCCCCGGGACCGTCCGACCCCCTCGTCGGGGCGGTGTGCCGGGGCGTCGTCCTTTTTTCGGAACCCGCGGGGTGGCCTTGCGGGCTCCGGCCGCGTGCTGGTGGGCCCTGCAGGAGGTCGAGTCGACACCGACCATGCCCCAGTCGATCCGGCCGGCCAGGTCGGCGTGGGCCTGGACCGCCTGCAGGATCCGGTCCCAGGTGCCGTCCGCCGACCAGCGGCGATGCCTCTCGTAGACGGATTTCCAGGAGCCGTATCGTTCCGGCAGGTCACGCCGAGGGACGCCGGTGCGGATCCGGAACATAATTCCGTTGAAGCGGTGCGGTGATCGTTCCACCGGCCTCCCCGCCTGCCGGAAGGTGGCAGATGCGGCTCCACAAGCGACCACTCGCGATGCGTTCAATCTCCCCGCCCCATGACTGCATCAACGAGCAACTGATCAGACAGCCACATGATCAGCCGGACAGTGCCTAGCCGACCGATCCAGGCGTCGAGAGGGCGGGACGGACCGCGAACCGTTCGGGCTGGGGGCCACGGCGCAGGGCCGCCACGCGGTAGCTGAACTCGCCGCTCGTGTCGCTGCCGGCGGCCGAGCGCACGGTGAAGCCGGCGGCGGACCGGTCCGTCACGTACAGGCCGCTCGGAGCCCCGTACTCCGTGAGGAAGACGTGGTAGGGGGCGTCCTCGGTGACCGCGACGAACTCCGGGTCGAGGGTGACCCGGGCGTGGCCGTCGACGAGTTCACCGAAACCGAGGTCCTCGAACCAGCTCTCCGGGGCCTCCACCGCGTACAGGATCCGATGCGTCCCGTCGTCCATGCGCAGTGCGAGGCTCTTGTTGCCTTCCACTTCGAAGCTGCCGGTGACGCGGACGTTGCCCTCGAAGAAGCCGGCGAGGCCGCTGTTCGAACTGCCCCACACACCGAAGGCCGTCGAACCGACGTGAGCTTCGCCCTTCACACCGACGCCGTTGTTGCTCGTCGAGGAGCCGAGCACCCCCGGCTTGGCCTCGCCCTTGCCCGTCCCGTGGACACCGCTCCCGGATTGTTCGCAGGCCGCCGCCAGTCCGGTCTCGCGGCCGCTGATCCGGGCACCTGTGGTGAAGGTGCCGGTTTTGGTCTCGAAGCCCACTGTGGCAGGCCCGACGGCCGTCCACTTGTCGCCGTTCGTCACGATCGACCTCCGTATCGCCGAGGGGTGTGCTCCACAGGGATCACGTATAACCCGGCCGCCTGGCCGACCCGACTCGACTCGCTCGGCTCGGCCTGATCGGCCTAACTGATCGTTTCCGAATGAGTAAGCACCACCTGATCGTCGACCGTCACGGAACCCCCGCTCGCCGTAAGCCTCACCGGCGGCAACCGGCACGACGTCACCCAGCTCCTGCCGCTGCTGGACGCAGTTCCGCCGATCCGAGGTCTGCGCGGACGTCCCCGCCGCAGGCCCCGGCGCCTGTATGCGGACCGGGGCTACGACTTCGACAAGTACCGCCGCCTACTGTGGAAGCGGGGCATCAAGCCGCTGATCGCCCGGCGCGGCATCACCCACGGTTCCGGACTGGGCAAGGTGCACTGGGTGGTCGAGCGCACCTTCGCCTGGCCAGTTCAAACGGCTCCGCATCCGCTACGAGCGACGCGCCGATCTCCATCAGGGTCTGCTCGAACTGGCCTGCAGCCTCATATCCCTGCGCCGCCTGCGAACCTCATCCTGAGACGATCAGCTACGCCCCGTAGAGCGCGAGGCCGCGGGTGAGCCTGCGCAAGTAGATCGACCGCGCCGAGCACTGTCCCGGCCGCCCCTCTCGACCTGCCCGCCTGGTGCCACATGACTGGCCACCACTACCTGGGCGCGGTCTCCGACCCAGACCGGTTTGTGCACGGAGATCAGCCCAGGGCGAGCCAGCGGATGCCGAGCCGTTCGACCTGTGCGGCCTCAGGCTCGGTCAGCGGCTCCCGGCCGGTGGCCTTGCGCAGGAAGTGGGGACGGCTCCACTCCAGCTTGTCGGCCGCCAGGGCGTGTTCCGCTCCCAGGAGCAGCTCCGTCACGGTGTCACCGGCCGCCGGGGTGAGCCAGGCTTCGCGTCCGAGTGCGTCGGCCAGGTCGAGGCCGTGGACGGCGACTTCCACGACGCGGGTGAGGAGGAACTCCGACAGGAGCATGGCGTCGCCATGGCGTGTCCGTACCGTCCGACCGCCTGCTTCGGCCCGGCACAGCCGGTCGACCCGCCGCCACGTCGTGGCGAAGTCCTCGGCGAAGGAGGCGCCGTCGGCCGGTGCCGCCGCACGCTCCTGGGCCAATGCGATCCGCTTACCGTTAGTCCGGGGTGAGAAGCGGTCGTCCGGGCGGTAGTACTCCACCGCGGAGATCTCCGCCTCGCCGGGGGCCGGCGCGTCCAGCATGGCCGGCAGCCAGTCGATCACCACGCATACGTGCCCGAGCAGGTCGCGTACCGTCCAGGGAGTGCAGCGTGTCAGGAGCTTCCACTCACCCTCGGACAGTCCGGCCACGGCGTCGTCGAGAGCCTCGCATTCCAGCTGAAACGCTTCGAGCACCTGGTCGTGATCCACGCTGTGTCACCTTCCGTCCGTTCGCCGTCCCGCGCTCGCTTCGCCGGCCCGCCGATTCCGCTCTGCGCTCGCTTCTCTGATCATCGACACGCGTGCCGAAGCGGTCCCGGTTGCAGACCTCTGGAGAAGACCACCAGGCAGCAGCCGGGCTTCTCCGCCGGTCGTTCCCACGGGGCGTGGGATAGGTTCCCCTCCGTGATCGAACCCGGAACCATCGCCTGGCCGCCCGTCCCGATACCGACCGAACGGCTCGTGCTCCGCGCGTCCGAGGCCCGGGACCGTGCGGTGTTCGTCGAACTGTTCGCCTCGCCCGAGGTGGGCGCCTACATCGGCGGCGCCCGGCCTCGCGACGAACTCGAACGCGCGATGCCCGAAGTACCCGGCCGACGCCCCGGCTTTTTCGTGGTCGCACTCGACGGAACGATGATCGGCACGATCACGCTCGACCCCCGCAGTGCCCAGCGCCGGGGGCACGTCCGCCCCGACGCCGGGGAGGCCGAACTCGGCTTCCTGTTCCTGCCGGAGGCATGGGGCCGGGGGTACGCCTTCGAGGCGTGCACGGCGGCACTCGACTGGTTCGCCGGCGCGCGCCCTGGCGAACCGGTGGTGCTCTCCACCCGGAGCGCCAACGACCGCGCGATGCGCCTCGCGGCGAAGCTGGGCTTCACCGAGGTCGAGCGATTCGAGGAGTACGGCGCCGAGCAGTGGTTCGGCGTGCGCCCCTCGACCACACCGACCGGATGAAGGACGGCACCATGAACGCGATCGTGCTGATGTCGGACCCGAAGGTCGCCGCCGTGCCCGTGGCCGAGACCGGCGAACGCCTCGTGGACGTCCGCCTCGGCGGCCGTCTGCTCGTCGACACCCGCAAGCAGGACCCGGCGGACGCCTTCGCCCACCTGCGGGAAGGCGTGCTGGAACGGCTGCTCACCGCACAGACGATGCTTCCGGTGGGCATACGGCTACTGTTCGTCGAGGGATACCGGCCGCCTTCCCTCCAGCGGGAGTACTTCGAGGAGTACGCCGGCCTGCTACGAGCCGCCAACCCCGGCTGGTCCCCCCATGAGATCCACTCGGCGGCGAGCAGGTACGTGTCACCACCCGGCATCGCGCCGCACAGCGCCGGCGCGGCCGTAGACCTCACCCTCGCCGATGCCGACGGACACGAGCTGGACCTGGGCACGCGCATGAACGCGGACCCGGAGGAGAGCGCCGGCGCCTGCTACACCCACGCCCCGAACATCAGCGAGGAGGCCCGCGCCAACCGGAAGCTGCTGGGCACCGTCCTCACGGCCGCGGGACTGGTGAACTACCCCACCGAGTGGTGGCACTGGTCCTTCGGGGACCGCTACTGGGCCCTGCTCACAGGAAAGGCCGCAGCCCTCTACGGTCCCAAGAAGCTCGACCCGCGCAGCTGACCGGCCAGACCTTCTGTTCCGGCCCGGGCAGCACACCGACGGCGAGCCGCCCGCCCTGGCCCGGCAAGAAGAATTGTCAAGACTTGTGGATGAGGAGTGGTTGCCTGCCGGCAGGCGAAGGGACTTGAGTCTCCCGTAGGGGGAGACACAAAGGTGGGGACATGAACGGCGACACGCTCTACCCGATCGGCGAACTTGCTCAACGGACCGGTCTCACGGTCAAGACCATTCGGTTCTACTCCGATCGCGGAATCGTGGCGCCGACCGACCGCAGCCCGGCCGGCTACCGCCTCTACGGCATCGACGCCGTCGCACGCCTGGACCTCGTGCGGACCCTGCGCGAGCTGGGACTGGACCTCTCCACGATCCGCAAGGTCGTGGACCGCGAGCTCTCGCTTCCCGAAGTCGCCGCGGCGCACGCCGAAGCACTGACGGTGCAGATCCGCGTCCTGCGCCTGCGGCGCGCGGTGCTGACGGCGGTGGCCGAGCGCGGGTCCACACCTGAGGAGACAGAACGCATGCACCAGCTGGCCCGGCTTTCCGAGGACGAACGCAGCCGTCTGATCGGCGATTTCCTCGACGCCGTCTTCGGCGGTCTTGACGCCGCCCCCGCATTCGCGGGGGTCATGCGCTCGATGACCCCCGAGTTGCCCGACAACCCGGAGGCAGAGCAGGTCCAGGCGTGGGTGGAGCTGGCCGAAATGTCCCTGGACCCGGGCTTCCGCGCCGTCGTGCGGCGGATGGCCGAGGACCAGGCGGCCGAGCAGACCCGAAGCGACGTGACGGCCCCGCACCGCGACATCGTCGCAGCCGTCCGTGACCAGGTCGGCCCAGCCCTGACCGCCGGCATCGACCCGGCCTCACCCCAGGCCGATCCGATCGTCGCGCAGTTCACGGCGTACTACGCGCACCTCCTCGGCCACCCCGACGACATCGAGCTTCGTCGCCGGCTGGTGACTCGGCTGGAGAGCGTGAACGACCCCCGCAGGGAGCGGTACCTCCAGCTGCTCGCAGTGGTCAACGGCTGGCCGGCCCCGGAGAGCCTGGCTCCAGTGTTCGACTGGTCCGTCCAGGCTCTGCGCGCCCGGACACAGCAATGACGGGACGGTCACACGGCGGCACAGGGCGGACGCGGCTGGCATCGGGTGAGAACGCCGCCACATATGATCGGCTGATGAGTGCCCCGGTCGTACTTCAGGTCACCGCGTCGCCGGTCTCTCCCGCTCTCATTCTTCGCCCCTGGCGCATGGAAGACGTCGCCGCATTGGTCGAGGTGAGCCGGGATCGGACACTGCGCCGGTGGGCGAGCTCTGTCGTGGACAACGATGCCGACGGGACACGCTGGGTGCAGGCTCAGCAGCAGGGCTGGGCAACCTGGGACCGGTTCAGCTTCGCCGTCCTTGAGGCACCAACCGGTTCAGTTCGCGAACAGTTGGTGGGCAACGTGGTCCTCAAGGGGGTCACCTCCGGCACACCGACGGCCGAAGTGGGCTACTGGACCGCGGCGCACGCTCGCGGGCGGGGAGTGGCCTCCCGCGCTCTGGACGCACTCACCAACTGGGCCTTCGGTACCTTCGAAGCCGACGGGCTGGAGCGTCTCGAACTCCTGCACCAAGTGGACAACCTGGCATCGTGCCGGGTTGCACAGAAGAGCCGCTACGACTTCGACACCATCCTGCCCGCGGCACCGCCCTCCTTCCCCCGCGATGGCCACCTGCACATACGGCGCGCGAGTGCCTGAGATCCTCCCAGCTTCTGCGGATCGGCTGAGGCTGCTCACGCCGATAGGGGCTTGGGACGTTTGACAAGGTGGCCGCGTTCGGAGCGCGCCTTAGCACTGACCAGAGCAACGAGATGGGAGGAGTTCACAGCAGGCCAGCGGGCGTGGGCTGACTCGACCGGCTTGAAAATCATCGCCAGCCCGGCGCCCGTCTGCCGGCACCCTTCGTCACCTTGGCCCGCAGCCGCACGGTGGCGAACGTCGACTCGATGGGATTCGCGGTCCGCAGATGAATCCAGTGCTCGGCGGAAAAGCCGTAGAAAGCCAGCAGCTCATCCTCATCGTCCACGATCTTCTTGACCGCCTTCTGGGAACAAGATCGGCACGCACGTCGGACACCCTGCCGACCAAGATCACCGAGTGCAAGACCTGCGAATCAACCCATTCTGAAACGATCAGTAAGTGGTCTGCGTCGTAAGTCCTTCGGGGCTCGACTTCGCGGTTGGGCGTCAGTGGTCAGGCGTCGGGCCGTGCTTCGAGGAATGCGAGGGCCCTGGCCACGAACGCGTCGTGGAACTGGAAGATGCCGCCGTGCCCGGCGTCCGGGTAGAGGGGGACGAGTTCGCCCCGGGGCAGCCGTGCGGCGAGGTCGAGGGTGTTCTCGCTCGGCACCATTCGGTCGCTCTCGCCGTTGGCCACCAGGACCGGCTGGCGGATGCGGGACAGGTCGGCCGGCGCTTGCAGGCCCCACCGGTGGATGGCCTTGAGCTGGGCGCGGAACGACGTCAGTGAGATGGCTTCGTCGCGGTCGTCCGTGCGCTCCTTCAGCCGTTCCAGGAAGGCGCGTGCTTCGCGTCGGCCGTGTTCGGTGTCGGTGAAGAAGAGGAACTGCTTGGGGTCCTTGCGGGTCAGGATGCCCTTCAGGATGTCCCGGAGGGTGAGTGCGGTGACCTTGTCGATGCCCGGGCCTCCGGCGGGGCCGGTGCCCGCGAGGACGACCTTGCGCACCAGCTGCGGTTCCTCGGCGGCGATGACCTGGGCGATGAAGCCGTCCATCGACAGGCCGAGCAGGTCGACCTGTTCGAAGCCCAGGGCTCGGATGAACAGCACCGCATCGCGGGCCATCGCCTCGATGGTGTCGGGGGTGGAGCCGCCCGACGCGCCGACTCCGCGGTTGTCGAAGGTGATCACCCGGCGACGGGCGGCGAGTCCGTCGACGACGCGGGGGTCCCAGTTGTCCAGGACGGCGGTCAGATGGTGGAGCAGGATCAGCGGTACGCCGTCTCCTTCCGGGCCGAGCTGCCGGTAGACGAAGTCGACGCCACCCAGGGACACCGAACGGGTCGGCACGTCCCTGTGCGACGGGGTGGGCGTGGGGGTGGGGGTGGGGGAACGGCGCGGTGCGGTCATGGTCGGTTCCTGTGGGTGTGGGGGGATGTGGGCGGTGACGGGAGGTGGGGTCCTCTCGCTGCCCGGGGCCTGTCGGTGGTGTGGCGAGTGCCGGCCCTCACGCCATCGCGACGACGACCTTGCCGGCCTTGGCGCGGCCCTTCTCGGCGTACTCCATGGCTTCGCGGGTCTGGCCGAAGGGGAAGACGCGGTCGACGACGGGGCGGATCGCTCCGGCGTCGATGAGCCGGGTGAGTTCGCGCAGCTGGTCGCCGCCGGCCTTCATGAACAGGAAGGAGTAGGTGACGCCCTGACGCTTGGCGTGGCGTCGGGTCGTGAAGCTCAGGGCCTTCATCGCCTGCCGCAGGACCGCGTTCGCGCCGAGCTCGCGGGCGAAGTCCCCGTCGGGCGGCCCGGCGATGCTGATGACCTTCCCGCCTGGCTTGAGGACCCGCAGCGACTTCTCCAGGGTCTTGCCGCCGACGGTGTCCAGGACGACGTCGTAGCCGTCCAGGAGCTCCTCGAAGTCCTGGGCGCGGTAGTCGATGACGACGTGAGCGCCGAGTTCCTTGACCAGGGCGGCGTTGGCCGCGCTCGCGGTGGTGGCCACGTGGGCGCCCAGGTGCCTGGCCAGTTGGAGGGCGATGGTGCCCACTCCGCCGGCGCCCGCGTGGATCAGGACTTTCTGGCCCGGCCGGACCTGTGCCCTCTCGACCAGCGCCTGCCATGAGGTGAGAGCCACCAGGGGAAGGGACGCGGCCTCCGCCATGGAGAGGGTGGCCGGCTTGTGGGCCAGGTCGTTCTGGTGGACGGCGATGAGTTCGGCGAACGTGCCGATGCGGTCCTTGTCGGGCCGGGCGTAGACCTCGTCACCCACTGCGAACCGGGTGACGGCCGAGCCGACCCGGACCACCACTCCTGCGAGGTCGTTGCCCAGCACGAGAGGGAGGCGGTACGGGAGGATCAGCTTGAAGTCGCCGTCGCGGAGCTTGAAGTCCAGCGGGTTGACGCTGGCCGCATGGATCTTGACCAGCACGTCGTCGGCGCCCGGCTCCGGGTCGGGCATCTCGGCGGCACGCACCGCGGACTGGTCACCGTACTTCTCGATCACATAGGTCTTCATCGCCGTCTCCCTGTCTCGTCCGCACAGGGACGGGATCTCCGCTCGTTTCGGGATGCCCCGGTACGAGATGCTTTCTGGTGTTCAGTGCTGGTTCATGGCGCCCCACACCGCTGCGGCGGGCGCGCCTCACGCTGCGTACGGCGATGCGGCCAGGCCCCGCTTCACGTGCCGGGTGGTCTCGTCGGCGAGGATCTCGGGCAGTCCCCGCTCGATGCCGGACAGGGCCTGGGCGGCGACCTCGGCGGGGTCGGTCTTCTGGCCGGCGGGAACGCCGGCGGCCATGTCGGTGTCCATGTATCCGACGTGCAGGGCCGAGACGGAGATGCCGCGGGGCGCCAGTTCCTCTCGGGCGGCACCGGTCAGCGCCCATGCCGCGGCCTTCGCCGCGGCGTAGGCACCGAGGCCGGCCGGGTGCAGCCAGGACAGGACCGACAGCACGTTGAGCACGGCGCCGCCGCCGTTGAACTCGATGACCGGGGCGAAAGCCCGCGTCACGGCGAGCGGGCCGAAGAAGTTCACCTCCATCTCGAGACGTACCGCGTCCGGGCTGCCCGCCATCAGGGGCGTTCCCGTGGAGATGCCCGCGTTGTTGACCAGCAGCGTCGCGTCGGAGGCGGTGCGAGCCGCCGCCCGGATCGACTCCGCGTCCGTCACGTCGAGCCGCAGCGGGATGACACCCGGAAGGTCCACCGTTTCGGGGCGACGGGCGGCCGCGTACACCTTGGTCCCGCCTTCCACGAGCTGGCCGGCCAGATGCCGCCCGAGCCCCCGGTTGGCGCCGGTGACCACTGCCACCGCGTCCTTCAGTTCCATGCCCACTCCCAGCGCCACGGCCGCCGTCACGCGACCCACCGATTAGATTACGACTACAATCTAAACATGGACCTAAGATAGATGCCAGTCGACATCCAATCGGGAGGTGGCCGATGGGCCGCGTATCGCAGGCGCAGGCGGAGGAGAACCGCCGGCGGGTCGTTGAAACCGCGTCCCGCCTGTTCCGGGAACAGGGGACGCACGTCAGCGTCGCCGACCTCATGAAGGCGGCCGGCATGACCCACGGCGGCTTCTACAAGCAGTTCACCTCCAAGGAGGCACTCATCGACGAAGCCACCGCCCATGCGTTCGGCGAACTCGCCCAGCACCACAGGGACGGGCTCGATCAGCACGCCGGACAGCGTGACGCCGCCCAGCGGGCGCTGATCGACACCTACCTCTCCGCCGAGCACCGCGACAGCGCGGCAGAGGGGTGCCCCGTCGCCGCACTCGCCACCGACATGGCCCGCGACGGCGGAGAAAGCGAGGCCCGCCGCGTCTACACCCAGGGAGTGGGCGACTTCGCCGACTGGCTCGACACCGAGGACCAGGACGGCCTCACCCGGCTGTGCACCATGCTCGGCGCACTCGTCCTGTCCCGGGCCACCAATGGCTCCCCGCTCTCCGAGGAGATCCTCACCACCGCACGCGAGGCACTGACCGCCACCGACTGACCGGAACAGCCGTGCAGCGCGGCACGCCGCAGGAAAGGGTGCCATCGACTGCGCCAGCGCGCCCAGGTCGTCCTGCACGCGGCGCGCGGCCGCACCAACGCGCGCATAGCCCGCGAGACCGGGCTGCGCCTGGACACTGTCCGCACCTGGCGCGACCGCCTCGCCGGGAACCGGCTACCCGCCCTGTCCGACCTGACCCAGGTCGGGGACAGGCTCCAAGCCTTCGCCCGCTTCGACCGGCACACCGAGCAGTGCAGGACGTGGCTGACGGGTGCCGCCGACGGGCCCCTCACACGCGGTCGCCGGGGCCACGGCGGGGCTACGGCGGGGCTACACGGATCGCGGGTAGATCCAGCCACTGCATGCATCAGGCAGGCCACTGCCTTCCTCGCACACCTTGAAGGCGTAGACGTCGCGCGTGTACGTCGTCACGAAGCCCCCGTTGTTCGCGCCGTCGTTGTCCCAGGGCCGACGGTATTCGGTACCGTCCGGGTCGCCCCGGAAAACGAGCCGGAAGAAGGCGCCACGACCGTCGGCGGACTCGTCGTTGACCCAGAGCCACGACTGGAAGTCGGAGTTGTTGTGGCTGTTCTGCACCTGATAGGTGTTCCCGCCCCAGTGGATCTCGCAGTCCCAATAACTCTCGTTGCACGGCGCGTCGGCAGCAGATACTGACGGTGTTCCGAGCGTGACGAGCCCCACCACGGCGGACGCGATCCCGAGGGCGCGCATCACGCGCTTCTTTGTCGTGTACATGGGCGGACGCTAGCCCGGCCACGAGCACGGTCGCCGATTGTCCGCGCAACTCGTCCGGAACCGTTCCCGGCTGGCGTGATCGTGCGGTTCTCAGCCGCCCAAGGGCGGGGCGCACACGTGAACTCCCACCCGCCTGGCAGACACGCGGCCTAGGCCGAGGCATGGTCGGGTAAGTATGATCAAGCGATGTCCGACATGACAGAGACCACACCCGGCTGGCTGAGCACGGACGAGCTGAACACGGCTCGGGGCCAGATGCCGATCCTGTACGTCGAGGCCGTACCCGTGCGCGTGGACGACAGCGGCGAAGTCACCAGCATCGGTCTGCTCCTGCGGATCGGTGCGGACGGCACCATCAGCCGCACCCTGGTCTCCGGCCGGGTCATGCACCACGAGCGCGTCCGTGACGCACTCCTACGCCACCTGGAGAAAGACCTCGGCCCCGTGGCCCTGCCGCGCGTCCCTCCTTCCCTGCAGCCCTTCACCGTCGCCGAATACTTCCCCACGGCGGGCATCACGCCGTACCACGACCCTCGCCAGCACGCGGTCTCGCTGGCGTACATCGTGCCGGTGAGCGGCGACTGCCGCCCGCGGCAGGACGCTCTGGACCTCGTCTGGTTCAGCCCGCAGGAAGCCGCCTCCCCCGCCGTACAGAGCGAGATGCCGGACGGTCGTGGGGCGCTGCTGAAGCAGGCCATCGCCCACGTGGGACACGCGTACTGAGAGTCGGAGCGAGGACGACGGCGCCGCGCTGTTGCTGACCGGAACGGACAGCAACAGCGCGTACGCGTACGCGTCACCCCCGACGAACCACGGTGCCGCGGCGGGCGTCAGGGCCGGGGGGCACTGGCGATGTCAGTCCTGGTCCGCCCTGGACAGGGCTTCGGTGATCAGGCGGGTCGCGAAGTCGCGGTCGTCCGTGAGCCGGTTGATGTGCTCCGCGAGCAGGAAGGCCGTGGCTTCCAGGGGGTTCATCTCGTCCTTGGTCCATTCTCCGTACTGCTGGCGCCACAGGCTGGGGCTCAGGCCCGTGCCCGCCGCGACGAGCATGCCGGCCATGGTGGGGATGACCTCGGGACGGACGCTCCTGGGCATCATGCGCATCGTGGCCACGAAACTGGGCACGACGTACTCGATGACGTCCTTGTCGTGGTCCTCGTAGGCCATCCGCAGCCACTTCATGAACATGAAGATGAGCGTGCACGCGCCGTCCAGCACGTCGCGTGCTTCCCTGGGACCCAGTGAAGCGGTGAACTGGGCGATCAGCTGCTGCTGTTCGGGGTCGGTCTCGGTCCTGCCGTCGTAGATGGATTTGAGCCGGGAGTCGATCATCAGGAGGGCCGCACCCACGTCGCCGGCGGGAGCGTACTGGGGGTCGCAGGGTGATGACACAGGATTCCTCCTCGTGCGACCGCGACAGGCAGCGCGGAATACCCGTACGGTAGACCGCCCATCAGACCGGGATCCGGCGTTTCCCGATTGCCGACCCAGGGCCCGTACCCCGGCCGGCCAATCGCCGACGCCCAGCACACCAGCACTCAACGGCGGTACGTCGAGATACGGCACCCGAGCCCGACCGCCACCCGAACGGGTGCGGTCCGATGAATCGTGTCCGGTGTCCGCGCCCGCGCGGCGCGGGGCTCGCCTGCGACCGTGCCATGTCAGAAGCCCGTGCAACACTGCGGCACATGTCTCTCGCCGATCTCAGTCTTGACCTGTGGCGGTCATTCGATCTGCCGACTGCACGCCGCGTCGCCCGCGAGGCCGCGGAGCTGGTCGGTGGCCGCGTGACCGCCGTCGAGACCGTTGAGCACCTCGGCAGTCCACTGCATCGCGTCCGGATCGAACGGACGGCGCAGGAGTTCGCTCTGATACCCGGCGGCCAAGTGACGCTCGGGTTCGACCTCGACGCCTGGCAACCGACGCCTGAGCAGGACGCCGATTACGCGGAGAGCCTGGAGCAGGGCTTCGGCTACGCGCCCGGCCTGCGTGCCCACCTCGCCCAGGTGCTGAGCCTGCGTCGGCGCGTCACCCTGGCCACCGTGCTCATGGCCGTGGAGGACGAGAACCTCACCGACCCGCCGGCAGACATGCCGGCAGTACTCGCGGCTCGTGGCCTGCGTCTGCCGAGTTCCGACGAGTGGGAGCACGCCTGCGGGGCCGGAGCCACCACCCTGTTCCGATGGGGCAACGACTGCCCCCTCGACCGCATCCCCTACGGGGACTCGGACGGGCCGCAGAACCAGCCGAACGCCTTCGGCCTGCACATCGCCTACGACACCTACCGCGCAGAGGTGACGAGCGACGTCACCGCAGTCCACGGCGGGGACGGCGGTGAGTCGGTGTGTGGCGGCTACGGACATCTTCTGGGGTGGCTTCCGCTGGCCACGGCGAACCGCAATCGCTCCATGGCCGAGTTCGTGTACAGCTCCGACGGGGAGGATCTCTGCGAGGACCTCTCCACTCGTCCTGTGCTCACCTTCTGAACCTGCGCACGGCCGCATCCGTTCGCTCGATTCGTTCGCCTCCGGCGCACTCCGTTCGTGGCGCGTC